>NZ_JBEPPX010000027.1:0-44318 GCF_040547535.1 Roseovarius sp. MBR-78
GCGCATCTGTTCACTATTCTTGAAACGATTGTCATGTGCCGCCAACTCTTCGACATGCGCGACCAAGCTGGATAACCGCAACTTGGGAGCCTCAACGGCCCCCAGAACCGCAGATGCCACACTCTCATCCGGCGCACCGCCGACGCGGCGCGATGCCTCCACCCGTTGCAAGATATCCTCCAACGGTGCCTGCTTCACCTGATCGATTGCAAGAAACTGAAACCCACGGATCGAAGCCAATTGCTGCGCCGCCCGAAACCTTTCGACAGCGTCGCCATCCCGACCAGCCAGCCGGGCCTCCCAAGCTTCGATATAATAGAGCCACACGCCCGCAGATTTTTGAACCGCGACGCTGTAAGAGTCGGTCTTAAGGCTATCCCAAATGACACTTCGTTCTTCAACTGACGCAAATCGCGTCGGAACTCGCCGCTTCAGATACCACGTCTTTCCGCGCAGGACAGGTTTTGACATCCTGGCTTTCCCCATCCGATGGCATCATGGCGCATGATGTGGTGCAGAAAGGGTAGCAAAACAAGGGCGAGAGGTCAGCGTACGCTAACCATATCAATCTAAGCGTTTGATTTTAATATGTATTAAAGAATTATCCACATATTGTTGTGGCGGAGAGACAGGGATTCGAACCCTGGGTGGGGTTGCCCCCACAACGGTTTTCGAGACCGCCCCGTTCGACCACTCCGGCACCTCTCCGCGGGGTTCAGCGTGGGGTCGTGTAATCGGCTTTGGCAGGCGGGGCAAGGGGGTTTCGGGTTGTTTCCGGTGGGAAATGCCATAGACTTTCATAACGGTGCCATCCCATGAGGAGAGTTCGCGATCATGATACCGGCGGTCAATGTGGCGCGGATGCGCGCGAGGCTTGCGGATCTGGCTGTTCTTCTGCTCGTAGCGCTGGTTCTTGCAGCGCCTGCGCGGGCCGTGGAGCGCGACCGGCTCGTGGCCTTCCTCGATGTGACCGGCTTTGACGTGGCGATTGACAGCATCGCGCTCAGCGCCGCCGACGCGCCCGCCATGATCGGCATGACGCCGGCGGATTTCGGGCTGGCCTGGTCACGGATCAGCGCCGAGGTATTTGACGAGGGGGTGATGCGCGACATGGCGCTTGACATGCTCGAAGGCGCGCTTGACGCTGAGATGCTGGGCCATGCCGCGACATTCTATGCCTCCGATCTCGGCCGACGGCTGGTCGAGGTCGAGAATGCCAGCCACAGGCAGCGCGAGGACGATACCGCCGGGGCCGGGGCAGACCCCGCCGCCCTGCCGCCCGCGCGCCGCGCCGTGATCGAGCGGATGAATGCGGCTATCGACAATGGCGGCATGAGTGCGCGCGCGATCCGCGAAATCCAGGTGCGGTTCCTGCTTGCGGCCTCTGCGGCGGGGCTGACCGAGGGCGATTACGACGCCGACCTGTTGCGCCGTCTGCTGACGCAAGGGGAACAGTCCCGCGAGGAGATCAAGCAGGCCGCGCTGGCGGCGGCGGCGCAGACCTATCGCGACTTTTCCACCGAGGACTTGCGTGCCTATGCCCGCGCGCTCGAACACCCGGTGATGGCGCGGGTCTATGAGTTGATGAACGCGGTGCAGTTCGAGATCATGGCCAACCGGTTCGAGGCGCTGGCCGTCCGGCTGGGCGAGGTGCCGCCGGCAAGCGAGCTGTGAGCCGACAGCCCTGCGACGGCGGACACGTTTGGCTATCACGCGTCCCACCGGCCCCGGCAGAAGGCACTCAGCGGCGTTTGCCCGCAGGCAGGCGCAACAGGAGCGGGCCGTAGATCACGGCAAACCCGCCAAAGGCCGCGATCCAGCCAAGCCCCGCCAGCATGTGCAGCGGCCCCGACAGCGCGGGCCAGGCCCCGGCCACGACCCGCGCCAACACCGCGACGACCAGCGCCAGGTAGATCGTCACCGTGCCCGGCCCCGCCGTGAGGGCCTGCCCGGTATGGCCCAGCGTCGCCCGCGTCATCACCGCCAGCGTCATCAGCCCGATCGCGCCCGCCATCCACAGATGCTGCGCGCCCGCCATGCCAAACGTCCCCGGCACAAGGATTTCGACCGCCAGCGCCAGCGCCCCCAGCGGCACAAAGCCATAGCCCGCGTGCAGCACCGTCACCAGCGGCTCGGCCCCTGTCCGGTGCCCCGCCCAGCGCGCCAGCCGCATCACGTGCAAGCCCCCCGCCAGCGCCAGCGCCACGCCCGTGAGCACCGCGTCCGGCCCCGCAACCCAGGCCGCCAGCGCCAGCAGCAGTGCCAGCAGCGCCACCTTGTCGAACCCCTGCATCGGCGGGGTGGGCAGCGGCCCCGGCCCGCGTTTCACCAGCCAGTTGCGGGTGAACGACGGCACCACCCGCCCGCCGATCACCGCGATCATCATGACCCCTGCCCCAAGGCCCAGCCGCAGCCCAACCCCTTGCGCGGCGTAATCGCCCCGCGCCGCCTCCCAGTGGAACACCGCGTTGCCGAGGATGAGCACGCCCAACATCGCCAGCACGATCAGGTTGCGCCAGTTCCGGCCCGCGACGATCTCGCGCAGGATCACGACGGCAAAAACCACCGTAAAGGCCAGATCGACCGCCGCCACCAGCCCCGGCGGCAGGCCAGCCGAAACCGCGACCGCGATGCGCCCGGCCAGCCACAAAAGCGCCAGCCCCCCCAGCCACCAGCCGGTGATGGGCAGCCGCCCGGTCCAGTTCGGCACCGCCGTCAGCAGGAACCCCGCCACCACCGCGCCGAGATAGCCGAACAGGAATTCATGCGCGTGCCAGCTTACCGGATCAAACGCCATCGGCAGGCCCGCGTGCCCCGACAGCATCGCCAGCCACAGCCCCATCGCCAACGCGGCCCAGACCGCCGCGCCGAAAAAAAACGGGCGAAAGCCAAAGCTCAGGATCGCCGGGCCGGTCCAGGCGCGCATCTTCTCGGTGGTCGAGCTCATGATCGGTGTTCCTTCGCCCTCTCAGGCCGTCGCCGCCGCCCGCGCGATCCGGCGATAGCCGACCGTGCCATGATAGAACCCGTTGCTGAACTCCGTACCCTCGCAGAGCGCGACAAGGCGCGCGTCTCCCTCGGCCGCCGAGGACAGCCGCCCCTCCAGCATGTCGCGGAAAACCTGCGCCACCGCCACCATGTCCACCGCCTGCGGCATGAGCCGCAGATGGGTCACCCCGTCGGCCACAAGACGCGGGGTTTCGGGCAGCAAATCGACATAGCTCTCGGATTGGGTCTGGATGCCGTTCACCCGCAGGATCGGCGCATCGTCACGGGTGCGCAGCGGCATCCCGTCGGGATCGTCCTCGCAGACGAACTGGCAGTTATCCTTGGTGCGCCCATGGGCGCGGGCGTGGTAGCAACGCGCCGAGACCGCCAGCGAGGCGCGCCCGAACACCTGCACCTCGACCCCCAGCCCCAGGTCGCGCGCAGCCGTGGCGGCAATGGAAATCGCCTCTCCCGGCAATTCGGCGGGCAGGCAGACATGGGTGGCCCCCTGCCCCGCCATCCAGGCAATCGTCGCCTCGTTATAGGCGTTCATGAACGGGCCGATGCGGTGCGGGCGGGGGCCGCGCGCATAAAGCCCCGCCGCGTTGTTGATCTCGATCTCGGGCGCGTCCATCGCCGCCAGATCGGCGGTCGCCTTGCGCTCGCGCTTGAGCATCACCTCGGCGAGCGTCGAGACGATCACCGTCTTGCCCGCGCGCTCCAGCCGCGCGATGGTCTCGGGCAGGTCGGGGTCGTGAAACGGCGCGCG
Source organism: Roseovarius sp. MBR-78 (assembly GCF_040547535.1). Classification (NCBI taxonomy): domain Bacteria; kingdom Pseudomonadati; phylum Pseudomonadota; class Alphaproteobacteria; order Rhodobacterales; family Roseobacteraceae; genus Roseovarius; species Roseovarius sp. MBR-78. Next base: position 3,758 of record NZ_JBEPPX010000027.1, read on the forward strand.
CTTGGAGCAGATCACCTCGCCGAGATAGACCTCGTCCACCGGGGCCTCGTCGGCGATGCGGGCATAGAAATCGCGGCGCGTCTCCGCAGACCAGTGATAGGCGATCGGCCCCAGCGTCAGTTTTGTCATTTCCGTCACCGCCATTTCTTGGTCTCGAACGCGCCCTGCGTCTGTTTCTGCCCCTCGGTCAGCGCGACCAGATCGGCCATATTGGCCTGCCGCCCGGCGCGAATGTCATCGACCGCCTGCCGGAAAGCCCGGACCACGCCGCGCACATAGCTCTTGGAGCGCTGCCGCCCCTCGATCTTGAAGGCATGAACGCCTGCCTCGATCAGTTCCGGCAGCAGCCGCGACAGGTTCAGGCTCACCGGTTCCTCGAAGGCGTAATAGCCCTCGGGCCGGTGCGGCGCGGTGTAGCGGCCCTTGCAGATCGTGGGATAGCCCGCCTTCTCCTCCGGGCCGAAACAGTCGATGGTGACCCCCGCCAGCCGCGACGACATCGAGCCATCGGCGTGGCGGGCATAGTCCACCTGCTCGGCGGGCGAGCAGACACCATCCATATTGGTGGACTGGCCGGTGAGGTAATTGGTGAGGCTGCACCGCCCCTCGACCATCAACCCGTGATTGCCAAAGATGAAGGTCTCGATCTCGCAGGGGATCTCGCCCCGGATCTGGCGGATTTCCGGGATCGTCAGGATGCGCGGCAGCACCACGCGTTTCACTCCGAAACTCTCGCAATAATAGCGGATCGCCTCGGGCGAAGAGGCAGCCGCCTGTACCGACAGGTGCAGGCGCATCTGCGGATGGCTGCGCGCGATGTAATCGGCCACCCCCATATCGGCCACGATAAAGGCATCGACCCCCAGCCGCGCCCCGGTATCGGCGGCGTGGCGCCACAGGTCCACCTTGCCCGCAGGCGGATAGGTGTTGAGCGCCAGCAGAACCTTGGTGCCGCGCGCATGGGCATAACCCACCGCCTCGGCCAGCTCGTCGGGGGTGAAATTCAGCCCCGGAAAATTGCGCGCATTGGTGGCATCCTGAAACCCGCAATAGACGGCATCGGCCCCGGCATCGACGGCGGTGCGCAGGGCAGCGGGCGTGCCCGCAGGGCAGATCAGTTCGGCAAGGCTCATGCGGTTTTCCGTTCGTAATCATGGCTATAGGCGCGCCTGAGCCGCGCAAGCACCGCCCGGCCCGGCGGGCCAAACATGGCGGCGGCCTCTTCGGCGATAGAGCCGTCAACATCATCGAGCGCGTTGCGCAGGCGCACCACCGCCTCGGTGTCGCCGCTCACCTCCAGATCGCGCGAAAAGAACGCGGCGTCGCCGTCTTCCTCGGCATCCATCAACTCCAGGAGCAGCAGGAACCGCCCCCGGATCACCGCCCCTGCCCGCAGCGCGGCATCGCGCGGCACGGCGCGAAAGATGAGCGCGTCAGGGTCGGGCCGCAGGTGCAGCGCAAAGGGCAGATCAACCGGGTCGATCAGGAAATCGGTGCTCTGATGCGGCCCGAGGCGCGCGAAAAGCGACGGATGGCGCGCCGCGATCCGGCGCACCGTGCGCGACAGAAGCGGCTGCACCACGCCACAGGCCAGACGCGCGACCACGCCGCTGCCGGGCAATCGGATCGGGGCGACGGTATCGGTGCCGATGCTCATGGCGCGGGCATCCTTTCTGCGGGCACGCCATCCTCGGTCACGATAAGATCAAGCGGGATGTCATGCGGTTGCGGGTAGATCGTGGGCAGGTTCGCGGCGGTCAGGGCAATGCCGATGGCCACCGGGCGCGGGTCGCGCGCGGCAAGCGTGCGATCAAAATACCCCCCGCCCCAGCCCAGCCGATAGCAATCGGCGCTCCAGCCAAGGCAGGGCGCCAGCGTGATGTCGGGGGCCAGTTCATCGGCCTCGGGCGGCGGCACCGGGATGTTCCAGTCGCCGCGCACCATCTTTGTTTCGGGCGTCCAACGGCGAAACACCAGCGGCGCGGCGCGCGTCTCGACCACCGGCAGGGCGATGGTCACACCGGCGCGGTGCAGCGTCTTGAGCACCGGGCGCAGGTCCGGCTCGCCCTTGATCGGCCAATAGCCCGCCAGCACCACACCCGGCCCTATGCCGCGTGCGTCGAGCGCGCGCGACAGGTGCCGCCCGATCCGCTCTGACACCTCTGCTCGCCCGGCCTGCCCCAGCGCATCGCGCATCGCAGCGAGCCGCAGCCGCTCTGCCCGGCGCCAGCGCGCCACGTCGCGTGCCTGATCGGGATCAGTGCCCAAGGGATCGAAATACGCGGGGTCCACCTCGGCGGCCATGCAGGGCGGCGAGGCATATGTGCGGCGCTCGCTCATGGCCAGAGCCCGGCGGGCCGACACCGCGCCCCTTGCCCCGCCGCGCGCCTGTTCGGCGCTGCGTTGCTGCCCTCGACGGTCATGCCCGACCCCTTCCCCTCGCGAGTCGTCCCACCGGAACGAAAACTTGTTTGGTTTATACGCTAATCCGCCTATATGCGCATTGCAAATACCAGATCGGGATCGCGACCATGCGCCTCACCTCCTTCACCGATTACGGGCTGCGCGTGCTGATGCGCCTGGCGGGTGCGCCCGGCCGCGCCTTTACCACCGCCGCGCTGGCCGCCGAATTCCGGGTGTCGCGCAACCATCTGGCCAAGGTGGTCTCGACCCTCGCTGCGGCGGGGCTTCTCGACACGCGGCGCGGTGGCGGCGGCGGCGCGATGCTGGCGGTGCGGCCCGAAGATATCCGGCTGGGCGACGTGGTGGCGATGCTGGAGGCCGATCAGGCGCTGGTGGAATGTTTCGCGACCGGCGGCGCTGCCTGCACCCTGATGCCACACTGCCGGCTCAAGACCCGGCTGGCGCAGGCCGAGGCCGCCTTTATCCGCGATCTCAACCACAGCACGCTCGCCGATTGCGTCTATCGCCCCGATCCCGCCTGAGCGGGCGCATACGTTGCCCCCTTTCGCGCAGACACGGGCCGCAGTATAGAACCCGCAGCCAACAGCGGAGGCCCCATGCGCAACGCCACCATCACCCGCAAGACCGCCGAGACCGATATCAGCGTCGAAATCACACTCGACGGCACCGGCAGCTATGACAACCGCACCGGGGTGGGCTTCTTCGATCACATGCTCGACCAATTGGCGCGCCATTCGCTCATCGACATGGCGGTATCCTGCACGGGCGATCTGCATATCGACGATCACCACACGGTCGAGGATGTCGGCATCGCGCTTGGGCAGGCGCTGGCGCAGGCGCTTGGCGACAAGCGCGGCATCCGCCGCTACGGGGCCTGCCTTCTGCCGATGGATGACGCGCTGGTGCGCGCCGCGCTCGATCTGTCGGGGCGGCCCTATCTGGTGTGGAACGTGGCTTTGCCCACCGACAAGATCGGGACGTTCGACACGGAACTGGTGCGCGAATTCTTTCAGGCATTCAGCACCCACGGTGGCATCACGCTGCATGTCGAGGCGCTGGCGGGCATCAACAGCCACCACATCGCCGAGGCCGCATTCAAGGCGGTGGCGCGCAGCCTGCGCGAGGCGGTCGAGAGCGATCCGCGCAAGGCAGACGCCATCCCCTCCACCAAGGGAAGCCTGTAACCCATGACCACCGTCATCGTCGATTACGAGAGCGGCAACCTGCACTCGGCGGAAAAGGCGTTTCAGCGCATGGCGCATGAGACCGGTTCCGGCGCGGTGATCGTCAGCAGCGATCCCGACACCATCGCCCGTGCGAGCCGCATCGTTCTGCCCGGCGACGGCGCATTCCCGGCCTGCCGCCGCGAACTTTTCGATCATCGCGGCGTTTTTGAGGCGATAGACGAGGCGGTGCGCCACCATGCCCGCCCCTTCATGGGTATCTGCATCGGGATGCAGATGCTGGCCACGCGCGGAATGGAATACGAGGAAACCCCCGGTTTCGACTGGATCGGTGGCACGGTCGAGGCGATCACCCCCGCCAATCCGGCGCTCAAGGTGCCGCATATGGGCTGGAACGATCTGGTGATCGACCGGCCCCACCCCATCTTTGACGGCATTTCAACCGGCGATCACGCCTATTTCGTGCATTCCTACCATTTCCGCGTGACCGACCCGGCGCATCTTCTGGCCCATGCCGATTACGGCGCGCCGGTGACGGCGGTGGTCGGGCGCGATACCATCGTGGGCACGCAGTTTCATCCCGAGAAAAGCCAGGCCACCGGCCTGCGCCTCATCGCCAATTTCCTGACATGGCGGCCCTGACCGGGCCGCGGCCCGCGTCACATTAAAGGGGCGGCAACGGCCCCCTGCATCCCCGGCCAGCCCCTACCCGGCGCTTGCGCCGCCCTTCTTGCTGCCCTTGGTCTCGGCATAGATGATGAGCGGCGCGGCGGCGGATGTGGCCGCCTCCTCGTTGACCACGACCTCCTCGACATTCTCGAGGCTGGGCAGGTCGAACATCGTGTCGAGCAGGATATCCTCGAGGATCGAACGCAGGCCCCGCGCGCCGGTCTTGCGGGCGATTGCGCGCTTGGCGATGGCCTTGAGCGCATCCTCGGTAAAGGTCAGTTGCGCGTTCTCAAGCTCGAACAGCCGCTGGTATTGCTTGACCAGCGCGTTCTTGGGCTGCGTGAGGATGGTGACCAGCGCGTCCTCGTCGAGATCCTCCAGCGTTGCCAGAACCGGCAGGCGACCGACGAATTCGGGGATCAGCCCGAATTTGAGCAGGTCTTCGGGCTCCAGCTCTGTCAGGATCTCGCCGATCCCGCGCTCCTGGCTGTCGCGCACATCGGCACCAAAGCCCATCGCGCTGCCCTTGCCGCGCTGCGAGATGATGCGATCCAGCCCGGCAAAGGCCCCGCCGCAGATGAACAGGATATTCGTGGTGTCCACTTGCAGGAATTCCTGCTGCGGATGCTTGCGCCCGCCCTGCGGCGGCACCGAGGCCACGGTGCCCTCCATCAGCTTCAACAGCGCCTGCTGCACCCCCTCGCCCGACACGTCGCGCGTGATCGAGGGGTTTTCCGATTTGCGGGTGATCTTGTCGACCTCGTCGATATAGACGATGCCGCGCTGCGCGCGCTCGACATTGTATTCGCTCGACTGCAACAGCTTGAGGATGATGTTTTCCACATCCTCGCCGACATATCCCGCCTCGGTGAGCGTGGTGGCATCGGCCATCGTGAAGGGCACATCGAGGATGCGCGCCAGCGTCTGCGCCAGAAGCGTCTTGCCACAGCCGGTGGGGCCTATGAGCAGGATGTTGGATTTCGACAGCTCTATATCGCTCTTGCCGGAATTGTTGAGCCGCTTGTAATGGTTGTGCACCGCCACCGACAGCACGCGCTTGGCCATCGCCTGCCCGATCACGTAATCGTCGAGCACCTTGGCGATATCATGCGGCGTCGGCACCCCGTCGGTCGCCTTGAGCCCGGCGCTCTTGGTTTCCTCGCGGATGATATCCATGCACAGTTCCACGCATTCATCGCAGATGAACACCGTCGGCCCTGCGATCAGCTTGCGCACCTCGTGCTGGCTCTTGCCGCAAAAGCTGCAATAGAGCGTGTTCTTGCTGTCGCCGGAATTGTTCGCCATGCCTCACCTTTCAGCGCCGTCTTGGCCCGGAATGCCCGGATACCTGTTGCGTCTGCGTCACTCCCGCCAGCTTAAGTCAGGGCGAAAGGCACCACAACGTCAAATTGGCGACCGCCCGAACACGGGCGATCACCGCTTGGTCACCGCCTCACTTGGCGTCGCCCTCGTCACCGGGCTTGACCCGAGTGGTCACGATCTCGTCGATATGGCCCCAGTCCTTGGCTTCCTCGGGCGTCATCCACTTGTCGCGGTCGAGCGCCTGCTGCACCGTCTCGTAATCCTGGCCGGTGTGGCGCATGTAAAGCTGGTAGAACCGTTCGCGCGTCTGCTCGATATGGCGCGACTGGATCAGGATATCGGCGGCCGTGCCCTGGCTGCCGCCCGAGGGTTGGTGCACCAGGAATTCCGAATTGGGCAGCGAGAAGCGCAGCCCCTTTTCGCCGCCCAATGCGATCACCGATCCCATCGAGGCCGCCAGACCGCAGACCAGCGTCGAGATCTTCGGCTTCACGTATTGCATCGTGTCATAGATGCTCATCCCCGCGATCACCGACCCGCCGGGAGAGTTGATATACATCGAGATTTCCTTGGACGGGTTTTCCGCCTCGAGGTGCAGAAGCTGTGCCACGATCAGGCTCGACATGCCGTCATGGACGGGGCCGTTGACGAAGATGATCCGCTCCTTCAGCAGGCGCGAGAAAATATCATAGGCGCGTTCGCCCCGGCTGGTCTGTTCCACGACCATGGGCACGAGGGTGTTCATATACGTGTCAATAGGGTCTTTCATCCTGTCCCGCCTGCTGTTGCGGCCCGCGCAATCGCGCCGGGCCAAGTGGTTTCGCCGACCATAGCCGACGGCGTGCTAACGGAGTCTTAGTAGCGCGCCCCACCCCCTGCAAGGGCGCGCGCGCGATTCGGTGCATCTTGACCGCGAGGGCGGTGGCCCGCGCGCTCACAGGTTTGGCAATTGCCGCGCGTGCGCAACCGGCCTAGATTACGATGAGGAATGCGCGAGGCACCATGCTTATCACCGAACGCGACCACGCCGACATGGCGCAGATGCATCAAAACGCCACCGAGGCGGCGGAGTTTCTGCGCGCGCTTGGCCATGACGGGCGGCTGATGATCCTGTGCCATCTTGTGACCGGCGAGAAATCGGTATCGGAGCTTGAGGCGCTGCTGGGTGCGCGGCAGGCGGCTGTCTCGCAACAGCTTGCCCGCCTGCGCCACGAGGGGCTTGTGCGTGCGCGCCGCGACGGCAAAGCCATCTTCTACAGCCTTGCCGACGCACGGGCAGAGCGGCTTCTTGGCCTGCTCTACGAGATGTTCTGTGCCCCCGATCCGCAGGGCGACCGGGGGCACAAGGGCTGATCGCGGCTCAGGCCGCCGCGACGGTTTTATCCACCGCGAAGGGGGCGAATGCATCATCCACATCGGTGTGCCCAACGTGGTTGGCATAGTTCGAGATCGTCTTGACCGCGAGCGCGAGGATGATTTCGAGGATATGGATGTCGCCATAGCCTGCGGATTTGAACGCCTCGGCCTCTGATTTGGTCGGCAGGCCGCGCGTGTCCCACATATGGTGGGTAAAGCGGCGCAGCGCCTCGAGCTTGTCATCGTCAAGCGGGCGGTCATCGCGCAGCGCCTGCGTATTGGCCTCGCTCAGTTTCGACACTTTCACCGCCAGCATCGAATGCGCCGCCGTGCAGTAATCGCAGCCATTGGCGCGCGAGATGGTCAGGAACACCACCTCCTGTTCCGGCGCGGTGAAATTGGCCTGCTCGCGGAAATGCGCATAGCCGTGCAGATAGGTGCTCAGAAGCCCCGGATTGATCGCCATGCCGCGATACATGTTCGGCACGAAGCCGAGCTTGGCGCGCGCACCGTCCAGCATTTCCTTGGCTGTGCCTTCGGCGGCATCGTCGCTTACGGGGGCAAGTTCGAGTTTGTATTCAGCGGTCATGAGACTCTCCTGTGATTGCGGTTGAACCATAGCTAATAAGCGACGGGTGGGGATGTAACCACCGCGCCGATCACCAGATTGTGAGGCCGGTTTTCTGGCGCAGGCCGCCCTGTGCGCCATCGCGCGAAGATACCGGAATGGCGCGGAAATATGCGCTATCGGATGGATATGGTGCAAGGGCGAAGCCCGCCGCGCGATCGTCATGCCAAAGGCATGCCTCCGGCAGGACGCCGTCCCGCGGCCCAGCGACCGCGCGGCTCATCGCTTGGGGTCAATGCCCGCTTTCAGTCTTGACCGCCCCCCTAATTCCCCGTGCGCCCGGCCTCGATCTCGCGCCAGCGGGCGACGTTGCGGTTATGCTCGGCCAGCGTTTCGGCAAAGGCGTGCCCGCCGCTGCCATCGGCCACGAAATAGACGAAATCGGTGCTGTCGGGATCAACCGCCGCCATGATGCTGGCGCGGCCGGGATTGGCGATGGGCGTGGGCGGCAAGCCGTCGATCACATAGGTGTTCCACGGCGTCTCGCCGCGCAGCTCGCTTTGCCGCAACCCCCGCCCCAACACGCCGCGCCCCTCGGTCACGCCATAGATCACCGTCGGGTCGGTCTGAAGCCGCATCCCCCGCCGCAACCGGTTGACGAAAACGCTCGCCACCTGTCGGCGCTCCTCGGGCACGCCGGTCTCCTTCTCGATGATCGACGCAAGGATCAGCGCCTCTTGCGGGGTCTCGAGCGGCAGGCCCTCGGCGCGTGCCTCCCATGCGGCGGCAAGGATCGCCTCCTGCGCCGCGCTCATCCGCGCGATCACATCCGTGCGGGTGTCACCCTCGCGGATCTCGTAGCTGTCGGGCGCAAGGCTGCCCTCGGGGGGCACCTCACCCACCTCGCCGGTCAGGACATCGACCGATTTCAGCCCCTCCACCACCTGCCAGCTTGTAATCCCCTCGGCAAAGGCAAGGCGGTAGCGGGTATCGGCGCGCGCGCGCATGGTCTCGAACACCGCCGGGCGCGGGGCGTCACTGGCGGGATCAAAGCGCGCGGCCTCGACAAAGCGCGCGGTGGCGGGATCAAGCTCGCGCACCACCGCCTCGGTGGCATTGACCCCGATGCGCCAGACCACCTCGGTGCCGCAGGTCGATGCCCCGCCACGGGTCACGATATCGGTGATCTCGGCCATGCTCGCCCCCTCCGGGATAAGCCAGCTTCCGGCCTTGAGATCATCCTCGCGGCCCGCGTAATCGGCCCCGATGCGAAAGATCGCGGCGCTCGACACCGCGCCCTCGGCCTCGAGATCGCGCGACACGCCGCGCATGGTGGTGCCGGGGGCCACCCGCAGGCAGACCGGCTCTGCCAGCGGGCCCGAGGCAGTGTATTGCCCCTGCCCCCACAGGATGACACCGCCCAGAAGAAAGATCGCCACCACCAGCAGCGTCAGCATGTTCGAGACGATGTGCCGCCACATCAGCGCGGTTTCCCCACCACCAGCGCGGCATTGGTGCCGCCAAAGCCGAAACTGTTGGAGAGCGCCACGTCGATCTTGCGCGCGCGCTTGGCGTTGGGGGCAAGGTCGAGCGGCGTTTCCACCTCCGGTCGATCAAGGTTGATGGTGGGCGGGGCCACCTGGTCGCGCACCGCGAGGATCGAAAAGATCGCCTCGATCGCCCCTGCCGCGCCCAGAAGGTGCCCGGTCGAGGATTTCGTGGAACTCATCGTGACGCGGCCCGCCGCCTCGCCCAGAAGCCGCTCGACGGCCCTGAGCTCGATCGTGTCGGCCATGGTCGAAGTGCCATGCGCGTTGACGTAATCCACCGCCCCCGGCTCCAGCCCGGCATTGCGCAGCGCCGCGCGCATCGCGCGCAACCCGCCATCGCCATCCTCGGCGGGCGCGGTGATGTGATAGGCATCCCCCGACAGGCCATAGCCAAGGATCTCGGCATAGATCTTCGCACCGCGCGCCTTGGCATGTTCATACTCTTCGACCACCACGACGCCCGCGCCCTCGCCCATCACGAAACCGTCGCGATCCACGTCATAGGGGCGGCTTGCACCCTTGGGATCGTCGGCGCGCTTGGTCGAGAGCGCCTTGCAGGCGTTGAACCCGGCGATCCCGATCTCGCAGATCGACGCCTCGGCCCCGCCCGCCACCATCACATCGGCATCGCCAAACATGATGAGCCGCGCCGCATCGCCAATGGCGTGCGCCCCGGTCGCGCAGGCCGTCACGACCGAATGGTTCGGCCCCCGGAAGCCGTAGCGAATGCTCACCTGTCCGGCGATCAGGTTGATGAGCGCGCCGGGAATGAAGAACGGCGAGACCCGCCGCACGCCCTTGTCGCGGATGATGTTGGTGGTCTCCTCGATCGAGCGCAGCCCGCCAATGCCCGACCCCATGATGACGCCGGTGCGCTCGAGGCTTTCGGCATCCTTCGGGGTCCAGCCCGCATCCTCCACCGCCTGTTGAGCGGCGGCCATGCCAAAGAGGATGAAATGATCGACCTTGCGCCGCTCCTTTGGCTCCATGTAGCGGTCGGGATCGAAGGTGCCGCCGCTGCCATCGCCATAGGGCACCTCGCAGGCATATTTGGTCAGCACGTTCACCGGGTCGAACCGGGTGATCGTGCCCGCGCCCGATTGCCCGGCCAGAAGACGGCTCCAGGTTTCCTCGACCCCATCGGCAAGCGGGGTCACAAGCCCCAGCCCCGTGACAACGACACGCCGCATGATGCTGCCCTTTCGGTTTCTTACATTCCGCCGGTCATACCCCGGCTTGGCCCGGCGGGGCAAGAGCGTGGGCGCGCCTCAGATGAACTCGGCGGTCGGCTCGGGCGAGGGGCGCGCCAGCGCCAGCGCCTCGGCCAGATCGACATCGCGCGCCATCAGTGCGCGCCCGATCAGCGTGCCCGCGATATTGGGGATATAGCGTAGCCGCGCCACGTCATCGGCCTGACGCACGGTGCCGCGCGCGATCACCGCGTGGCGCGTGCGCGAGGCCAGCCCCGAAATCACCCCGAGGCTGCCATCGCTGTCCTCGATATCGGCGTCGATATCGGTGACGAGAATCGCGGCCAGCGGCGCGCCGTCAAAGGCGGCGATGAAATCCTCGGCGGAAATCGCGCTCGGGCTTTGCCAGCCATGCGTCATCAGCCGCCCCTGATGCACATCCACCGCCACCACGATCTGATCGGGGTGATACTTGGCCAATTCGCGCACGCCGTCGGGGTCCTGCACCGCCATAGTGCCCAGCACGATCCGGCCCGCGCCCGCATCGATCCAGCGCGTCACCGCCTCGCGCGAGCGAAAGCCGCCGCCAAGCTGCACCGGGATACCCACGGCGCGGATGATTTCGCGGATCAGCGCGTTGTTGGCGTCACCGCCCTTCAGCCCCTCCATATCGGTGAGGTGCATCCATTCGGCCCCCGCGCGCGCGAACCCGCGCGCGGTCTCGACCGGATCGACATGCCACAGCACCGGCTCATCGAGCCGCCCGCGCGTGAGGCTCACGCATTTTCCGTCCATCAGTTCCAGAGTCGGATAGATGATCATCGCCGCATTCCCCATGACAGTGACCGGCAGACATACCGGATCACGAGCCGGTCTGCCCGACCGCGCAAGGCGCCGCTGGTCCTATAACGGCATGATAGCAACTTTTCCCGCCCCCGGCACCACCGGCCCCGCGTCTTGTCGGCGGAAATGCTCCGGGGGGGGCCGCGCAGGCGGCGACGGGGGCAGCGCCCTCTCCCTCGCAAGACACGAAAACGGCTTACGCAAGCCGGTAACAACCCCGGCATGGCCTCAATCCCGCGGCGCGAGACGCACGCAGGATGGATTTTCGCAGTTATCGGGGAAGGTCAGCTTTGCGGACTTTGCCGACCTCAGTTCGCAGTGAATGAAGGTCTGCTCGTGTCTGTCAGATATTGTCACAAGATGTTCTGTTGCCTTGAAGCAAAAGCTATTCCAAAGCGGGTGATCCAAAAATCGGAGAGAGCAGTGCATTAGCGAGAACAGCAGTCCGATACCCAGTACGCTGTCACCTAAACTCAATCAGGGATCGATAGAGCTTTCCTACAGTAAGCAGACCACCATGATCGTTCGTTTCGGTTTTAATCCGGCTAACGGCCAGATCTCGTTGGCTGCGCGCCAGACGGTCCCGGTGTTCGGTAGAATCGCTGAGAGTCTCGTCCTCGAACTCCTTCACGACGTCGGCGAGAATCTCTGAACGTAGGGTGGCTTGACGGAAGGACCCCTTCGCCGCCTCTACTTCGAAGGGAAGCTCTATAGTCATTTCGCGTCCTAGATACTCGCCTGCTGATGTAAGGCGTTTGCGGTCGTCTTTTCCTTCCTCTCGAAGTTGGGCGGCGCGCTTACGGCGGAAGGACGTCGTCTGGTCATCGGCGCGGAGCCTTGGATCGTCACCAAACGGTGCGGCCATAAGGCGCGATAAGTTGGGAGCACCGGCAAGCATCATCGCGCGCGCGATCGTACCCCGCGCCACGCAGTCGCGGATGAGCGGCCTGTCCTCAGGACCGATCTCTAGCGGCGGGTCTTCCGGCTTGGGATCCATGATCACTAGACGGCTTGCGGTATCACTCGCTGCGCTGGCGATATCAAAGCCCGTGACCAACGATTGTCCCTTAAGCGTCCCTTGAAATTCGATTGCACGCTTCTGAGCAAATCCACGACCCATCTGCGTTCGGCAGTAGCTAGGGCCCGATTGCGTCCCCTTGCACTCGATCACGTGCCAACGGCCCCGGGCGTCGAGAGCAACGAAGTCGGGCGACTTCCGCGCACCGTTCTTTGCCGTTGTCGCCGTGATGTGCACGCCGCCTGCAAGACGCGGTGCCAGACGATCTATGAAGTATTTCCCATCACAGAAGCCAACAAGGTCTAGGGCCTCGGTCAGAACATGGAGCGACATGCCCATGCCGAAGTCATCGGAGAGGATAGTCTTTTGATGCGGGTCGAGTTCGGAGAACTCATCGCTCACTCGGAGGTCCGCGTCCTCCGAGAAAGCTCCAAAATATCGCACCCAAGCCCAAAGAGTGTTTATGGCATGGCGCGCCGCATGAGCTGGGACCGTACAGTGGCCGATCATGAGCAAAAACGCGATGAGATCGAGCTGCCGCGGACCGCCGATTGCGTTTAGGGATCTAGGTGGCCGATTACGTGGCCATGACCCCGCATCAATCTCCAACTCGAGCTCTTTCTCCACGCTTCCTCCGTTTGTTCAGCGCCATGCGATGTAGTTGTTACTGAAAGTGCGCCCCGACGAAAGGTCATTCTGAAACACGGGGCCTGTTCCAATAAAGTCGTTCCTGCGCTTCGGAACGGATCAGATTGCGGGCCTAGACCCGGATGCAACGCGTGAAGCGGTCGTTCATTCGCGCCGCAGTATCCGCGCCTCTGGGCTCAGAGCCGCCATTGAAAGGCGGATTTAGCACCCGCAACATCAACGGTCAGGCTTGACAGTCGTCCAAACAAGAAAGGCCCCGCCTTTCGGCAGGGCCTTTCTCGCCGTCGAGCGGCGTAACTCAGGAGGCCTCAGAGATGAATTTCACCGCGTCGCCGACCGTCTGGATAGTGTCGGCCGCGTCATCGGGGATTTCGATGCCGAATTCCTCTTCGAACGCCATCACCAGTTCGACCGTATCGAGGCTGTCGGCGCCCAGATCGTCGATAAACGAGGCCTTGTCCACGACCTTGTCTTCCTCGACGCCCAGATGTTCCACCACGATCTTCTTCACGCGGTCAGCGATATCGCTCATGTCTCATTCCTCATTCTGTGTCGGGCGTTTCCGCCCCTTTGGCTTATCCCGCCCCTCGCGGGGCCGGACTTTGGATGGTGCCCGTCGCGGGCGTCTCAGCGTGGCGCTGCGACCCGGTGCGATCCGGTAGCGACCCGGTCAGGCCACCGAAGGAAACCGCGCCCCCTTCGGAAAAGCTGCGTGGCCTATAGCACAGGTGATGGCAATGGCAAATGCTTTCACCGCGCCCGGCACGGGCAAAACGCCGCCCATCTCGGGCAGCCTCGGACCGTCTCAGACCATCGCCAGCCCGCCATTGACATGCAGCACCGTGCCGGTGACATAGCCCGCGCCGGGGCTGGCAAGATAGAGCGCGGCGGCGGCCACTTCCTCGGGCGTGCCCATACGTCCGGCGGGGATCTTGGCGAAAAGCGCGGCTTTCTGTTCGTCGGTCAGCTTGTCGGTCATCGGCGTGGCGATGAAACCGGGGGCGACGACGTTCGCGGTGATTCCGCGCGAGGCAACCTCGTGGGCGATGGATCTGGTCATCCCCACAAGCCCCGCCTTGGCGGCGGCATAGTTGACCTGTCCGGGATTGCCGGTCGATCCCACCACCGAGCCGATATTGACGATCCGGCCCCAGCGCGCCTTCATCATCGGGCGCACTGCCGCGCGGCAGAGCCGCATCGCCGAGGTGAGGTTGACGTTGAGAACATCAAGCCAGTCCGCATCCGACATCCGCATGAACAACTGATCGCGGGTGATGCCCGCATTGTTGACCAGGATATCAAGGCTGCCCATCGCGGCGATGGCGTCCTTGGGCAGCGCTTCGACCGCCTGCGCATCCCCCAGATCGCAGGGCAGCACATGGGCGCGCGCGCCCAGCTCGCCCGCCAGCGCCTCCAGCGGCGCGACGCGCGTGCCCGACAGCCCCACCGTAGCCCCCGCGCCATGCAGCGCGCGCGCGATGGCCGCCCCGATACCCCCCGACGCGCCGGTGACAAGCGCGGATTTTCCCGTCAGATCGACCATGATTTCACTCTCCCAAATTCGGGCCGCGCGCCTCATGCCAGAGACGCGGCGGCCTCCTGCACCTCTGTTGCCGTGCCGATGGCGCGGCAGGCGATGGCGCGGTCGATGCGCCGGACCATGCCCGAGAGCGCCTTGCCCGCGCCGATTTCCCAGACCTCGGTGACACCCTCGCCGCCCATGTATTGCACCGATTCGCGCCAGCGCACAGAGCCGGTAACCTGCGCGACCAGAAGCGCGCGAATCTCCGCCGGGTCGGTGACCGCCCCGGCGCGCACATTGGCCACCAGCGGCACTGCGGGGGCGGTAATCTCGACCTCGGCCAGCGCCGCCTGCATCGCGTCGGCGGCGGGCTGCATCAGCGCGCAATGAAACGGCGCGCTGACGGGCAAGAGAACCGCGCGCTTGGCCCCCTTCGACTTGGCGATCTCGACCGCGCGTTCCACCGCCGCGCGGTGCCCCGAGACCACCACCTGGCCGGGATCGTTGTCATTTGCCGCCTGGCAGACCTCGCCCTCGGCGGCCTCTTCGGCGACCGCGCGCACGGTCTCGAAATCAAGCCCCAGAAGGGCGGCCATCGCGCCCACGCCCACCGGCACCGCCGCCTGCATGGCGCGGCCACGGATGCGCAACAGCCGCGCGCAATCGGCGATGCTGAGCGCCCCGGCGGCGGCCAGCGCGGAATATTCCCCCAGCGAGTGCCCGGCGACAAAGCGTGCGGCGCCGATCTCCACCCCTTCGGCCTCCAGCGCGCGCATCGCGGCCAGCGAGGTGGCCATGAGCGCGGGTTGGGCGTTCTCGGTCAGCGTCAGCGCGTCCTGCGCGCCCTCCCAGATCAGCGACGAGAGCGCCTGGCCCAGGGCGGCATCCACCTCGTCGAATACGGCGCGCGCCGCCGGGTAGGCCAGGGCCAGATCGCGGCCCATGCCGATCACCTGCGCCCCCTGCCCCGGAAATATGAATGCCCGGCTCATCAGCGTTCCTCCCCACGAAAAATCGCCCCCGGATACACGCCCGCGCCGCTCATGGCAACGCCAAAGCGGCCCCCGTGCCCGCCCGCACGCACCCTGTGCGCAGGCGGCGATGGACGCGGGCGCGGTGATCGCTAGATTGACGCGCAACCACAGGAGAGCCGAAAGATGCCGATCACCAGTTCCGCCACCACTTACGGGGCCGTCACCAAAGCGTTCCACTGGCTGACCGCGCTCTTGATCCTCGCCAACCTGCCGCTGGGCTGGTTTGCCGCCGAAATGGCCGAAGCGATCGCCGCCACCGGCGGCAGCGAGGCGCAGGTGGCGCGCGCGGCGCTCTTGTTCTCGATCCACAAGACCACCGGCGTGGCAGTGTTCTTCGTGGCGCTGCTGCGTATCCTCTGGGCGCTTTCGCAGACCAAGCCGGGGCTGTTGAACGGGGATCGCCCGCTTGAGGCTTGGGCCGCCGAATGCGTCCACTGGCTGCTTTACGGCTCGCTCGTGGCGGTGCCGCTCTCGGGCTGGGTGCATCACGCCGCCACAACCGGATTCGCGCCGATCTGGTGGCCGTTCGGCCAAAATCTGCCTTTCGTGCCGAAATCCGAAGCGCTGTCGGAGATCGCGGCGACGCTGCATTTCGTGTTCATTCTGGTGCTCGCAGGGGCGCTTGCCGCGCATGTCGCGGGCGCGCTCAAGCATCACCTCATTGACGGCGACGCGACGCTGCGGCGGATGCTGCCCGGCGGCGGCGCGGCGCAGCCCACCGCGCGCCAGCCCGGCCACGCCCTGCCCCTTGTCGCGGCCCTCGTGATCTGGGCCGCCGTGCTGGGCGGAGCGGGCGCGCTTGGCTGGTTCGCCAAACCGGTCGCAGGCACCGGCCCCGCCCTCGCCGCCGTGCAATCGGACTGGACGGTGCAGGAGGGCAGCCTTGCGATCACGGTCCGGCAGATGGGCTCGGAGGTCACCGGCAGCTTTGCCGACTGGACCGCCGATATCGCCTATTCGGAACAGCCCGGTGCCGGGGGCCGTCACGGCACGGTCGAGGTGGTGATGGCGATCCCGTCGCTCACGCTCGGCTCGGTCACGTCGCAGGCGATGGGGCGCGATTTCTTCAACGCCGAAGAGCACCCGACCGCCACGTTCAAAGCCGATCTGCTGGCGCAAGCGGGCGGCCATGTCGCGCGCGGCACGCTCACCATCAAGGGCCAAAGCGTGCCGGTGGAAATGCCCTTTGCGTTGGCCATCGAGGGCGACACCGCGCGCGCCTCGGGCGGGATGGCGGTGGACCGGCGCGATTTCGCCATCGGCATGGGCACGCAGGATGCCGGGCAACTGGGTTTCGAGGTCGGGATATCGTTCGATCTGGTGGCGCAGCGCGGCGGCTGAGGCGGGGGCGTCGTGGCCGTTAGGTTGCGCAACCTGTGGGTAAGGGTGGCCTGTTGCCGCCATCCAAGGCTTGGCCCCGCGCGGAATCGAGGCGTGCTTGCACGCCGCCGCGCATCGCCGGGCCGCCCGTCGAACCAGAGGTTCGCCATCTATGATCGGCACGCCTCCGGCGTGACGGCACGGCAATACGCGGCTTCAGCGAACGTCCCCTCCAGACCCTTCAAACCGCCTGCCGTCCTGCACGCGGCCGAGAAGGCAGGCCCGTTGATCCTCAGGCAAAACCGATCAGAAACCGACATGGCGCAAATTCAAACCAAAAAAACCCCATCCCATTTCGCCGAAATTGATTTACACTCGCCACCATGCGCCAGGGACCGCTCGACACCGCGCCGAACTATACCACTGCCGCGCTCGTGATGGGGGCGGTCAACCTCATATGGGTGTTTCTTGTGATCTGGGCGACGCTGGGTTTCGTCGCTGTGCTGGTGACGGGCTATGCGCTCGACCGGCTTATCACTTGGCGCGCGCGCCGCCGGGCAGGCTGAGCTGGGCCATCAGGCGGGCAAGGCGCGCACCGACCAGCCCCAGAACCGCCACAGCATGAACACCCCCGCCAGCGCCAGCCCCAGCGCAAGGCCCAGCCAGATCCCCGGCCCGCCCATCCCGAAGGTAAAGCCCAGAACATAGCTTGCCGGCACGCCCACCACCCAATAGCTCAGCCCGGCAATGACCATCGGCACGCGCGTGTCCTGCACCCCGCGCAGCAGCCCCAGCGCCATGACCTGCGCCGCGTCCACCACCTGAAACAGCGCCGCCGCCGCGAGCAGCATCACCCCGATGGCGATGACGGCGGGGCGGGAGGGGTCGTCGGGGCTGAGGAACAGGCCGATCAGCACCCCCGGCACGGCGAGGAACACGACGACCGTACACACCGCCACCACACCCGACACCGCCAGCACCACTCGCGCCCCGTCGCGCAGCCCCTGCCCGTCGCCGCGCCCCTGCGCCTGCCCCGCGCGCACGGTGGCCACGTTCGAGAGGCCCACATGCACCATGAAGATCACCGAGGTGACCTGAAGCGCGATACCATGCGCCGCCAGCGGCAGCGTGCCAAGCCAGCCCATCATCACCGAGGAAGCGGCAAAAAGCCCCACCTCGGCCAGGTTGGTGAGGCCGATGGGCCAGCCAAGGCGGAACACCCGCGCCAGCGCCTCCCAGTCGGGCCGCCAGAGCCGCGCGAACATGGCGTGCTCGGGCATGACCCGCGCGACATAGACCGCCAGCGCCAACAGCGAGGCGATATTGACCGCGACCGAGGCGATGGCCGCGCCGCGCACCCCCATCTCGGGCAGGCCGTAATTGCCGAAGATGAGCGCGTGGTTGATGACCACGTTGAGCGCCACCGCCGCCAGCGTCACCCACAGCACCACGGCCGTGCGCTCCAGCGCGGCCAGCGTGGATTTGAGCACCATCACCATGAGCGCGGGCAGGATGCCCCAGCCCGCGATGGCGATGTAATCGGCGGCCAGCGCCGAGGTGCCCGGTTCCTGCCCCATGAGCCGAAAGAGCGTCGCCGCGCCCAGCGTCGCGGGCAGGCAGGCCAGCGCAAAGAGGCCCGAGGCCCAAAGCCCCATCCGCGTGACGCGCCGCACCTGCGCCTCCTCGCCCGACGAGGCGGCAGAGGCCACCATCGGCATCACCGCCCAGGCAAATCCCGATCCCATGATGAACAGCACGAAGAAGAGCGTGCCGCCCAGCACCTCGGCGGCCAGCGCCTCGACCGAATACCAGCCCAGCATCACCGCATCGGTGAGGGTGATCGCGAATTGCGCCAGATGGCTGCCGACAAGCGGCAGGCCAAGGCCAAGAACGGCGCGCAGATGCTGGCGATATGTCAGGCGGGACGGCATGGGGATGGCTTATGCTGCGGCCCTTGTGGGCGCAAGAGGGGGCGGGGACAGGGTGTGGTCTGTTGCTGCCGTTCAAGGCGAAGCCCCCTTTGCGCGGAATCAAGGCGCGCTCTGGCGCGCCGCCGCGCAGCGCCCGTCCGCCCCGTCGCACCGAAGGTGCGCCGGTTATAGTCGGCACGCCTTTGGCGTGACGGGCACCGCGCGGCTCATCTCTGAAACCACCAACGTCTCCCTGCATGACCGCGCCATTGCCATCCCCGAACCACGCAGGCCTCAGCCGGCCATATGGCCCACCCGCAGCGCCGCCGCCCCCGCCTCGATCCCGCCGATACGCGCCGCCTCATGGCCCGCCGCGCGCAACTGCGCCACCAGCCCCTCGGCCTCTGCCGCCGCCACCGCCGCCAACAGCCCGCCCGCTGTCTGCGGATCGTGCAGGAGCGCTGCGCGCGCACCCTCATCCAGCCCCACCACCGGTGCCGCGCGGCGGTTGGCCGCCCAGATGGTCGAGCGGATGCCGTTTGCGGCCAGCGCCTCGGCCCCCGGCATGAGCGGCACCGCTTCGGGGTCGATCCACGCCGCCACGCCCGAGGCGCGGCAGATATTGCCCAGATGCCCCGCCAGCCCGAACCCGGTCACATCGGTCATCGCGTGTGCGCCCGCAAGCATCGCCGCCGCATCGCCCTGCGGCACCACCAGCCGGTCAAACAGCGCCACGATATCGCGGCCCTCGGCCTGCCCGCGCATCTCGGCGGCCAGCAATGTGCCCGAGCCGATGGCGCGCGTCAGGATCAGCGCATCACCCGGCTGCGCGCCCGCCAGCGTGATAGGCGCGCCCGTGACGATCCCGGTGAGCGCAAAGCCGATGCTTGCCTCCGCCCCCATGCTGGAATGGCCGCCCGCGATTTCCGCGCCTGCGGCCTCCAGCACGTCGCGCGCGGCCTGCATGACCTCGGCCATGCTGCGGGCTTGCAACGCCTCGCTCATGCGCGGCAGCGTTACCGAGACCAGCGCCGCCTGCGGGCGCGCTCCCATCGCCCAGATATCGCCCAGCGCGTGCAGCGCCGCGATCCGCGCCATCAGCGCCTCGTCGTTGGTAAAGCCGCGCAGGTGATCGGTGCTCAGCACCTGTTGCGCGCCACCCGTCTCGATCACGGCGGCATCGTCGCCCGGCCCGGCAATGGCCCCGCGCAGCACCGCAGGTGCCACCTTGGCCCCGCAACCGCCGCACATCGGCTCGTGGCCCTCCTCCTCCGACAACGCACGGATACGCGGCAAAGGGTCAGGCGTCATCGCGGGAAGCGGATCGAACTTGGCCATGAAGGCGCGGTCGATCCGATCCTTCCAGCGCCAGAGTAGCCGCCCGGAAAAGGCCAGACCCAGCTTTTCCGCCACTGCCCGCCGCTCGCCCAGCGATATGAGCTTCAGATAATCGCGTTGCGGGTGAAACGGGCGCGTTGACCCGCCCGAGAGCACCGCGCGCAGGTTGTCGCGCAGCACCGGGGCCGCGCGCACGGCAAACACCCCGGCCTTGGGCCGGGGCGCATGGCCGAGATGCGCGCAATCGCCCACGGCGAAAAGCGCCTCCTGCCCCTCGACCCGCAAATCCGCACCGACGCGCACAAATCCATCATCTGTCACCGGCAGGCCGCAATGCGCAAGCCAGCCATGCGCGCGCGCCCCCGCCGCCCCCACCGTCAGGCGCGAGGGCACCGCCTCGCCGCCCTCCAGAAGCACCGCGTCGGCCTCTATCCGCGCGACCCGCGCGCCGGTCAGAACCCGCACGCCCATATCCGCGAGCGCGCGGCGCAGGCGCGGGCGCAGCACCGGGCCTTCGGGGGCAATCTCCGCCGCGCGCTCGATCAGGCTGACCTGCGCGCCCGGCCCCAGCCGGTGCGCCATCGCCATCGCCACCTCGATCCCGGCGATGCCGCCGCCGATCACCGCCGCCTGCGCGTCCTCGCGCCCCTCGGCCACGGCGCCGACGAACGCCTCCCACCGGTCGGCGAAGGGGCCGAGCGGCTTGACCGCAACGCCGTGCTCGGCAAATCCCGGCAGGGCGGGCATCATGGCATGAACGCCCACATCGACCGAGGCCACGTCATAGCCGATCTCGCTCGCCCCCACCGTGATCCGCCGCGCGCCCGCGTCGATCGCGCTCACCGCCCCCACAATCAGCCGCGCCTCGGCAAAGCGCGCCAGCCGCACCAGGTCGATCTCCAGTTTGGATTGCCGGTAATGCCCCGCCACCATCCCCGGAAGCATCCCCGAATAGGGGGCCACGGGGTTCGGGTCGATCACCGTCAGCCGCGCGCCGGGCAGCGGGTCCATCCCCCACATCCGCAGCACCAGCGCATGGGCGTGCCCGCCCCCCACAAGCACCAGGTCGCGGCTCAGCGGCACAGGGGAAGACATCATCGCGCGCAGCCTTAAAACGGAAAGAAGAACGGGATCACCAGAACCGCCACGACAGCGAATATCACGTTGAGCGGCAGACCCACGACAAGGAAATCGCGGAATTTGTAGCCGCCCGCGCTGTAGACGAAGGTGTTGGTCTGATAGCCGATGGGCGTGGC
Organism: Roseovarius sp. MBR-78; assembly: GCF_040547535.1. NCBI lineage: Bacteria > Pseudomonadati > Pseudomonadota > Alphaproteobacteria > Rhodobacterales > Roseobacteraceae > Roseovarius > Roseovarius sp. MBR-78. The sequence goes on from NZ_JBEPPX010000027.1 coordinate 24,911, forward strand.
GAAACTGGCCGAGGCCGCGAACATCACCGCCATGATGAAGGGGCGCGGATCAAGCCCCAGTTGCACCGCCACCCCGATCACGATGGGGCCGATGAGGATCGCCACCGCGTTGTTGGTCACCATCTCGGTCAGCACGCTGGTCAGCACATAGACGGCGGCGAGGATGGCCAGCGGCCCCACCCCCTGCACCGCGTCCACCACCGTCTCGACAATGAGGCGCGCGGTGCCGGTCTCCTGCATCCCGAGGCTCACGCCCAGCATCCCGAAGATCAGGAACAGGATGCGCCAGTCGATGGCGTCGAACGCCTCTTCGGGATCGACACAGCCGGTCATCATCACTACCACCGCGCCGATCACCGCCAGCCCGGCAATCGGCATCACGTTCAGAGCCGCGAGAAGCATGACGCCGAGGATCGTGGCAATGGCAATCGGGGCCTTGGCCCGCCGCATCGCCTGTTCGGTGGGGGCCGTCAGGTTGACGATACCGCCATCCTCCATCAGCCGCTGAATGCCCTCGGGCGGGCCTTCGAGCAGCAGAGTGTCGGCAAATTGCAGCCGCACCTCGGGCAGGTCCTGACTTATATTCTGTTCCTGCCGATGCACCGCCATGAGGTAAACGCCGTATTTGCGGCGCAGTTTCAGGTCTTTGATGGGTCGCCCGCGCAGGTGCGAATTGGGGCCGACGCTCGCCTCCATGGTGATCGTGCGATCAGCGGTCACCGGCTCAAAGCCGCTGTCATCCATGCCGCGAAACTCGATCTCGCCGTTTTCCTTGAGGCCGAGTATTTCGCCCGTATCGGTCTTTATCACCACCCGGTCGCCCGCCTCCAGCACCATGCCATCGAGGTGGCGGCGCATCGACATCTCGCCGCGCACCACGTCGAGGATACGCGCGCCTGCCCGGTTGAACGGCAGATCTTCCAGCTTCTTGCCGATATATTTCGATTCATGCGGGATAAGCAGCCGCGCAAGGAACTTGCGCTTGCCCTCCTGCCCCAGAACGCTGGCAAGCGAGGCACGCTCGGGCAGCAGGTAGCGCCCGGCAAAGGCCATGTAGATCAGCCCCACCGTGGCAAAGACCAGCCCCGGCAGCGTCATCTCGAACATGGTGATGGGGGGCTGTCCGGCGTCGCGCGCCACCCCGCTCATCAGGATGTTGGTCGAGGTGCCGACAAGCGTCAGCGTGCCGCCGAATATGGCCGAGAAACTCAGCGGGATAAGCAGCTTGGACGATGACACCCCGACCGAGGCCGCGACCGAGATCATCACTGGCGTGAGCAGGATCACCACCGGCGTGTTGTTCATGAAGGCCGAGGCCCCCGCCGTCGCCACCATCATGATCAGGATCGTGCGCAGGAACGACCCGCGCGCCTGTCGGCGCAGCACGCCGCCGATCATCTCGAGCACGCCGGTGCGCTCCAGCGCGGCGGAGATGATGAACATCATCGCGATGGTGATCGGTGCCGAGGAGCCGAACACCTTGAGGAAATCGCGCGTTTCTACGATCCCTGTGGCCAAGAGAACCGCCGAGGCCCCCAGCGCCGTCACCTCGGGCGGGTAGATTTCCTTGAAGAAACTGACAAAGACCACCAACAACAGCAGCAGCACGAAAATCTGGTCAAGGCTCATGGGCGGAGGCGTCCCTCGAATGCTACGGTGCGGCGCACCGGTAATGACAGGACTACCCCCGATTTCAAGCCTCAAGTAGAAAATCATTCCCCGCGCCGGTGAATGCCCATGCGGCAGCGTGGGCGCAGATGCCCCGCCCTCAATGCAGGGTGAATTCGCCCACCACGTTCTGCCATTCCCCCGGCGCGATCATCTTGCGATGGGTAAAGCGCACCGAATGCAGCGGCCCATCGATCTCGCGTTGCCAGAACTCGATGAAGCCAAACAGCTTCGGGTGATCGGGGGCGATATCGTAATCCTGCCACAGATAGCTGTTGAGCACGTTTCGATAGTCGGGCATCCGGTAGAAAAATTCCGCCGTGGTCAGCCCATAGCCCTTCAGCATCAATTCCGTCTCGGTCATCTCCATGTCTCTGCTCCTGCCATTGCCTGACAGGATGATCTTGCCACGAATGAATTACTTTTCAATTAAAACAGTATGTTATCACTCGTGATCGGCGGCTGCCACGGGGGGCTCGCCTGCGCCATTGCACCCTATATCATGGCTCTGATATAGTCGCGCCAACAAGATATAGCGCAGATAAAGGGACGGTAAAAAACGTGAGCGATACGCCTCAACCCCCTGAAATTCCAGACGAAACCCCCGCCACCCCGTCGGGGCCGCAGATCTCGATCACGCAGGAGATGAAAACCTCCTATCTCGATTACGCGATGAGCGTGATTGTGAGCCGCGCGATCCCCGATCTGCGCGACGGGCTGAAACCCGTGCACCGGCGCATCCTCTATGCCATGCACGAGGGCGGCAACACGCCCGACAAGCCCTATCGCAAATCCGCGCGCGCGGTGGGCGACGTGATGGGCAAATACCACCCGCATGGCGATAGCGCGATCTACGACGCGCTGGTGCGGATGGCGCAGGATTTCTCGATGTCGCTGCCGCTTCTGGACGGGCAGGGCAATTTCGGCTCGATGGACGGCGATAACGCGGCGGCCATGCGTTATACCGAGGTCCGCATGGACAAGCCCGCCGCCTTCCTTCTCGCCGATATCGAGAAGGACACGGTGAATTTCCAGGACAATTACGACGGCAAGGACCGCGAGCCGACGGTGCTGCCCGCGCGCTTCCCCAACATGCTCGTCAATGGCGCGGGCGGCATCGCGGTGGGCATGGCCACCAACATCCCGCCGCACAACCTTGGCGAGGTGATCGACGCCACGCTGGCGCTGATCGACGATCCCGACCTTGGCAGCGAGGATCTGATCCAATACGTGCCCGGCCCCGATTTCCCCACCGGCGGGCTGATGCTGGGCCGCTCGGGCGCGCGCAAGGCCTATCTGGAGGGGCGCGGCTCGGTCATCATCCGCGCGCGCACCCGCACCGAGGAATTGCGCAAGGACCGCTTTGCCATCGTCATCGACCAGATCCCCTACCAGGTGAACAAGGCCACGATGATCGAACGCATCGCCGAGGCCGCCCGCGACAAGCGCATCGAGGGCATCGCCCATGTCCAGGACGAGAGCGACCGCAACGGCGTGCGCGTGGTGGTGGAGCTGAAACGCGACGCCACCCCCGACGTGGTGCTGAACCAGCTTTACCGCTTTACCCCGATGCAGACCTCGTTCGGCTGCAACATGCTGGCATTGAACGGCGGCAAACCCGAGCAACTGACCCTGCACCGCTTCCTGTCGCTCTTCATCGAGTTCCGCGAAGAGGTGGTGGCGCGGCGCACCGCCTATGACCTGCGCAAGGCGCGCGAACGCGCGCATGTGCTCTGCGGTCTGGCCGTCGCGGTCTCGAATGTGGACGAGGTGGTGGCCACCATCCGCGCCTCTGCCGACGCCGCCGAGGCGCGGCAAAAGCTGATGGAGCGGCGCTGGCCCGCGGGCGACATCCTCGAATATATCGCGCTGATTGACGACCCCTCCCACCGCGCCAACGAGGACGGCACCTATAACCTGTCGGAAACACAGGCCCGCGCCATCCTCGACCTGCGCCTGCAACGCCTCACGCAGCTTGGCGTCAAGGAAGTCACCGACGAGTTGCAAGACCTCGCCGGCAAGATCAAGGATTACCTCGCCATCCTCGCCTCGCGCGAGCGGATCATGGAGATCATCGCCACGGAACTGCGCGAGGTGCGCGCGCTTTTCGCCGTGCCGCGCCGCACCGAGATCGTGGACTGGTCCGGCGACATGGAGGACGAAGACCTCATCGAGCGCGAAGAGATGGTCGTGACCGTCACCCAAGGCGGCTATATCAAGCGCACGGCGCTCGCCGATTTCCGCGCGCAGAAACGCGGCGGCAAGGGTCTTTCCAGCATGGCCACCAAGGACGAGGACGTTGTGACCTCGCTGTTTGTTGCCAATACCCACACGCCGCTTCTGGTCTTCACCACCTCGGGCATGGTCTACAAGCTCAAGACCTGGCGGCTGCCGCAGGGCGGGCGCACCTCCAAGGGCAAGGCCATCGTCAACATCCTGCCGATTCCGGCGGGAGTGTCGGTGGCGGCGCTTCTGCCGGTGGACCGCCCCGAGGATGCGTGGGACGATCTTCAGATCGTGTTCGCCACCTCGGCGGGCGATGTGCGGCGCAACGCGCTGTCGGATTTCACCAACGTGATGCGCAACGGCAAGATCGCGATGGACCTGCCCGAGGGTGTCGAACTGGTCGGCGCGCGGATCAGTTCCGAGGCCGATGACGTGATGCTTGTCACCGATTCGGGCCGCGCGATCCGGTTTTCCGTGGGCGATGTGCGCGTGTTCAAGGGCCGCAAATCCACCGGCGTGCGCGGCATCCGTCTCGCTGCGGGCGACCGCGTGGTGTCGATGTCGGTGATCCGCCATTTCGAGGCCACCCCGGACGAGCGCGCGGCCTTCCTCAAACGCTTCCGCGCCGAGTTCGGCGCCGAGCCGGAGGACGACGCACAAGATCCCGACGCCGCAGGCAATGCCGATGCCGCCCTGCCCGAGGCGCGCTATCAGGAGATGCGCGCGGCGCAGGATCTTATCCTCACGATCACCGCGCGCGGGATCGGCAAGCTCAGCTCAAGCCACGACTACCCGCTGCGCGGGCGCGGCGGCATGGGCGTGACCGCGATCGAGAAAACCATGCGCGGCGGCCCGCTTGTCGCGTCCTTCCCGGTGAGCCGCGAGGATCAGATCATGCTCGCCACCTCGACCGGGCAGTCGATCCGCGTGCCGGTCGAGGGGATTTCCTTCCGTTCGCGCAGCGCGGGCGGGGTGCGGGTGTTCAACACCGGCAAGGGCGAAGAGGTGGTCTCGGTCGCCTGGATCGCCGATCAGGCGGACGAGACCACAGAGGAGGCGGCGGACTGAACGGGGCGGGCGCGACCGCAGGAGCCGTCACAACCCGGTGAAGGCCATTGCCGTGATCGACGCTCTGGGCCAAACTCGACGCCATCCTGCCGCCGCCCGAGGACCAACGCCGCCATGCGCCAACGCCTGCTGACCGCCCTGCGCCGTCTCTGCGGCCGCCCCCTCGCCGCCCCGACGCCCCCGCCGGTGGATAACCGCCTGCCGGTGCTAATCTACGGGGCCGGGAGAACCGGGCAACAGCTTGCCGCCGCGCTTTTGGGCGATGACCGGCTGCGCCCGGTGGCCTTTGCCGATGACGAGCCGCGCCTGCGTGGTCTGAGCATGTCGGGCCTGCGCGTCCACGGTCCCGACGAGATCGCGGCGCTTGTCGCGCGGCACGGGATCGGGCGGATCATCCTCGCCATGCCAAGCGCAAGCGAGGCGGCGCGCGCCAACCTCACCCACCGCCTGTCGGCCACCGGCTGCGAGGTGCACGCGCTGCCCTCCTTTGCCGATCTGGTCACCGGACACGCGGTTGCCCTCTACGAGAGCCGCCCGATAGAGCCAAGTATGCTTCTGGGGCGCGATGCGCTCGAGAATGAATTGCCCGGCGTGACCGACGCCTATGCCGGGCGGCGGGTGCTTGTGACGGGCGCGGGCGGCTCCATCGGCTCGGAACTGTGCCGGCAGATCGCCACTTGCGGGCCGAAAACGCTGGTGCTGCTTGATCATGGCGAACACGCGCTTTTCCAGATCGAGCGCGAATTGCGCGAGCTTGCCCCCGAGGTCGAGATCATGCCGATCCTCGGCTCGGTCTGCCAGGCAGAGCTTGTGAGCGTGCTGATGCGGGCGCGCAAGATCGACGTGGTGCTTCATGCCGCCGCCTACAAACATGTGCCGATGGTCGAGGCCAACGCCATCGAGGGAATGCGCAACAACGTCATCGGCACCCGCACCGTGGCGCTCGCCGCCGAGGCAGCGGGCGTCGAGCGCTTCATCCTTGTGTCGACCGACAAGGCGGTGCGGCCCTCCTCGGTCATGGGGGCGTCCAAGCGCTTTGCCGAGATGATCGTGCAGGATCTCGCCACCCGCGCCACGCGCACGCGGTTCTCGATGGTGCGGTTCGGCAACGTGCTTGGCTCGTCGGGATCGGTGATCCCCACCTTCTCGGAACAGATCGCGCGCGGCGGGCCGATCACGCTCACCCATCCCGACATCACCCGCTATTTCATGACCATCCCCGAGGCGGTGCGGCTGGTGCTGCTTGCAGGCACCATCGCGCGCGGCGGCGATGTCTTCGTGCTCGACATGGGCGCGCCGATCAAGGTGCGCGACATCGCGCTGCGCATGATCGAGGCGGCGGGCCTGACCTTGCGCGACGAGGCCCACCCCGAGGGAGATATCGAGATCGAGGTGACCGGCCTGCGCCCCGGCGAAAAGCTGCACGAGGAATTGCTGATCGGCTCGGACATGCTCACCACCCCGCACCCGCGCATCCTGCGCGCGCAAGAGGGTCACCTGTCGGAGATCGAGCTTGTGAAGGCGCTGAAATCTCTGTCGGAGGCGATCGAGACTCGCGACGTGGCGCTTTTGCGCACGATCCTTGCGCAATGGATCGAACAGACCGAAGCCGAGGCCGTATCCGAAGGGGGCTGAGCGCGCATCCCCGCCGCCTGTCACCGCGTCATCCCCGCGCAAGCGGGGATTTCCCCTACCTCTCACATCCCGCCGAACTTCTCTTCGAGATAGTCCAGCAGCGGCCCCGCCGTGGGCGTCTCCCCGCCGCAGGCGCGCGCGATCACCTCGGCAGGCGCGAACCGCCCGCCATGCGCCTGCACCTGTGCGCAGAGCCAGCCCGTGGCCGCCCCCGGCTCGCCGCGTGCCAGCTCTGCCTCCAGATCGGGCACCGCCGCGCGCATCGCGTGGTAAAGACACCCGGCATAGACATTGCCAAGGCTGTAGGTCGGGAAATAGCCAAACAGCCCCACCGACCAGTGCACATCCTGCAACACCCCGTTGGAGGCGCGATCCACAGCATGGCCGAAATCGGCCTCGAACCGGTCATTCCACGCGGCCTCAAGGTCATCCACCGCCAGATCGCCCGCAATGAGCGCTTTTTCCAGGTCGAACCGCAGCATGATATGCAGGTTATACTGCACCTCGTCGGCCTCCGTGCGGATATAGCCGCGATGCACCCGGTTGACGGCGCGATAGAACACCTCTTCACCCGCCACCCCGAAATCGCCGAACGCCTCGCGCATCCGCGCGTATAGCCAGCCGGTAAAGGCCCGGCTGCGGCCAAGCTGGTTCTCGTAAATCCGGCTCTGGCTTTCATGCACCCCCATCGACACGCCCTGCCCCAGCGGCGTCAGGCGGTAATCGGCGTCGATCCCCTGCTCATAGCAGGCGTGGCCCACCTCGTGGATCGTCGAATAGATACAATTGAACGGGTCATGCTCGGCCACCCGCGTGGTGATGCGCACATCGTCGCCCGAGCCGGAACTGAACGGATGCACCGCCAGATCAAGCCGCCCGCGCGCGAAATCATAGCCGAAGCGCCGCGCCACCTCGCGCGCGAGGCGCAGTTGCGCCTGTTCCTCGAACGCGGCCTCCATCACCGGCCAGTCGCGATCGAGCGCGCGGGCGCGCAGATCGACCAGCCGGGGCCGCATCTCGGCAAACATCGCGTCAAGCCGCGCCGCCGTCATCTCCGGCTCGAAATCGTCGATCAGCGCATCGTAGAGATCGCCGCCCCGCGCCAGCGCTGCCGCCTCCTCGCGCTTCAACCGCACCACCTCGGCCAGCACCGGCGCGAAGGCGGCATAGTCATCGCCCGCCCGCGCCTCGGCCCATTGCCCCTGCGCCCGGCTCGTCAGCCGCGCCAGCGCCACCGCCAGATCGCCCGGCACCCGCACCGCGCGGTCGAAATCGCGGCGGATATGGCGCAACTGCGCGCACGCCACCTCGCCCGTTGCCTCGGCCTCGGCCTGCGCCAGCAGATCGCCGCGCCGCGCGTCCCCGCGCCGCGCGTGCAGCACCGCCTGCATCGCTCCCGCCTCCTCGGCGCGCTGCGGCGCGGCCCCGCGCGGCATCATGGTTTCCTGATCCCAGCCCAGCCGCCCGGCCACTTGTGCCAGCGCCTGTGTCTCGCGCTCCAGCGCCATCAGATCGTCATAGGCGGTCATGCCTGCCCTCCCCGAATGGATGTGGCGCGCGGATAAAGGCTCAGGAACCGCGCCCGCAGGATCGCCACCCAAAGCAGCACCGCCACGAATTGATGCGCAATGGCCAACGGCCACGGCGCGACGTAAAGCACCGTCGTGATCCCCAGCACCACCTGCACCAGCAGCACGGCAAAAACGGCGTTGAACGCGCCGCGTGTCACCCCATGCGCCGACCGCCGCCCGCGCAGCCAGACCACCACGGCAAAGGCCAGGAGTAAATAGCCGCTGAGCCGGTGGATGAACTGCACCGTGCCGGGATTCTCGAAGAAATTGCGCCACCACGGAGCGAGGTCCATCATGTCGGGCGGCAGCAGGCCCCCGGCCATCAGCGGCCAGTCAGTATAGCTGCGGCCCGCGTCGATCCCCGCCACCAGCGCGCCGAGCAGGATTTGCAGAAAGGCGAAATGCATGAGGCCCGTCGACAGACCGAAAAGCCTGACCTCGCGCGCGCGCCGCGCCTGCATCAACGCGCGCTCCTCGCGGCCAAGCGCCATCACATACCACGCGATCAGCCCGAGGATGACAAAGGCGAGGCCGAGATGCGTGGCCAGCCGGTAAGAGGCCACGGCGATCATTCCATCCGTGAGGCCCGAGGACACCATCCACCAGCCGATCGCGCCCTGCGCGCCGCCCAGCGCGCCAAGGACCAAAAGCCGCCCGGCCCAGCCCCTCGGGATCTGCCGCACCAGCAGGAAGCCGAAAAATCCCAGCGCCCAGACAAGGCCGATCACGCGGCCCAACTGCCGGTGGCCCCATTCCCACCAGTAGATCGCCTTGAACTCGGCCAGCGACATGCCCTTGTTGAGCAATTCATATTGCGGAATGGCGCGATACTTGTCGAACTCCTCCTGCCAGACCGCCTCCGACATCGGCGGCAGCGCGCCGGTGACCGGCTTCCACTCGGTGATCGACAAGCCGCTATCGGTGAGCCGCGTGAGCCCGCCGACCGCGATCATCACCACCACCAGCGCGAAGAGGATCATCAGCCAAAGCCGGATACCCCGCCGCGCACCCCGCCGGCCCGCGTCGATACCGCCGCCCTTTGGTGCCGCCTTGGGGCGCGCCTCGTCCACTTCCTCGAAAATGCTGCGTTTTCCGGTCATGCCCCGCCCCTCGATCTCGTGCCGCAGCAGAGAGTAGGCCGCGCCGCGCGCGCCTTCAACCGCGCCCCGCCCAGCGGACCATCTGCCGCATCACGCCATGCAACATCCGCACATCCGAACCCGTGAGCGGCAACCGGCTCCACAGGTTGCGCAGGTTGAGCCGCATCCGCGCCGCCTTGTGCTCGGGAAAGAAGAACCCCGCCGCCTCCAGCCGCGCCTCGTAATGATCGGCCAGCCGCTCGATCTCGTGGCGCTCGGCCCAGCAGGCCCCGGCCATGTCCACCCGCTCGGGCAGCACCTGCGCCGTGGCGCGGCGCCATTCATAGCCGCAGAGCAGCACGCATTGCGCAAGGTTGAGGCTGGGAAAGTCGGGGTTCACCGGCACGCTGACAAGGGCATTGGCGCGCGCCACATCCTCGTTTTCCAGCCCGGCCCTCTCTGGGCCGAAGAGCATCGCCACGCGCTCGCCAGTGGCGGCGCGGCGCGCGGCCTCCTGCATGGCGCGCTCGGGGCTGAGCACCGGCTTGGTCAGGCCCCGCACCCGCGCCGTGGTGGCCATCACATAAGTGCAATCGCCCACCGCGCCCGCGACATCCTCGAACAGGCCCGCCCGGTCGAGAATCCGCCCCGCGCCGCTCGCCATCGCCACCGCCGCCGGGTTGGGCCAGCCATCGCGGGGCGCGACGAGGCGCATCCCGTCCAGCCCGAAATTCCACATCGCCCGCGCCGCCGCGCCGATATTCTCGCCCATCTGCGGGCGCACCAGCACAAAGGCGGGCTGCGGGGTCTCGGGGTGGGCCGGATCGGTCATCACAGGCTTAGACTGCGCAACGCGCCTATTCCGCGGCCTTGGTCGGCCCGGCAGAAAGCTCGGGGCCGCCATCGCCGCGCTGATCGTCCTTATTGGATTGCGCGGCCTGACCGCCCTCGGCACCCTCGCCTGCGGGTTTCGCCGGTCTGCGGCTGCGCGGCTTGCGGGCGGGCTTGCGCGGGGGGGTGTCGTCGCTCTTGCTCTCGCCCTGGTTTTCACCGTTATTTTCGCTGCGATTTTCACTGCGATTTTCGGCGCGCTGGTCATTCCGGCCCTCGCCGCGCGTCTCGGGCGTCTCGACCAGGCCACTATCGCCGCTATCGGCAGGCTCGATGATCTCGGGCTGCGCGCAGCGCGCCGGATCGGCGGGCTGATCCTCACCCTGCCGGGGGCCACCCTCGCGCGGGCCACGATCGCGGTCGCGGTCGGTCTGGCGGTCGCGGTTCTGGCGCTCGTGCTCCTCGCGCCGCGCGTCTTGCTCGCGCTGCGCCTCGTTGAGCATCCTCTGGTAATGCTCGGCGTGCTGCTGGAAATTCTCGAACGCAACCCGGTCATTGCCAAGCTGCGCATCGCGGGCAAGCTGAGTATACTTGTCGATGATCTGCTGCGGCGTGCCGCGCACCTTGCCCTCGGGGCCGGAGCTGTCGAACACGCGGTTGACGACATTGCCGACGGATCGGTTGCGGTTCGATTTGTTCCGCGAACGTGACTTGGATGGTCTCATATGTTTGCAGTCCAGCCTTGTGGTCTGAGTGCCGCTTGATCCGCCCGGCGCCCCATGCGCCTCATGCTCCCGGATCGGACATGTCTTGGCTTGATACCGCTCGAGACACCGTAAACGGCGTCCGCCTGAGCGATGCCCTGTCTAACCACGCCCAAAGCCGCCTGACAAGGGAAAACCGCAAGGTTTTGCACACGATTGGCGTATTTCCACGCCGATCAGCCGGTTTCGGCGGGATGATGCCCGGCAACCACCCGGTCGCGCCCATCGAGATCGAGCAGCACGCGCACCCCCACAAGCCCCGCCTGCGCGAGGATATCCGCCACGGCAATACCCTGCCGCGCGCCGATCTCGACCAGAACGCTACCCCCCGGTGCCAGATGCGCCATCACCCCCGCACCCAGCGCGCGATAGGCCAAAAGCCCGTCGCCGCCATCGCACAGCGCCGCGCGCGGATCATGCCCGCGCACCTCGGGGGCAAGCCCGGCCATCTCGGCCTCGGCGATATAGGGCGGGTTCGACACGATCAGATCGAACCGGCCTTCGATCGCGGCAAACCAGTCGCTCTCGACCAACTCAAGCCGCCCCGCCACCCCGTGCCGCGCCGCGTTCTCGCCCGCCACCGCGAGCGCGGCGGGCGATATGTCGCACGCCACGCCGCGCGCGCCGGACCACTCGGCCAGCAGCGTCACGATGATCGCGCCGCTGCCGGTGCCCAGATCAATCAGGCGCGCGGGCGCAGGCCCCGCCAGCGCCTCGGCGATCAGGCATTCGGTCTCGGGCCGCGGGTCGAGCACATCGGGCGTGATCGTGAACTCGCGCCCCCAGAACGCGCGCCGCCCAAGGATGCGCGCCACCGGCTCGCGCGCCACCCGCCGCGCCAGGGCCGCATCGAGCCGCGCCCGCGCACCCGCGCCCATCGCCTCGTCCAGATGCAGCACCAGCCGGTCGCGCCCCACCCCCAGCGCCTCGGCCATGAGCGCGCGCGCATCGCCCGCCGCGCCCTCGATCCCGGCCTCCGACAGCCGCCGCACCGCCGCCGCCAGCGCGGCCCGCACGCTCATTCCACCTCCGACAACAGCCGCGCCTGCGCATCTGATGTCAGCGCGTCGGTCAACTCGTCCAGATCGCCCTGCATCACCTGATCGAGCTTGTAGAGCGTGAGCCCGATCCGGTGATCGGTCACGCGCCCTTGCGGGAAATTATAGGTGCGGATGCGCTCGGACCGGTCGCCCGATCCCACCTGCGCGGCGCGCGCGGCGGCGCGGTCGCCCGCCACCTTCTGCCGCTCGCGGTCAAACAGCCGCGCGCGCAGCACCTCCATCGCGATCTCGCGGTTGCGGTGTTGCGATTTCTGGCTGCTCGTCACCACGATACCGGTGGGAATATGGGTGATCCGCACCGCCGAATCGGTGGTGTTGACATGCTGCCCCCCCGCGCCCGAGGATCGCATCGTGTCGATCCGCAGATCGCCCGGATCAATCGCCACATCCACCGCCTCGGCCTCGGGCAAAACCGCCACGGTGGCCGCCGAGGTATGGATGCGCCCGCCCGATTCGGTCTCGGGCACGCGCTGCACCCGGTGCACCCCCGATTCAAACTTGAGCCGCGCAAACACCCCCTCGCCGCGCACCCGCGCCACCAGCTCGCGCAGGCCCCCGATCTCGCTCCACTGCTCCTCGATCACGTCGAAGGACCAACCCCGCGCCTCGGCATGGCGCTGATACATGCGCATCAGGTCGGCGGCGAAAAGCGCCGCCTCCTCGCCGCCGGTGCCGGGCCGTATCTCGAGGATCGCGGGCCGCGCATCGGCGGCGTCGCGCGGCAAGAGCGCGAGGCGCAAGCGCTGCTCCATCCCCGGCAGACGCGCCTCGATATCGGCGATCTCATCCTCGGCCAGCGCGCGCATCTCCGGGTCATCCAGCATCAAGCGCGCGCCCGCCAGATCGCCCAGCGCCTGCTCATAGGCGCGGATTTCCGCGACCACCGGGCGCAACTCGGCATATTCCCGGCCCAGCCGCGCGATATCGCCGCCGCCCGCACTCATCTGCGCCTCGATATACTCGAAACGCTCGACGATCCGCTGCAATCTGTCCAAGGGCACCATGACCGCGATCCTCTGTCCCATCGCCACGGCGCGGTCAAGGGCGCACGATGCGCCCCCTGCCACCGCCCCCTGTTTCTTCTTGGTCCAAATACCCCTTCCACCACCGCCGCCCGCGCCCCCGCGGCAATGGCGCATCTCGCCAAAGGCCCAGGACCGTGCTATGATTTGGTCATGCGCTTGCTCCTGGCCCTTATCCTCGCGGCGACGCCCGCCCTCGCGGATGCCACCATCGGCGGCAAGACGGTGGAGTGCTATTGCACCGATACCAAAGGTGCGCGCGTCGAGATGGGCGAGATGATCTGCCTGCGCGTCGATGGCCAGATGTTCATGGCCAAATGCGCCATGTCGCTCAACGTGCCGATCTGGCGCAAGGTCAGTGATGGCTGCCTGTCATCGGGCCTCGGCGAGACGCCCCAGCCAGCCGTCGATACGGGCGGCGTTCACGCCCAGATCTGAGCGCCCGAACCGCAACCGCCCGTATATCTCCAGCATCTCGTCCACCTGCCGCACCGTGGTATAGTCGGGGAAGCCCATGATCCGCGAGCGCGTCACATAGGTGACCATCCCGTCGGCCACCGAACCCGCCAGAACCCGCGTGCGCGGCGTGGTGCGGATGATCGCATCGAGCGCGGCCAGGTCGCCCGCGACCCGGCGCATCGCGCCGCCTTCGAGATCGCGGTTGGTGATCGTGTCGGGCATCTGGTGCCAGCGCAGCGGATCCGACGGGGCCAGCCGGATGAAGGCAAGCAGCGCCACGGCGAGCACCAGGACAAAAAGCGCGGCAATACGGGCCATGGCCTAGCGCGTCTCGGCAGGATCGAGCGTCTCGGCAGGGTCGAGCGTATCGGCCAGCGCCTCGGCGCGGGCGGCGATCTCCGAGAGCGTATCGACCACCGCATCGGGCACCACCGGCACCTCGATGCGCTCGGGCGCAGGCGCGGGCGTGGCGCGCAGCGTCTCAAGCTCGGCCTCGGCCTGCGCAAGCCGGTCTTGCAGGTTCGCGGTCTTGTCGGCCAGCATCAGCCCGGCCATGAGCAGCATCCGCGCCTCGGGCACGCGGCCCACCTGCGCCGAGAGCACGGCGGCCTCCTCGTCGAGCATCTTGGCGGCGGCGCGCAGATACGGCTCCTCACCCGCCTGGCAGGCCACCTCAAAGGCCCGCCCGCCGATCTCGATGGTCACCTCGGGCATCACGCGTCCTCCGTCTGGTCCGTGGCCCCGGCCACGGCGCTGTCGATCTCGGCCAGAACGGCGGCGACCTCGTCGCGATCCGCCGCACGCGCCGCGCGCAAGGCGTCAAGCTCGGCCTGCATCGCCGCGTTGATCGCGCCCTCATCGGTCACGCCCGCCGCGTGCGCCTCGCGCAGGGCGGCGTTGCTCTGGCGCAACTGCTCATTGGCGGCGCGCAAGGCTTGCAGATCGGCATCGAGCCGCGCCAGCGCCGCGTCCCGCCCATCCTCTCCGTCCGGCGCATCCTGCGCGCCCTGCCCTTCGTGCAAGGCCGCGAGCGCCGCCTCTTTTTCCTCAAGCCGCGCGTGCAGCACCTTGATGCGCTCTTCCATCTGCGCGCTCACCAGGCGCTCATCCTCAAGCTCCTGCCGCAAGCTGTCGAGCGCCGCGCCCCCCGAGGTCTCTGCCTCGGTCCGGGCGGCTTCGGCCTCGGCGCGGGCAGCCTCGGCCTCGGCGCGGGCATCGGCGCGGGCAGTCACCCCGTGCTCGATACGCTCCAGCGCCGCGGTGATCCGGGTCTGCAACTCGTCGATCTGGCTCATCTGCGCGATCCCTCATTCCACTATGGCCTTGACTGCAACGAATCGCACGACATGGCCGTTGCAATCAAGTCTAGATGCATCACGGCGAAAATGCGCCCCCATAGCGGCCCCTGCACGCGCCGCAGACCGGCCCGCGCTTGAATTCCCGGTGCGGGCTGGTATTGAGCGGTCAATCGTCACACCACTCAAAGGACGCCCCCCTTGGATATTGCTGCCCTGCGCGACGCGCACCCCGATCACTGGATGAAGGCCGCGGCCATTCGCGCGCTCACCCTCGACGCCGTCGCCGCCGCCAATTCCGGCCATTCGGGAATGCCGATGGGCATGGCCGACGTGGCCACCGTGCTGTTCGAGAAGCACCTGAAATTCGACCCCCAAAACCCCGACTGGCCGGATCGCGACCGCTTCATCCTGTCGGCGGGGCACGGCTCGATGCTGCTTTATTCGCTCCTGCACCTGACCGGCTATGCCGACATGCCCATCGAGGAAATCCGCAATTTCCGCCAATGGGGCGCGCGCACGGCGGGCCACCCGGAATATGGCCACGCCTCGGGCATCGAGACCACAACCGGCCCGCTCGGCCAGGGGATTTCCAACGCCGTCGGCTTTGCCATCGCCGAGGTCTCGCTGCGCGCGCGCTTCGGGCCAAAGCTGATGGACCATTACACCTACGTCATCGCCGGTGACGGCTGCCTGATGGAGGGCGTGAGCCAGGAGGCCATCGGGCTTGCCGGTCGCCACCAGTTGTCGCGCCTCATCGTGCTGTGGGACAACAACAACATCACCATCGACGGCACCGTTGATCTGGCAGACCGCACCGATCAGGTGGCGCGCTTCCGCGCCTCGGGCTGGCATGTGATCGAGATCGACGGCCACGACCCGGTGGCGATCGACGCCGCCCTGACCGAGGCCAAGACCACCGATCAGCCCACGATGATCGCCTGCAAGACCCATATCGCGCTCGGCCACGCCGCGCAGGATACCTCCAAGGGCCACGGCGCGCTCACCGATGCGGCGCAGCTTGCCGCCGCGAAACAGGCCTATGGCTGGCCCTACGGCCCGTTCGAGGTGCCCGCCGAGGTGAAATTGGCATGGGAGACCATCGGCCAACGCGGCGCGGGCACCCATGCCGCGTGGCAGGCGCGGCTTGAGGCCTCGCCGAAACGCGCCGAGATCGCCCGCATCTTTGCCCGCGACGTGCCCGCCAAGCTTTCAGCCCGCATCCGCGCGCTTAAAAAGCAGATCAGCGACGAGGCCCCCAAGGTGGCCACCCGCAAATCGAGCGAGATGGTGCTCGAAGCGGTCAACCCGATCCTGCCCGAGACCATCGGCGGCTCAGCCGATCTGTCGGGCTCCAACAACACCCGCTCGGGCGACATGACCGTGTTTGACGTGGACAACCCCAAGGGCCGCTACATCCATTACGGCATCCGCGAGCACGGCATGGCGGCGGCGATGAACGGCATGGTCCTGCATGGCGGCATCCGCCCCTATGGCGGCACCTTCATGTGTTTCACCGATTACGCGCGCCCCTCGATGCGCCTTGCCGCGCTGATGAAAATCCCCACCGTGTTCGTGATGACACATGACAGCATCGGGCTGGGCGAGGACGGCCCGACCCACCAGCCGGTGGAACATCTGGCGATTAGCCGCGCCACGCCCAACACCTGGGTGTTCCGCCCCTGCGACACGATCGAGACCGCCGAGGCGTGGGAGCTGGCCTTTACCTCCAAGGCCACGCCATCGGTCCTGTCGCTGACGCGCCAGAACCTGCCGACGCTGCGCCGCGATCACAAGACCAGGAACCTGACCGCGCAGGGTGCCTATGTGCTGGCCGATGCGGAAGGAAAACGCCAGGCGATCCTCATGGCCACCGGCTCGGAGGTCGAGATCGCCATGGCCGCGCGTGACCTGCTACAAGCCGAGGGGATCGGCACGCGCGTTGTCTCCATGCCCTGCTGGGAACTGTTCGAGGAGCAGGACGAGAGCTATCGCCGCCGCGTCCTGCCCGCAGGCCCGGTGCGCGTGGCGGTCGAGGCAGGCATTCGCTTTGGTTGGGACCGCTGGCTCTATGGCGAGCGCGGCAAGCGCGACAAGGGCGGCTTTGTCGGGATGCACGATTTCGGGGCCTCCGCCCCTGCCGAAGTGCTCTACGAGAAGTTCGGAATCACGGCAGAGGCCGTGGTCGCCAAGGTCAAATCCCTGCTCTGAACCGGGGGCCGTGGGGGGATCACTCCCCCCACCCTTTGGGCGGGTGCACTCAGCTCCCGCCCGCGCCGGGGCCGGTTTGCACAAAGCTCACCACGACGGTGCCGCCATACTCGTCGCCATCGACCTCGACCACCTGTCGGGGCAGGTCGATGGCCACGCGCCGACCTGCATCGCCGGGCTGCCACGGGCGCGCCAGCACCGCGCACTGCGCCTCTTGCCCGCCATAATTTGCCATCGGCGGCACCTCTGCCATGAAACGCAGCCCGCGCACCAGCGTCTCGCGCCCCAGCCTGACCGCGCCGGTATCAAGCACACCCTTGGCCTTGTTGAGCGAAAGCACGGATTGCTGCGCGCTCTCGGCCCAGACCCCGCAAACCATCGTGCGGCCCTGTGCCTCGCGCACGTCGACCGCCACCGTCAGGCCCCCGCCGCTGCTGTAGGTGCCTCCCGAAAGCACCGGATTGCTCCCCAGTCGCGCCACCATCTGCTGTTCCTGTGCAAAGCTGCACGCCGCGAGCAGACCGCCCGCCGCAAGCATTGAAACCGTCCGGATCATGTGGCCCTCCGTGATACTGCCTGTTTCCTTAAGATAGGCATTCCCGCGCCCGATGCCAAACCCGGTGCCGGAAACTCGCCGCGCTCAGGCCGCGCCCGCGACTACTGCGGTCTCCTTCAGCATCTCGGGATACCATTTTTCCAGCACCGGCAGGAACGCCTCGCGGATGCGGCCCACCTGCGCCGGGCTCAGATCGTCGCGCCAGACGCCCGCCTGCCCCTTGGCAAAAAACGCCTTCATCTCGGCGGGTTTTTCCACGAATCCGTGCTTTTGCTCGAATGCCTTCATCGCGTCAAAATTCGTGGCGCGCACGGCGCGGGCCAGCTTGGGCTTGTCCACCGGAATGCGAAAAAATGTCTCGATCAACCCGCGCATCGCCTTGCCGGTATTGGCGATCATATCCTCGTAACGCAGAACATGACGCGACAGACCCGGTGCCGTGGTCCAGCTTGTCACGTGATCGTCCCACCGGCCAAGCGGCTCGAAAATGCCCTCGGCGGTGCCCGCCATCGAATCCGGGTTCATCATCCGGTCGATCGCGGTATCGAGATCGCATCCCTGATGCCGGGCAAAGGACGGCGCAAGATCGAACGGGTTGCGCATGATATAGATCGCCGCCGCCGTTACCTCGGGCGGGATCAGGTCCGTGTCGCCCACGCGCATCGTCTGGCAATGGGTCTTGACGAAATGGTGAGTGGGTTTTGATCCGGCAATCAGACGCAGCGCCTGGGGCCGCATCTCCAGCCAGTCCGCGATGGTGCTGCCGTCATAGCGCCCCCCCGCAGCGGCATCGAAGAAATCGCGCCGCACATCGCCGGTGGTGAAATTGCGCAGGTTGTTGAGATCGGGGGCCTGCCCCGGCGGCATGAAATACTGCGCCAGCAGGCTGCGGATCCAGGTGTTGCCGGATTTCGGAAAAGAGGCGAGCCAGATGATACGGCGCAGATCGTTCATTCCAGATACCCGTGTTTTTTCATGACCTTGCGATGCGCGTGCTTCATCTGCTTTATCAGGCGCGGGGCCAGATCGGTCTTCCACTGATCCTTCTGCCCCTTGGCGAAAAAGCGCTCGCTTTCCTCCGATTTCTCGATGAAGCCCTGCTTTTTCTCCTGCGCCGACAATTCCTTGAAACTGGAAAACAGGATCGCGCGGTCAAGCCGGTCCTCGTCGAGCGGCATCCCCAGATGTGCCACCACCTGGCCGAAAGCGGCCTTGGGATCGGCCAGCATATCCTCGTAGCGCAGCACCAGCACGGGATAGGCGGATGTGCCCGTGGTCCAGCTTCGCACATGGTCCGACCACGACCCCATGAACTGCGTCACCGTTTCCGCGTCGGGGGGATTGGCGTTGTCGGGGTGGCTGACGGTATAGACCGCCTCCTCCGGCGTCATCCCGTAATGGCGCGCATAGGACAGCACCATGTCGAGCGGGTTGCGCAGGATATAGATGGCAGAGCGCGTCACCTCTTCGGGAATGAGCGGCACGCCACGCGCCACCACCCGCGCGTTATGCGTCTTCACGAGGTTGATATCGGCATTGTTGGCCACGATCCCGCGCAGCACCTGCGGGCGCAGGCGCAGCATGTCATCGATATCGGACGGATCAATCGGCCGCCGCGCCACCATGCCATACATCTTGGTGATGGAATCGCCCAGTGCGATCCGATGCGCCTGGTTGATCGACGCGGGTTCGCTGGCATTGGCCAGGTAATTGGCGAGGAATATCCGCATCCAGGTATTGCCCGACTTGGGGTAGGACGCCATCCAGACGATGCTTTTCTTCATGCCAGAGGATGCCCGTTTTCTGCCGCGAAACTTGTCCTGCGCACAAATAAAAGCGGCGGGAGGTAATGTCACCCCCCGCCGCCATTGTTTTCAGATCACGAGGATCAGAAGCTCAGGTTGATCGCGGTTGCGAACAGGTTGCCTTCGACTTCGGCACCGGCAGCGTTCTGGCTGTTGG
>NZ_JBEPPX010000028.1:0-40310 GCF_040547535.1 Roseovarius sp. MBR-78
CATTTCATCGCGCTGGCACAGGGGGTGTTGTTCCGTGGGGCCGGGCTGTCGGTGGTCTGGCCGCAACTTGTGGCGCTGATGCTCATCGGGTCGGTGATGTTCGCCTTCGCCCTGCACCGGTTCCGCGCCTTTCTGCGCTGACTGCGGGGGCGGCGTAACCGCTTTTCGGCTATACTTGCTCAGCCCTTGTGGAACGCTCAGATTCCTTGACGACCTTTTGCGCCAGAAGCAGGCTGCATCCCAGTGCGTCGCTCAGTCCGGCAGCCACTGACCGGCTCATCCAGCGGGTCCAGAGGCCTTGCTGGTGATGCCCGACGACGACCAGATCGGCCCCGGTTTCGGCCGCGACACTGGTGATTTTCCCGACAGGCTCGCCGACCTCCATGCGGATCTCGGGCACCAGCCCCATGGCGGCAAGTCTATGATGGCCCTCGTCAAGGATCGTCTTGAAATCGGCCTGCTGGTGGGCAAGCACGCTGGCATCCGCACCCTGCGCCAGCGCATTGCCCGCGACCGTCTCGACCACGGCCAGCAGAACCACCCCTGCACCCGTGATCTGCGCAAGCTGCGCTCCCTCGCGCAGCGCCAACCGCCCCTCGCGCGAGCCGTCGTAACACAGCAGGATCTTGTCATACATCTCTATATCTCCGGTGTCGGAATGGCGCTTGAAAGATCGCTGTATCCATATTAATTAGCCATGCGATGATTAGCAAGCTGATGAAAGAGAAGAACGATGCAGGTCGACCCTGACAAGACAGAGGACCAGGAGCTTTTCGCACTCTCCCTGGCGTCGTCGTCGCGTATATGGAGGCGGTATCTTGACCTCCAGTTTCGAGAACTCGACCTGTCCCAGGCAAGATGGAGCGTGTTGCTGGAGCTTTCGCGGAATGAAGAGGTGACGCAGGTCGAACTGGCGCGCATGCTGGGGATCGAGGCGGCGACGCTGGTCCGCCTGCTGGACGGGCTTGAGAAGGCGGGGCTGATCGAACGCCGGCCCTCCGCCGAAGACAGGCGGGCCAAGACGCTGCACCTGACAAAGGCTGCGTGCCCTCTCATCATCAGGATGAAAGAGATATCGGCGGCCAGCCGAGCAGCAATTCTGGAAGGAATTTCCCATCAGGACTTGCGTGTTGCAACACAAGTCCTGAGCCGCATCACGGCCAGATTGGAGGTCTTGAGCGATGGTCAGAATGGATGAAATAAAGACGGGCGCGGCCATTTCAGAAGATGCTTCGGTGTACGAACCGGTGCGGCATTCCCCGGCCAGGCGCAGCCGCACAAGATGGGCCAGACTGGCCGTGATCAGCGCCGTGATCGCCGTTGCCGTCTGGCTGGCCACCCCTTGGGTGATCGCACGATTCACGACGGTGCATATCAATGATGCCAGGATTGCGGCCAGGGTCGTCACCATATCAAGCGAGACCGCCGGACGGGTCACGGCGATTCCGGTGATGGTCGGGGATGTTGTCAATAAGGACGACCTGATCGCCGCATTTGACCGTGAATCGTCCCAGACGCAGCTTGATGCTGTCCTGTCGAAACTTGCCGCAACCGACGCGCAGCTTTCCGAGCTTCAGGCGCGCAAGGTATTGCTCGACAAGCAGCTTTCGGCCCGGCGGGACGCAGCACAGGCCGGCATTGCCGCCGCAGAGGCGAACCACGAGGCATCGCTTGCCGTGCTGACGAATGCCCGGACCCGTCACCAGAGGGCGATCAAGCTTGCCCAGCAGAACATCACGTCGCAGCAAACCCTCGACGAAGCACGAGCGGCCCTGGACACCGCGTCCCAGCAAGAGCGTGCGGCTTTCGCGGCGATCGAAAACGCACGGGCCAGTCTGGCTATCGTCGAGGCCGATGCAGAGCAGTTGAATGTGCTGGAATCCCAGATTGCGTCCCTTCTCGCCGAACGATCCGGCACCGAGGCCGACCGCAGCCTGAAAGAGATCGACCTCGCGCATCGCACGATATCTGCCAGATTCGACGGCATCGTTGACGCGACCTTTGTCGATGTTGGCGAATATGTGGCATCGGGGACACGCATAGCGATGTATCACGCGCCCGATGATGTCTGGATCGACGCCAATGTCAAAGAGACCGAGTTCGGTCGGATTCATCTCGGGTCGCGGGCAAGCATCACCGTCGATGCCTTTCCCGGCCGGACCTTTGACGGCGAGGTGATCGGAATGGGCGGTGCCGCGACCAGCCAGCTTGCGCTTCTGCCCAGCCCCAACCCTTCGGGCAATTTCACCAAGGTGACCCAACGCCTGCCGATCCGGGTGGAGATCGACACCGACGGCACCATGCTCAGACCCGGCATGATGGTCGAGGTTTATGTCGATGTCACAGATTGACCGGTATTTCGAACAATACGGCCCCGCCTACAAGTGGTTGGCGACGGGCACCATTATGGTTGCCACCATCTCGGTCGTGTTGTCCGCAACCATCGTGAATGTCGCCATCCCGGCGGTCATGGGTGCCTTCGGCATCAGCGGGGTGCAGGCACAATGGATATCAACCGGCTTTCTGGCGGCCATGACTGCGACCATGCTGCTGGCCGACTGGGCCAACCGGGCCTTCGGGATGCGGCTGACGATGACCGCCGCGATGGGCGTGTTCCTTGGCGGTTCGGTGCTTGGGGGACTCGCGCCGAACGAAACCGTGCTGACACTGGCGCGCGTGGTGCAGGGGGCAGCGGCGGGTGTCGTCCAGCCGCTGGCCATGATCATGCTGTTCAAGGTGTTTCCGCCCGACAAGCGCGGTGCCGCCATGGGGATCTATGGCGTCGGCGTCGTGCTCGCCCCGGCACTCGGCCCCTGGATCGGCGGCGTGCTGATGGATGCCTTTGACTGGCGCTTTGTCTTTTACCTGGGCCTGCCCTTCGCCGGCATCGCCATCGTTCTGGCAAACGTGTTCCTGCCCACCCGTGAAGAAAGCGGTCCGATCCCGGCCTTCGACTTTGTCGGGGTGGCGATCCTGTCGATCTTTCTTGCTGTCCTGCTCAGCACACTCTCGAACGCGCAGCGGCTTGGATGGGATACGAACATCATCCTGTCGGGGTTCACGATCTCCGTTGCGGCGTCCATCGCCTTTGTCACCTGGGAGATGTATACTGACAAGCCCATGCTCGACATGCGGCTTTTCGCGAATTTCGCCTTTTCCTCGGCGTGGGTCGTTGCCTTCATCATGGGGGCGGGGCTGTTCGGCTCGACCTACCTGCTCCCGGTCTTCGTGCAGCAGATCCAGGGTATGACGCCCACCCAGGCGGGCCTTCTCCTGATGCCCTCGGGCTTTGCCATGCTGGTGGTCTTTCCGATCGCGGGGCGATTGTCCGACAAGGTGCCCCCGCCGGTCCTGATCGGCAGCGGAATGTTGGTCTTTGCCTGGGCCTCGTGGCTGATGGCAGAAGCAAATGTCCATACGGCCTTCTGGACGCTGGCGCTGTGGACCGTCCTTTCACGCGTGGGGCTAGGCCTGGTGTTTCCCGCCATTTCGTCGGGTGCGCTCAAGGTTCTGCCGCCGCACCTTATCGGCCAGGGTTCGGGCGCTTCGAACTTTGCCCGTCAGCTTGGCGGTGCCTTCGGGGTGAACCTTCTGACCGTGTTCATCGAGCGGCGCACGATCATGCACGCAGATGCCCTTGCCGCGACCCAGACCAGCGACAACTCCACTACGATCGAACTCTTGCGCGAGGTCGCCGGCCTGATGCACAGCTCGGGGCTGGCGGACACTCAGATCATGCCCGCCGCGACATCGTTCCTGAGGCAGATCGTGGTGATCCAGTCCTCGAACGCGGCCTTCCACGACAGTTTCCTTGTCGTATGCGGTATATTTCTGCTTGCGCTGATCCCGACCTGGTTCATGTGGCGCGCCCCTTCCCCGGGCGCATGACAGGGGGAAGGGGCCTGAAGCAGCCGCCACAAAGCGGGTTTTTGCTCCTGATATTGCGCGCGCCATCGGGCGGTGGCGCGCGCTCTTGCCGGGACGGGCCGCCGATCAGACCCTGGTCAGGCCAGCCCGTGACGCGAGAACGGCAGCTCGCGCACGGCCGTGCCGGTGGCCCGGCGCACGGCATTCGCGACCGCAGGACCGATCGACGGCGTGCCGGGCTCGCCAATCCCGGTGGGGGCCTCGGTGGAGCGGACGATATGCACATCGACCTGCGGCATGTCGGTGATGCGCAGTGGCCTGTAGTCAGGGAAGTTAGACTGATCCACCTCGCCATCGGTCATGGTGATCTCTTCGCGCAGGATCGCCGACAGGCCATAACCAAGAGCGCCCTGAACCTGCGCCTCGATGTTGGAGGGGTTGATCGGCACGCCGCAATCTACGCCGCAGGTCACGCGTTCGACCTTGACGGTGCCATCCTCGCGAATCCGCACATCCGCCACCTCGGCCACATAGGAGCCAAAGCTCTTGTGGACCGCGATGCCGCGCGTCAGCCCGTCGGGCACCACACCAGCCTTTTCGACTGCCAGTTCCAGCACCCCGCGCGCGCGCGCATCTGTCAGGTGACGCAGGCGGAATTCGACCGGATCTGCACCTGCAGCCTCGGCCAGTTCGTCCATCATCGTCTCGACCACATAGGCGGTGTGGGTATGCCCGACCGAGCGCCACCACAGCACCGGTACGCCAACGCGAGGATGATGTACATCCACCGTCCAGCCGGGTGTCGCTTTGCCTTTAAATCGGCTCTGCCTCAATCTGTGTGGCGGAACGGTAGCATTCTCGCCCGCAACAATTCTGGACCGGCTCGACCGTACATGGCGCGTTTGAGCGTCTTCAGGCGATTGATCTGACCTTCTGCTTGGCCGTTGCTCCATGGCATCTCGATGGCGTTTTTGACTGCATCGAAGTCCCGGTTCAATGTGCGGGCAAAGCGCACGATGGGCGCCAGATCGGTTTCGATCGCGTTGTCGATCCATGCTGGGAGCGGGTCTGCTTGGCGGCTGCGCAGGATACCGTTGAACCGCATGGCGAGACTTCGCATCGTTGCGAAGGCGGGAGAACCGGCCTTGAGCGCGTCGACTTTCCGCGCTTGATCCGGGGTGAGCTTTCCGCGGGGTTTGATGCACAGCGCGGCTGCGATGACCGGGGAAATCGCGTGCCCCGTTTCCGGGTCCCGGACTGGCTTAAGGATTTCGTGCTCTACCTTGGAGTCGCTCCCTTGCTGTTCTGCTTTTCGCCAGCCCGCCAACAGACGCTGCAAATGCGACTGACTCCCCTCGTAACCGCGCTCTCGGATCAGACGGAACAGGGCGCTGCCAGTTCGAATGCCCTCCTTCCAGCTTTGGCTCAGGAACTCTTCAAAGTACCACGGCGATGTCGGCTTCAAAGCGGCCCGCCTGCGGTCCGGTGGTGTCTCGAACTGCAGCCATTTCGCGATGCTGCGACGCGGGAACCCTGTTCGCCGCCCGATCTCGCTGCATGAAAGCCCCTGATTTCGGAGCGCATGAATGGTGGCGAAAATCTCTTCCCGAGACGTCCTATGCGCCAGGCGTGACTTCAGAAGGCTGCCGGCTGCGGTGATGTTGTCGGCGTCGGACAGCAGCGCCCTGCCGGTCGCACGGCCGTGAAGGTTCATTTGCTCCTCGATGGCCTGCCGCAGGTTTTGTACGATATGGAACCGGTCAGCGACCTGCTTCGCCTGCGGTGCCCCTTGCCGTGCTGCCTGGGCGTAGAGACCGCAGCGATCTCTGCTGATCACTTCCACCTCGGGGTGTCGCTTCAGCCAGTTGGTGCAGCTGACGACATCTCGATCCTCAAGAATGTCGATCACCACGCGACGCTCCAGATCCACAATGATCGTGCCGTAGGTTTGCGATTTCCGCCAACTCCAGTCGTCGATCCCGATGACTGTCGGCGACTCGCCACTGTCTTGGGCACGGTTCTTCAGCTGCCTAAGCACCGTGTCATCGCTGACTCCAAGGCCCAAACGATGCAACAACCGCTCGGCTGGCCGTCCGCCGGTCGCATGCCCAAGATGGGTGACAATCTCCCCGACACGCGAAGTACGACGTGCAAATGGACGCGCAATCGAGGCGATTTGGTCTGAGAATGTCCGGCGTGGGCAAGCGGGTGCCTGACATCGCCAACGGCAAATTGCGAGATCAACCGTTACCTCGTCTCCATGCGCGGGATAATCCTGCAGCCGCCGACGCCGCCAGCCGTGACGTCGGCGTGAATGCAATCCACAGTCTGGGCAAATGCCGTTGGGAGCCAAGACGCCAGATACAATCCACCCGCCTCTTTCACTTCGCTCAACGCTTTGAACGGCAACATCGCTCCCGGGCGACCAGTGCTTCTTCGAACTCACAACTATACCTCCTGAATTTTCCAGTTTCAGGATAGTTGCGCCACACAAAGTGAGGCAGAACCCAATTAAGGGCTACGCGACACCTGTTGTGCCATTTCGCATCGGAAAAGGGCGCGGAATACGCCCTATCCGCGCTTTCCTACTTTACGTTTTTCTGAGTTTGTCTTGCCATGTTTTCTGGATTTCCGGGTTACGTGTGTATTTGGGGAGTTTGCCTTGCATGATGCGGGTTGCGTTTTCGACGAGGACCTCGGGCATGACCGAGTAGAGGTCGACCGTGTGGCCCAGGATATGCGGCGTCAGGACGACCCGGTCGATCTCGCGCAGCGGGTGGTCGGCGGGCATCGGTTCGGTTTCCGTCACATCCAGCCCCGCCCCCGCAAGGTGCCCCTCGGTCATCACCCGCGCCAGCGCGGCCTCGTCGATCAGCCCGCCGCGCGAGGTGTTGATCAGGATCGCATCCGGCTTCATCGCCCGCAGTTCGGCCTCCCCGATCAGGCCCCGGGTCCCGGCATTGAGCGGCACGTGCAGGCTGATCACGTCGGCCTGCGCCAGCAGTTCCTCGCGTGCCACCAGCCGCACGCCTTCCGGCGCGGTCTGCGGCGTCAGGAACGGGTCATGCACCAGGATCTCCGCCGGCTCGAAGGCCTGCAGGCGGTCGATCACCCCGCCGCCGATCCGACCCGACCCGATCAGCCCGATGCGCCGCCCGCACAGCATCCGCGCGTACATCTGCTGCGGGCGCCCCGCGTTCTCACGCAAAAGGCGCTCGGACCGGTGCAGCCGGTAGAGCAGCACCAGCATCAGCATCACCGTCGCCTCGGACATCGCCAGGAAGTTCTCGGGCGTCGCGCCATTGGCCACGATCAGCCCGCGCTCCGCGCAGGCCTCCAGATCGACCGCATCGACCCCGATCGTCGGGAACACCAGCCCCCGCAGCCGCGGCGAGGCGTCGAGATCCTCCTCGCCCAGCCGCGAGCGCGAGCTGGCCACGATGATATCGACATCCCCCAGCAGCGCCTGCCGCTGATCCGGCGTCAGCCGCAGCGGCACCCCCGGCGTGATCGCCGGGCCGCGCACCACCTCCCAGCCCTGGTCCTCCAGCCGCGCCGAGGCGCGCTCCAGAACCTCGTCCAGAACCGGGTCTTGTGCTATGTAGATCCTGGGCATGCTCAGTCGCTCCGCGTCAGGCCGGCGACCATGTTGGGGTTGTAGCCCGGCCGGACCCGCGCGTCGATCACCACGCTCTTGCCCTCGCGCACCATCTCCAGGCCTTTCTTCACCGCCTCGACAAGCTCGCCGGCGGTCTCCACCGGCCCGATCCCCTCGCAGCCCTGCGCCCGGGCGACACCGGCAATGTCGATATCCGGGTCGCCGATCCGCTGGCCGATCCACTTGTTCTCCACCGGGCGGTTGCGGGCCACCGCGACGCGCTCCTGGTGGACCTCGTCATTGTAGAACGAGCGGTTGTTCGACACCACCGCGAGGAACGGCGTGCCGTAATGCGCCGCCGTCCAGAAGGCCGAGGCCGCCATCATGAAGTCCCCGTCGCCCAGCACCGCGACCGGCATCCGCCCGCTGTCCTTCAGCGCCAGCGCCGCGCCGATCAGCATCCCCGGACCCGAGCCGATCCCGGCACCGCCGTCCGAGCCCAGGAAATCCAGCGGGTGGCGGAAGTGCCAGGCCTCCCCGGCCCAGCCCAGCGGCAGGCGCACGATGCTGGCGCAGACCCCGTCCAGCCCCTCGCCGAGCGCCCCGGCCAGCGTCATGATGTCGAGCGGCGTCTCCGGCGCGGGCGCCTCCAGCGCCGGCTTGACCGGCAGGGCCTCCGGCGCCGCGCCCGCACCCACCTCCAGCGCATCCGCGATGGCATGCATCGCCCGGTCCGGCGCGCAGGCCAGGTGCAGGTCGAGCGCCGGCAGGGCCTGGTGTTCCATGCCCCAGCCGTTGTGCAACTGGTAATCCTGCGAGGCCTGGATGACCTTCGCCGTCACCTCGCCCGCCAGCTTCAGCGTCCCGGCAAGGTCCAGCCAGTCGAGGCTCAGGATCACGTCCGCCTCGCGCAGCACCTCGCCCGCCGCATCGTCGATGAAGAAGGCCGGCTTGCCGCGATGCTGCGGATGGTCCGTCGGGAAGGACGCCCCGATCCGGATATCCGTCAGGACCCTCGCGCCCAGCGCCTCCACCAGCGCCACCCGCCGCGCCCAGTCCGCCGGGTCGCGCGATACCCGCCCCGCCAGGACCACGGGGGCCTTCGCCCCCTTCAGCAGCTCTGCCGCTCGTGCCACCCCTTCGGCGGCAGGCTCGGCCGGCAGCGGCGGCTGGTAGCGCGAGAAATCCGGCAGCGCCGGCGCCGCCTCGTGCCGCTTCTCCTGGATCGACACGTCGAAATTGACATAAGTGGGCCCCATCGGCTCGCTCCGCGCGATCACATCCGCGCGCAGCATCGACTCAAGCGCCGCCTCCATCGAGGCAGGCTGGTCGTCCCACTTCACATAATGGCGGATCATCGAGGCCTGGTCCCGGCAGGTGTGCAGCCAGTCGATCCACGGCCGCCGCATCGCCGCATCCACCGGCCCCGTCGCCCCGTAGATCAGCACCGGCACACGGTCGCACCAGGCGTTGAAGATCGCCATCGTGCCATGCATCAGGCCCACGTTGCTGTGCAGGATCACCGCAAGCGGCTCCCCCGTCACCTTCGCATAACCATGCGCAATCGCCACCGCATGCTCCTCGTGCAGGCACAAAAGCATCTGCGGATCCGCGTTCCCAAGGTGATTGACAAGACTGTCATGCAACCCCCGGAAACTCGACCCGGGGTTCAGCGCAACATACTTAACACCCAAGCCACGAAGCATATCCGCAAATACATCACTACCCCATACACCAGTACCCGCCGAAGGCACAGGCGTCTCAACGCGTGAAGGTTTTTGATCAGTCATGTTTCCATCCAACTTTCTGTTTCTTTTCATTCAGCCGCACCTGCACACCGGCGGCGCCGCCGTTTTCTTTCTTGATCGCCGCCCGGATGATCGGCGTTAAGGGAAGATCGGGGCAGGTGATTGCCGGCCTTTCAGCCCGCGTCGCCTCCCCCCGGCCAGCCGCTTATTGCCCGGCGAGGTTGATGTGAACGTTCTTCTCGTGGGTGAAGGAAATCAGTTCACCGATGCCTTCCTCGCGTCCGATACCGGATTGCTTGACCCCGCCGAAAGGCGCCCCGAGGAAATGGCGACCGACCTCGTTGACCCAGACGAACCCTGCCTCGACACTCGCCGCCGTTCGGTGCGCGGTGACAAGGTCGCGGGTCCATATCGCGCAGGTCAGGCCAAGTTCGAGCGCATTGACCTCGCTCAGCATCTCGTCTTCGTCCGACCACTTGCGAACGGCGAGCACCGGGCCAAAGATCTCTTCCCGCGCAATCCGCATTTCCGGAGTCACGTCGGCAAAGATCGTCGGCGCGATGAAATAGCCATCGGCCAAGGCGCCATCGGTCACGGCATGCCCGCCCGTAACGGCCTGTGCGCCTTCGCTCTTGGCGGAGTCGATGAAGCTCATCACGCGGTCGAACTGCGCCTGGCTGACGATGGCCCCCATGGTGGTTTCCGGATCGGTCGGCACGCCGGGTTGATACCGCGCGACGGCCTCGGCCAGATGGGAGATCACCTCATCGTGAATATCCTGATGCAGGAAAGCCCGGCTTGTCGAGCCGCAGGACTGTCCGCACCAGCCGAAGTTCATCCCGGCGACAATCGCATCTGCAATCTTTTTCGGGTCGCTGTCGGGATAGGCGATCAGGGCGTTCTTGCCACCGAGTTCCAGCAGGACGGGCTTGACCGTGTCGCTGGCACTGCGCATCACCGCGCGCCCGGCGGGAACCGACCCGATCAGCGTCACCTTGGCCACGTCGGGATGCTCGGCCAGCCCGGCACCGGCTTCGACCCCGCCGGGCAGAACGCTGAACGTGCCTTTCGGCATCAGGCCATCGACGAGTTCGGCAAGACGCAGGGCCGAAAGGGGCGCCTGCACCGGGGGTTTGATGATAACGGCATTGCCCGCCGCCAGCGGCGCGGCCATCTTGCCGCCGCAGAACATGAAAGGATGGTTGAAGGCGAGAATCCGGGCAACGACGCCGAGCGGCTGGCGCAATGTCATGTTGACGCGGTCCGGCCCCATCGGGATCGTGTCACCCTTCATTTCGGTCACGAGACCCGCGAAAAATTCCATCTGGGCTGCGGCAATCGCGGCATCACCGCGCATTTCCGTGTAGGGATTGCCGCAGTTCGCGGCATCCATCATCGCCAGTTCATCGCCATGTTTGCGCAACAGCGCCGCGATTTCCTTGAGGATGCGGGCCCGTTCCAGCGGCGCGACATCGCGCCATTCCTCGAAACCCTTCCCCGCCGCGGCAACCGCGGCGTCCACGTCGGCGCGGCCCGCCGTGGCAACCGTTCCGATCGGCTGCCCGGTGCCCGGATTCAGGGTTTCTTCGTAAAGTCCTTCGATGGGTGGAACCCATGCCCCTCCGTAATACAGGTCTGCTTTTTTCGAAAGAGTCAGGTTCGCGTCCAGTTTCAAGATGTCCATCAGATGTTTCCTCCCCACGTTGACACCTGTTAACTTAGACCTCTAAATATTGTCAATCAAAGA
Organism: Roseovarius sp. MBR-78; assembly: GCF_040547535.1. Classification (NCBI taxonomy): domain Bacteria; kingdom Pseudomonadati; phylum Pseudomonadota; class Alphaproteobacteria; order Rhodobacterales; family Roseobacteraceae; genus Roseovarius; species Roseovarius sp. MBR-78. The sequence goes on from NZ_JBEPPX010000028.1 coordinate 10,961, forward strand.
ACTCGGCCCATGGCCGACTGGAGGCGCAACAGGTGGGGCAGATACTCATCGACGGTGGCCTCGGGGGGGGCGTCCGTCGCGGGCAGGCCGATGTTGAGCGCCGCGACGACCGTGCCGTGCCGCCCCATGAGCGGGACGGCGATGGACCGCAATCCAAGCTCGACCTCCTGGTTCACCAGCGCAAACCCTTTGTCGCGCGCGTCGTCGATGCGCGTCATGATATCCTTGGGTTCGACGAGAGAAAACCGGGTGCGCGGCGTGAGGTCGGACCTTTCGACCAGCCCTGCGGCCTCCTCTCGCGGTAACGCGGCCAGAAGGACACGCCCAAGCGAGGTGCAATGCGCAGGCAGGCGCGACCCGGGCATAAGCCCGACGGACATCACCCGTTTTTGCGCCGCACGAGCGATATAGACGATATCGCTTTCATCCAGCAGCGCCACCGAACAGCTTTGCCCGATTCTCTCGGACAATTGATTCAGCCAAGGTTGCACGATCTGCGACAAGGGCAACGAGGCCAGCGCCGCCATGCCAAGACGCAGAATACGCGGCGTCAGTGTAAAGAACTTGCCGTCGTAATCGGCATAACCCTCGCGGTTGAGCGTCAGCAAAACACGCCGCGTCGTGGCGCGGTCAAGCCCGCTTGCCGCTGCCGCCTCGGTGATCGAGAGGCGCGGCGTATTCGCGCCGAAGGCTTCGATGACGCGCAGCCCCTTGGCCAAGGAGGCGACATAGTCGGTCGGTTTGTTCAACATGCGAACAGCGATAGCAACATAATGAACAAATCTCAATAATTGACCAAATCATCTCGCCTGCCGCAGCGGCGCAGGCTATGGCTACGGCCAGAAACGGAGGGTCCTCATGAACAAAGTCTCGCTTTCTGTGGCCGATGCCGTCGCGGATATCCCCGACGGAGCGAAAGTCATGATCGGCGGTTTCGGCGGCTCCGGCGCGCCGATCGAACTGATCCATGCGCTGATCGACAGGTTCCGCGCAACCGGCAGCCCGAAAAACCTGACGGTGATCAACAACAATGCGGGCAACGGTGCCATCGGCATCGCCGCCATGATCAAGGCCGGCATGGTCGCGAAAATGATCAGCTCTTTCCCGCGCTCATCCAATGCCGAAGCCTTCAACGAGAAATATCTGTCGGGCCAGATCGCGCTTGAGCTTGTGCCGCAAGGTACGCTGGCCGAGCGTATCCGCGCCGCAGGTGCGGGCATCCCGGCCTTTTACACGCCGTCCAGCTACGGAACCGAACTGGCCGAGGGCAAACCGACCGAGGAATTCGACGGCAAGATGTATGTCCGCGAAGGTTGGCTGCGCGCCGATTTCGCACTGATCAAGGGGCAGCTGGGCGATACCCTCGGCAACCTGACCTATCGCCTGGCAGGGCGCAATTTCAACCCGCTCATGGCCATGGCCGCCGACAAGACCATCGCCCAGGTATCGAGCCTGAGCGAACCCGGCTCTATCGACCCCGAGCAGGTGGTTACGCCGGGCATCTTCGTCGACACCATTGTCGAAGTGCCCGACCCGCAACAGGAAGAAGTGCTTGTCCGCACGGGAGTGGTTTACTGATGTCCGATTTCAACCTCATGGAAGACAAGCTGACGAATGCCCAGATCGCGTGGCGTGCCGCGCAGGATCTCGAAGACGGCTCCTATGTGAACCTTGGCATCGGCTTTCCCGAAATGATCGCCACCTTCCAACCCGAAGGGCGCGACGTAACCTATCACACCGAAAACGGCGTGCTGGGCTTTGGCAAAGCGCCCAAGGAGGGCGAAGAGGATTGGGACCTGATCAACGCGGGCAAGAAAGCGATCATGCTGAAGCCCGGGGCCTCGTTCTTCCATCATGCCGACAGTTTCTCGATGGTGCGTGGCGGGCACCTCGACCTGGCCGTTCTCGGGGCCTACCAGGTTGCACAGAACGGCGATCTGGCGAACTGGCGGGTCGGCTCCAAGGGGGTTCCCGCCGTGGGCGGTGCGATGGACCTGGTCCATGGGGCCAAGGCCGTTGCGGTGGTCACCGATCACGTGACCAAGGATGGCCAGCCCAAGCTGGTCGAAGCCTGCACCTTCCCTTTGACGGGGGTTGGCTGTGTGACCCGCGTTTATACGTCCCTGGCGGTTCTCGACATCGAGGATGGCAAGTTCAACCTGCGTGAGAAACTGCCCGCCATTTCGATGGAAGAACTCCAGGCCGTTACCGGCGCCACATTGCACACCGATGGCCCCGTCGGCGACCTGATCGTACCGGAGGATATCTGATGACCGAAGTTTATATCTGCGACTATATCCGCACGCCCATCGGGCGCTATGGCGGCGCGCTGTCCTCCGTCCGACCCGATGACCTGGGTGCGATTCCGCTCAAGGCCCTGGCCGAACGTAACCCCGGTATGGACCTCGCCGCCATCGACGAGGTGATCTTCGGCTGCGCCAACCAGGCCGGCGAAGATAACCGCAATGTCGCGCGCATGTCGCTCTTGCTGGCCGGATATCCTGAAACGGTGCCGGGCACGACGATGAACAGGCTCTGCGGATCAGGCATGGATGCCATCATCACGGCAGCCCGCGCCATCAAGTCGGGCGAAGCCGGGCTGATTGTGGCAGGCGGGGTGGAATCCATGTCGCGCGCGCCCTTCGTGATGCCGAAAGCCGACACCGCCTTTTCGCGCGCCAACGCCGTTTACGACACCACCATCGGCTGGCGTTTCGTCAACAAGCTGATGCAGAAGCAATACGGCGTGGATTCGATGCCCGAAACCGCCGAGAATGTGGCAGAGGATTTCGACATCAACCGGCCCGATCAGGATGCCTTCGCCCTGCGTTCGCAGCAAAAGGCAGGTGAGGCGATGGAAAACGGGCGACTCGCACGCGAGATCGTTCCCGTCACGATCCCCCAGCGCAAGGGCGACCCGCTGATCGTGGAGCAGGACGAACATCCCCGCCCCTCGACCACATTGGAGGGGCTGCAAAAGCTCAAAACCTTCGTCAAGGCCGATGGAACCGTGACCGCGGGGAACTCCTCGGGCGTCAACGACGGGGCAGCCGCACTTATCCTTGCCACGAAGGAGGCCGCGGAAAAGCACGGGCTGACCCCCATCGCGCGGGTTCTGGGCGGTGCCACTGCCGGGGTCGCGCCGCGCATCATGGGCTTCGGCCCTGCCCCGGCCTCGCAAAAGCTGATGGAGCGCCTAGGCCTGACCCAGAAGGATTTCGCGGTGATCGAACTGAACGAGGCTTTCGCCTCGCAGGGGCTGGCCACGTTGCGCGATCTGGGCATTGCCGACGATGACGCCCGGGTGAACCGCAACGGCGGGGCCATTGCTCTTGGCCATCCGCTGGGTATGTCCGGCGCCCGGATCACCGGCACCGCCATGCTGGATCTGAAACCCGGCGAAAAATCCCTTTCGACCATGTGCATCGGCGTCGGCCAGGGGATTGCCATCGCCCTCGAAGCGGTCTGATCACGCGTCGCGGGCCATTTCCCCGGCTCGCCTGTGCAGCAGCCTCGCCAGTAAATCGGCGGGGCTGTTTTCGTTGAAGGCGAACTTGCGTGTGATCCCGACCGCGCCCGACATATAACCCGATTTCAGGTTCACCTCGGCAAGGGTGCCCCGCTGCAACTCGCGTTCGACCACCCCGCGCGAGATGAACCACAGCATGTCGGATCGTTCGATCAGGGAGAGGGCAACCGGCAGGGCAACCGTTTCGAAGGCAGGCACGAGGCCGCTCAGCCCCTGCGCGGCCAGATATTGATCCACGGTCTGGCGAATGATCGCCCCGGGGTTGGGGGCAATCAGCGGATACATCGCCAGCGCCTCTGGCGCAGGCAGGGCCAGTGCCGGGTGATCCGCCCGCGCCACCAAAAGCACCGGTTCGTCGTAAAGATGCTCGAAGGACAGGCCGGGCATATCCTTGGCCGATGGCATCCGCCCGACCATCAGGTCGATCCCGCCCGAGCGCAGCATGTCGAGCAAATAGCGATTCGGCCCGGTGATGATCCCGATCCGCGCTTGCTGCTGCGTGCGATGATAATCCAGCGCGACAGACGGGAAAAATCCGCCCGCAACGGTAGGCAGCACCCCGACCTTGACCAGCCCCGGCGCGGCTTTGCCCGACAGATCGCGCACCCCCGCTTCGAGGCTTTGCACCGCAACCAGCGCATGGGCGCGAAAGCCCTCCCCCGCCGGGGTCAGGACCGCGCGCCTGCCGGTCCGCTCAAACAATGCTGTGCCTAAAAAGGTCTCAAGCTCGCCAATGGTCTTGGACAATGCGGGCTGCGAAACATTGCGCGCCCGCGCTGCGGCCGAGATCGTGCCATTCTGCGCGACCGCCAGAAACGCCTCGATATGGCGGAGTTTCAAACCGGGTGGTATATTCATTTGGTTATACTTTTGACGCAAGATTGTATTTTTTCAAGGGAAAATATTATGCAAAGGTCTGAGTCAGGAGGTACCAATGCAAGCAATCACACGCGACTGGGGCATAATGCACGTCGATCACCGGGCTGGCAGCGGTGTGCCGTTGGTCTTTGTCAACTCTCTCGGCACGGATTTGCGGATGTGGGACGCGGTTATCGCGGCCCTGCCCGAGGACCGCGCCTGCCTTCGCATGGACAAACGCGGACATGGATTATCGGAAACCGCCCCACAGGGTTATGGGATTCCCGATCTGGCCGAAGATGTTCTGGCCGCGATGACCGGGACCGGGATAGACCGCGCGATCATCGTTGGCTGCTCGATCGGCGGGTTGATCGCGCAGCACGTCGCACTGATGGCACCCGAGCGCGTTGCCGGCCTTGTCCTGTCCAATACCGCCTCCATGCTGGGGGCCGCCGAAGGCTGGCACACGCGCATCCAAGCCGTTCGTGAAAATGGCATGGCGGCAATGGCGGAAGGCATCATGCCACGGTGGTTCGGACCCAAGATGCTTGCGGACAGGACCGCGCCCTTGTGGCGGACGCTTTTGGCACGAACCGATCAAGAGGGGTATATCGCCACCTGTGCCGCGATTGCCGGAACAGACATTACCGAGCGCTTGGGCGAAATCACTCAGTCCGCGCTCGTACTCGGCGGAAAGCACGATCTGGCCACCCCGCCCGACATGGTCGAAGCACTGGCCCGCGTGCTGCCGCGTGCCGATCTGGTCATGTTCGAAGACACCGGGCACCTGCCCGCGATCGAGGCGCCGGAAGCCTTTACCAGGGCATTGATGACATTTGTGGAAAGGATCAGCGCATGAGCCAAAAATTCGATCAGGGCATGAAGACCCGGCGCGAGGTTCTGGGCGATGCCCACGTGGACCGCGCCGAGGCGGCAAAAACCGAATTCGACCTGCCCTTTCAATCGCTCATCACCGAGAGCGCCTGGGGCACGGTATGGTCCTCGGATAAGATTTCGCGCCGGGAACGGTCGATGCTGACCATTGCGCTTCTGGCGGCGACGGGAAACTTCGAAGAAATCCCGATGCACATCCGCGCCACGCTGCGCACGGGTGCGTCGAAAGACGACATCGCGGAGGCCCTGCAGCATGTGGCGATATATGCGGGGGTACCGAAGGCGAACCACGCCCTGAAACTCGCCAAACAGACCTTTGCGGAAATGGAGGAACGTGAAAATGACTGACCGATTGAACGTGGATCAGGGACCGCTGATCCCCCGAAACCGCGCGATCCATCCCGACCCCTACAATCCGGGGTACAAGACCAGCGTTGCACGCTCGCCGAACCTGCCGCTTCTGTCGATGGAAAGCACCCCTTCGGAAGAGACCGGCCCGACCTTCGGGCATGGGAAGCTCGGCGCGCTCGACAACAACCTGATCCTGAACTGGACCAAGGGCAAGGCCCCAGCCGTGGGGGAGCGCATCCTGATGCACGGGCGGGTTCTGGACGAGATGGGCCGCCCCGTCCCCAATACGCTGATCGAGATCTGGCAGGCCAACGCGGGCGGTCGTTACCGTCACAAGAAGGATACCTATTTCGCACCGCTCGATCCGAATTTCGGCGGCTGCGGGCGGACCATCACCGACGAGAACGGGTATTACGAATTCCTGACCGTGCGCCCCGGCGCTTATCCCTGGCCCAACCGCGGCAATGACTGGCGGCCCATGCATATCCATGTGTCCGTCTATGGCCACAGCTTCGGTCAGCGCCTGATCACCCAGATGTATTTCGAGGGTGACCCGCTGATCAACCATTGCCCGATCGCCGCGACGATCAAGGAGCGCAGCCAGCTCGACCGCCTGGTCGCGCCACTCGATTTCTCGAAGTCGCGCCCGCTCGATTTCCTTGCCTATAAATTCGACATCGTTCTGCGCGGGCGCCGCCAGACCATGTTCGAGAACAAGCTGGAGGGTATGTAATCATGGTCCAGAAACTCGACACTCTGCAAGAAAGCCCGTCGCAAACAGCGGGTCCTTATGTCCACATCGGATTGATGCCAACCTACGCCGGGAATGCCGGGTATTACGACGAAGAGATCGGCACCACCCCCTTCATCGACGAAAGCAAGGCACAAGGCGAGATCATCGAGATCGTTGGCTCCGTGTACGATGGCACCGGCTGGGCGATGCGCGATGCCCTGATCGAAAGCTGGCAATGCGACGCAAGCGGCATCTTCCCGGGGGCCGAGGGCGCCGATCCGGCCGTTACCGGCCATTGCCGCTTTGCCGCCGATGCGGAAACCGGTGAATTCACGCTGCGCACCGTGAAGCCCGGCCCCTACAAGGGCCGTGGCGGGGTAGACAGCGCGCCGCATATCTCGCTTTGGGTGGTGTCCCGCGGAATCAACATCGGTCTCAATACCCGGATCTATTTCGAGGATGAAGACAATGAAAACGATCCGCTTCTGAACCGGGTCGAACAGCGCCCGCGCGTGGACACGCTTATCGCCAAGAAAACCGGCGAGGGGAAATATCGCTTCGATATCCGCCTTCAGGGCGAGGGCGAAACGGTTTTCCTCGATATTTGAGCCGAAACAAGTCATTCAAAAGGGGCGGCAACGACCGCCCTTTTTGCCTTTCAGCGAGGACGTAGCCCGATGAACATCTCGGTTTTCGATCACCCTTGGCTTTCCGGTCTTTTCGGCGATGCGGAGATGGCCGGGATTCTTTCCGCCGAACGGCAAATGTCGCATATGCTCGCCTTCGAAGCGGCATGGTCACGCGCCTGCGGCAAGGCCGGATTGTTCGACACGGCAAAGGCGGAAGAGGCCGCGCGGGCGATCGAGACCGCAACGATCGACTTTGCCGATATCGCCACAGGCATGGGGCAAGATGGCGTACCGATCCCGCGTCTTGTGAAACAATTGAAGGCGATTGCACCCGCCGACGCCGTACACAAGGGTGCCACGTCGCAGGATGTCGTGGATACCGCGATGGTCCTTGCACTGCGCGAGGCATCCATCCTGATCGAGGGCCGCTTGAAAACCCTTGAAACAGAATTCGAAGCCCTCGAAAAGCGGTTCGGTGACGTCCCCCTCATGGGCCGCACGCGGATGCAGGCAGCCACGCAAATCACCGTTCGGGACCGTCTGCTTGCCTGGCGCTTACCACTGTCCGATCATCTCACGGCCATCGGCCAAAAGCGTGCGACTATCGAAAAGGTGCAGATCGGCGGGGCTTCGGGCGACCGCAAGGCCCTTGGCGACAAGGCCGGGATGGTCGTGGACGAAGTGGCGAAAACCCTTGGCCTTGCCCCGACGCAAAAGAGTTGGCAGACCATGCGCCACGGCATCGCGGATTATGCCTCCTGTCTCTCATTGATTTCGGGAACTCTCGGAAAGTTCGGGCAGGACGTCGCATTGATGACCCAGCAAGGCCTCGAAGACATCACCCTGTCTGGCGGTGGCGGGTCTTCGGCCATGCCGCACAAGCAAAACCCGGTTTCCGCCGAACTGCTCATCACCCTGGCACGCTTCAACGCCACGCAGGTCTCGGCCATGCATCATGCCTTGATCCATGAACAGGAACGCTCGGGCGCGGCCTGGTCTCTTGAATGGATGGTGCTACCGCAAATGCTGATGGCCACGGGCAAGGCCTTGGATGTCGGGTGCGCCCTTTGCAAATCCATTACGGGGCTTGGCAAGGCTTAAAGTGTTTCGCCCTTGGCCCGGCACATCGGCGAAAGGCGAAACGCATTAGTGCGACATGAATACCGGCACCTTCGTCGACCGGATCACCTCGTGGGTCACGCCGCCGAAAAGGTCCTGTGAAAACTTGCTGTGTTCATAGGCACCCATGATAATCAGCTTGGCATCCAGTTCCGCGGCTGTTTCCTGAATGGTACTGGCGATGCTTTTCCCGGATCTCGCCCGCTCTATGTGTTTGGCGTGAACTCCATGGCGCTCCAGATGCGTCAGGATATCGTTCCCTTCCGGCATGTCAGGCAGGCCGCCACCGACGGTCACGATAGAGACCTTGCGCGGCTTTTCCTCCAGAATATACATGGCGTCGTTGAGGGCCCGGGCCGCCGAACGCTTGCCATCCCACGCGACAAGAGCATGGGCCGCAGGTTTATCGGCTTCGTATTCATCGGGCACAACCAGGACCGGGCGACCGCTTTCAAGTGCCATCAGGTCCGGGCTTACGGCGCGAAATTCGTCTGACGGCAACTTGGGCTGATAGCCCGTTACGATAAAATCGAAGTTGCGGGCGACCTGTGTAATGCTGAGCTTTCCGATCTCATCGGGCATCAGGAAACGGGCGCGATCACCAAGACCCGCAGCCGCCGTCACTTCCATGAACAATTCCCGCGATGCCGCGATTTTCTCACGTCTCACGTGCCCGAGCTTTTCAAGCAATTCTTCGGTCAGCCCCAGCACTTGTTCGAAGTACGAGGTCGAACTGCCATAAACTCCGGTCAACCATGCCTCGTGGGTTGCGGCAATTCTTGCCGCATGCCGCAAACTGTTGGGAAAACCAGAACTGCCGGAATGTGCAAGCAGGATGTTTTTTATACTCATTTTCGCCTCGCAGTTCGATCTTTCCAAATCCGATTACCAGACTTATACTTAGATGTCTATGGTTGTGAATTTGGGATCGCCGGGGTTATCGGTGCAACCTTTGGCCGAATGGCCATGATCCTCGCCTATTCCGGAATGCCCGAGGTCGGCAAACATATGGCATGGTGATCGGCGCAGCCTTTGCCGCGACCCCACGGAATACCCCGATGAACGCGGCCTTTCATGGGGACAGGACATCATGCGCGGCCCGGCAAGACCAGGCCGCGCAATTATTGCATCAGCCCTGCTTGCGGGCTTCAAGCTTCCACTCGGACATTACCGGATCGAGGTTGAACAGCTTTTGCGCGTTCCCACCGAGAATGTTCCGTTTTGCCGTTTCATCAAGGAACGGAATGTCGTGGATCGTGCTGGGCAGGTCCATATCCCAGTGCGGATAGTCGGACGAGTACAGCAATTGCGACTCCGCGTTCATCATCTTGAACGTGACTTCCAGGGCTTCCTTGTTGTCCACCAGTTCGATCGGCTGAGAAGAATAGAACATCTCGCGCATGTAATCGCTCGGCTTCTTCTTGAGAAGCGGCGCGTCCGAGGTGCGCATCATGTATTCATTGTCCAAACGCTGCATCAGGAACGGAACCCAGGCAAGGCCGCTTTCGATCCACATGGTGTTCAGCTTCGGGAACCGCTCGGGCATACCGTTCAGAACCCAGTTCGTCATGTGGATGATGTTACAGAAGCTGAACCCGAGGGCATGAACCGAAATGAACTTGTTCAGCTGCGCCAGGGACGTATCTGCCCAGTGATAGGCCGCGTGGAAACCAAGCGGCATACCGTGTTCTTCCAGCTTGGCATAGATGCGCATGTTCACACTGTCATGCACCGGTCGCTTGAGGTAGCCCGTCGACAGGAAGCCGACGACGCCTTTTTTCTCGGCGAACTCGTCAATCATCTTTTCCGCTTCATGCGGTTCGTTCATCGGAAGATAGACCATCGACACGATGCGCTTGTCTTCTTCCAGGATACGTTCGCACAGCCAGCGGTTATAAGCCCGCGCCATCGCCACCTCGACCTCGACTTGCGGATGGGTTGCAAGCAGCAGCATCGGGGTCGGGAAAAGGCAGGCCATGTCGACCCCCATCGCGTCCATCCAGCGCCGGGTCAGCGTGATGTCGCGATGCGGTTTCTCGGGGACCACTTCCTTGTTACGACCGGCATAGCGCGTCACGCGCCCGGCCATGTCCTGAGAGCCGATTGCCTGCGGGATCAGGCCGGCACGCCCCACGTTCCCCGCCGACAGACCGAGATGCCGCATGACCGGGTCATCCATGTACTGCAGGATTTCGGGCAGGGCCTCGGTTTCATAGTGGTGGCTGTCCACGTCGCAAATGAAGAAATCCTTGTAGTTCCGGTCTTCTGCCTGTTTGCGCGCGTTTTTCAGAAGTTTGGTGGTATTGAACTCCTTGATCGCCGGATCATTATCCGTGCTGAAGTTCATCGTATTCCCAGTAAGAGACATATTATCTCGCTCCCTTGATCGTTATTGTTTCAGCGTCTGCCACATACCGAGTTCGAATACCGCCACATCGGCAGCATCGAGAATCCCGGTTGCGGCAACTGCAACATCCGTCGCTGAAACGTTGTTGTTGTCTGGAAAGGCAGGGAACTCCTTGTCGCTTTCCCGATACTTGGCAAACGCGGTCACAACCTCGGCGAACACCGCCTGGAATTGTGCCGGGTTCAACCCGCTGGTTTCCGGCTCGCGCAGGGCTTGCAAAACGGCGTTAACCGATGCGTCCAACCCGGTGGCTTCAGCAGTCATTTTCTCAAATTTCGACATAGACCTCTCCATCCCGTTCGGTCACCTTGTATCGCTTGAGGCGAATTTTCGGATCGCCCACGGCTTCTCCGGTTTCCATTTTGAATTCCCAGCCGTGCCAGGGGCACACGAAGTGCATCTCGCTTTCGTCGAAGTTCTGTTGGAGCGCGCGCTGCTGGTCGTCGAATTCGACACAAACCCGGGGCATCCTCAGGCCTTCGCAAACTGGTCCGCCCTGGTGAGGGCATACGTTCTTGTATGCGACGACATCCCCGTTGTGACGTATAATGCCGATCTCAACTCCGTCGACCTCGCAGATTTTCACGGTCGTATCGCTGAGGTCGGACGAAGCACATAATAGTTTTTCCGGCATAAAAGCTCCTCCGTTTATTGCCTGGCTTGGTCATACCAATTGGTAAGATTGTCTTACTATAAGATATGCTCTAGAATTGTCAATAAAATAAGAAATCTAATCTAAGGCATTACGATATCGGCTTGAATCACTCCCCTTCCCGCAAACGCGGTCTCGGAGCATCGCTTCGTCTGTCCCACCATCTCTATGGCAAGCTGTTGCAGAAACAGCTGATCGATTCTGATCTGAGCATGGCGCAGTACATCCACCTCAGAAGCCTGCGGGAGGAAGGCGCGCTCAGCCAATCCGAGCTTTCAGCGATTCTCGGTATTGAAAAGGCTTCTTCCACGCGCGTTCTGGACGAGCTTGAGCAGCGGCAGCTGATCCTGCGTGAACGTAACCGCGAAGACAGGCGCGTGGTCGTTGTCAGCCTCTCCGATCAAGGCCGGAAAAAGATTGACCAGGCCATGAAAGCGGCGCGCACTGCGGCTGATCGTGCGTCAAGGGGCTTCGAAGAAGATGAGCTTTTGCAGCTTTTTGCCGCGATGGACAAACTGATCGGGAATCTCTCCTCCTGACGCGGACAGGTCCGATCATGCAAGGCCCGGTGCGACGGCCAACAGAACAACCCCGGAACCGGCAAGAGTCGCGGCAATATAGAATTTCCGCCCCGGGCGCCGTTCGGTCTTGAAGACATGCCCGGCCAACCATGCCGCGAAAAACATTTCGACCGACGATATGATCGCCACCACGGTGACACTGGTAAACATCAGCGAAAAGAACAGGGCAACTTGCCCAATGGTCATGGCCCCACCCGCAAGCAATTGCCAGCCACTTGGCCTTTCAATCCGCAATGGGGCCACGGAGCCATTGCGCAGACGCACCCCCGCGGAGGCAGCGAACCACAGCAATCCGGTCATTGCACCGATGAAAACACCGGCAAGCGGATCGGGCAGGGTCTGCATCGCCAGCTTCCGGGAAACGAACGATGCCCCGTATCCCGCCGCCGAACTAAAGGCCATGACGCGGCCCTTGTTCTTTTCCTTCGGCGCGAAATCCCCCACGGCCATGGCCGTGGCTGTTTTAAGGTTTGTGCGCGTCATCATGATCAGCACCCCGCCCGTCACGAGAAGGAAGGCGATCACGATTGTCGGCGTGATGAGTTCACCGAGGAACAAGAATGCAAAGACCGCGGCAAAGACGGGAATCAATCGCCGGATGAATCCCGTTTCGATGGCCCCGGCCAATTCGACGGACCGGAAAAGAGTGAGCCGGCCGAGTACATTGCCCAGCAACCCCGCAACAACGAAATAAACGATGCCGATCAGGACGGCGTTGCCATAGACAGGCAGTTCCGGCCCCAGCAGCAGCCAAAGCACGCCGGAGGCCACGGCCGTCATGAGAACGGAAATGAACACATCATTTCCGCGGCCCTGGGCGGACTGGGAACTTTTGGCAATGGCGACCGAACCCAGCGCATAACAAAATGCGCCGAGCATGGCGAGAAGGCCGCCAAAGCCAGCGGTCATCGGGAATGTTCCGACAGCACGAAGCTACCTGGCATCAGCAACAAGCTGCTCAAGGAAGCGGTCAGAGGACATGACCTCGCGCATCGGCAGCTTTTCTTGCGTCTCCATGAGTTCGGTCGAGAAGGTCAGGCCTTGCCCATCCCAGAACCACCAATAGATGATTTCGCCTTTCTTTCCCCGAATAGGCATTCTGAATGTCGGGAATTTCCGTTCCCCACGCGGGATTTCGACATTCTCGACACGGGAATGCTTCAACCCGAGTTTCTTCAGAACGCCCGATAGCGGAACCATCGCCATGGGGGACTCTTCGGTTGCCAGGACAGTGACATTCTCGGGTCGGCTTTTGTACGGACCCGAGAGAAATTTGACCACCGGCGGATAGCTCGGGTGGGTATGCGTCAACTGAACATAGGCCAGCCCCTTGGGCGTTTCGACCTCGACAATATCGCCGGGCTGATACTCTTCCATTTTAACACTCCTGTTAAAGGCTGTAGGCTTCCAAAGTCGATGGGTGGAATAATTCCTCGATTCCGACACGGCGCGGCGAAAGGCCCTGGCTCGCGTGGTAATCAAGGAACTTGTCCAGCACATGGGCGTTCGCGCCAACCCCGTAACTCCACGGGTCATCCCCCATCAGGGTGTGAACCCGGTTGAGGGTATCCTCGACAAACGGCATCGTGACCTTGGTGGCCGACGTGTCTGACAGCGCCTCTTCGGCCAGCCGCTTTGACTGAGTAAACGCCTTGAGCAACGCAGCGGGCAGGAAAGGATATTCCTCGGCAAGGCTTCGGCGGACACCCAGAACATGCATGATCGGGAAAATCTTGGTCCGCTCGAAATAATCCTCCGCGGCAGAGATGCTGTCGGAAAACAGCCGCCCGACATGCGGGTGCCCCTCGGCGAAGCAACGCGGCCAGCGCGGACCGACAAAGCCGTCGATCTCACCGGCTGCCAGCATCCCGTTCAGGGTGCTGCCTTCGGGGGCCTCTTCCATCGTGATGTCGTCCGGCAACTGAACCTTGATCTTCTCCGGCCGGCCCGGTGTATCCATACCGCCCCGCACCCAGACGATATCCGAAGATTTCACGCCGTATTCCTCTTCCAGAATACCGCGCACCCAGACATTGGCGGAAAGCTGATACTCGGCGATACCGATGCGCTTGCCCTTCAGATCCTCGGGCTTCTCAATGCCCTTGTCCGTGCGGATATAAACCGACGTGTGCCGGAACGCACGGCTCAGGAAAACCGGGATGGCCACATAATGCGGATCACCGCGGGCAACCGAGATCGAATAGGACGACAGCGAAAGCTCGCTGATATCAAAGGCTTGATGCCGGAAAGCCCGGAAGAACATTTCTTCCGGCGACAACAGCATCGGAATGGGATCGACCCCGTCGATCTGTACCCGTCCATCCACGATTGCCCGTGTCCGGTCGTAGTTTCCCATTGCAAGTGATAGATTTAGATTGCTCATTGCGTCCCCTCCCTGTGTTTTGTTCTGTACTGCCGCTGTAGCTCGACCGGCTGGCCGGTGTCAGCGGACTGCAAGATCGCATGGCAGACCTCAAGGCTCGCAAGGCCCCACTCCCCTGTCTGGACAGGGGGCTCATCCTCACGAACTGCGGCCACCAGTGCATCGATAACGGTCCTGCGCGGCGCAGGACCGAATTTCGCTTCGATAAAGCTGCGTTCGGTATCCCCGAACACCTCGATACCGTCCGGCGTGAGTTTCAGGTCGGCACGATCGCAAAGTGCGATGACCGGCCCGAAATGTTCATTGTGTTTGGCGTCGACCGTCTTGCCGCCGCCGAAAGTCCGCGTCGTCTTGAGCCGGGCTTCCTCCTCGGGGTCGAGGTCCATCAGGGCGCGGCGCGCCCCGCCATAGGCACCGGGCTGTTTCCGCTGCCCCAGCTCTCCGACGTCGTTCATCCAGATATCGCTGTCGAAATGGGCGTACCCCGAATAGGTCAGGTTGGCGATACAGCCCGTCTCAAAGTTCATGAGCGCGGTAAACGCACCCTCTGTCGGGCGTTTCGGGTCCCATGCGCCGGTCATGGCATAGATATTCTTGGCCATGCCCCCCGCCAACCGGCGAACGACATCGATCTGGTGAATGGCCTGGCTGAAAAGAACGCCTCCGCCCTCTTCGGTGCGAAGCTCTTCGGGGCGCCGGGGGCGATACAGGAAATCCGTGTAGTTCAGCGCCTGGATCATCCGCAACTGACCGAACTCACCGCTTTCGATCAACTGCGCGGCAAGGTCCACGGGCGGATCGAAGCTGTGGCTCGGGCCAACGATCATATGCACCCCGGCCTCGCGGACAGCCGCAACCATCTTGTCGGCATCTTCCATCGAGATCGCCAGGGGCTTTTCGACAAGAATATGCTTACCGGCACGCGCCGCTGCCAGAACATGATCGACATGCATCTGGTGCGGGGTCGCGATATAGATCGCCTCGACCGAGGGATCGGCGCAGAGGTCTTCGATAGCCGCATACCCCGTGCCGCCGTATTCCTTTTCAAAGGCGTTACGGCTTTCTTCCCTGGGGGCGGCGGCGGCGGTCAGCTTCACGCGGGAATCGGCGTCGAAAGTCGGCACCATGAGCATGAACGCACGCCCAAGTCCCGCAACGCCGAGGCGAACGGGATCAGAGGTCAAGAACAAGCCTCCCCGACTTGGCCCGCGACACACAGATCATGATGTGATCGCCCTTTTCCTCTTCCATCAGAACCATGTCGCGATGATCGGCCTCACCGCTCAACAGGCGGGTCTTGCAGGTGCCGCAAGTGCCGCTCTCACACGAGCTTGACGTGGCATGGCCCGCATCTCGCAGCGCTTCGAGAATCGAGCGATCCTCCGGAACCGTCACCACCTCACCGCTTTTCTTCAGTTCCACTTCAAAGGCCGTATCGTCTTCGCGCACCACATCGACGGGTTTGAAATCCTCGAAGTGAATGCGTCCTTCCGGCCAGTGTCCGGACACGGCCTTGATCTCTTCCATCAAGGGCTTGGGGCCACAGCAAAAGACATGCGTTGCCCGCGGCGTCACCAGATCGTCCCAGAAGTCATAAACAGCATTCGGATCACCATTGTCATGGTGGACGATGATACGCCCGTCGAAATCCTTCATCAGCTCATCCAGATAGGCCGACTCTTCTGCACTGCGGCTCACGTAGATGATCCGCAGCATCTTGCCTTTCTTATCGAGGAACCGCGCCATCGAATAGATCGGCGTGATACCGATGCCACCGGCGATCAGCAGGTATTTCTGCACATCGGTCAGCGGGAAATCGTTCTCGGGCACCTCGATTGTAAGTTCGGTCCCGACAGTCGCATCATCATGCATCGACGCGGACCCGCCTCGCGATTCCGGCTCACGCTTGATGGCCACGACATATTCCTTGGGGTCCTCGCCGTCATTGACAAGCGAGTAGCGGCGCATCGCGCCCGAAGGCGTTTCGACAGTGACATGCGCACCGGGATCGAAACTTGGCAGTTTGTCGTCGCCGACCGGCGCCAAAGTGAATTCTACGATACTCGGAGTCAAATCGCGCCTGTTTTCGACGCGCATTCTGATCTGCTCCATGAAGTCCTCCCGGTCTGTTCGCGATGTGAAATAATTAGATAGCTAAGTTCGTGATGTCAACCGCTCGCCGCGGCGGCTTCGGGGCGGGTATGCCCGCATTTCATTCATTCCGTTCGGGCGTTTAGCCGGGGCCCGCCACCCCTGTTTTCATTGCTGCGATATGCTGCGCGCCCAGGTCCCGTACCGATTGGCAGCCGACGAAAATCATCGTTCTGCGCAATTCATCCTCCAGAATCGAAAGCGCTTGCGCAACACCCTCGCGGCCATGCGCCGCCAGGCCGTAAAGTGGTGCCCGGCCAAGCAGAACGCCATGCGCCCCCAAGGCCAGCGCCTTGACGGTATCGCTACCCCGGCGGATTCCGCCGTCCAGCAGGATTTTCGCGTCCTTGTCCAGTTGCCCGGCGATATCCCCGATCACATCGATAGTCGCCGGCGCACCGTCGAGTTGCCGGCCTCCGTGGTTCGACACGATGACACCATCGGCCCCTTCCTGCCGGGCGCGCAGGGCGTCCTCGGCACACATGATTCCCTTGATCAGAAGCGGCCCGTTCCACTGCTTGCGGATGCGCCGGACATCCTCCCAGGAAAAATGCGGATTGCGCTGAGAGCGGGTGAAATCTGCCAGTTCCTTGTCGCTGGCTCTCTCCCCAAGGAAAGCCACGAGGTTTTGCAATCGTGGCCTGTTATTGCTGAGCCAGACGGATTTCAGCCATCCGGGGTGCATCAACCCATCAAGAACGATGGGCGCACTCATGGTGATCTCATGCGCGAACCCGTGCCGCAAATCCCGCTCGCGCTTCCCCCCGACCAGCGAATCGACCGTAATGATCAATGCCGAATAGCCAGCCTCGGAGGCGCGGTCGATCAGCGCCCGGGAAAAGGCCTCCTTCCCCCATGGGTAAAGCTGGAACCAAAGTGGCCCGCCCGACCGTTGTGCGATCTCTTCCATTGAAGAGTTGGAGGCCGTCGAAACGGCAAAACCGATGCCTGCATCTTCGGCAGCACCGGCCAGATGCAAATCGCCTTTCGGCCAGTAAATCCCGTTCAAACCCGTCGGGCCGATCATGAAAGGCGATGCGAACTTCTGGCCGAACAGGTCGATTGAAAGATCAACCGTGCCACCTTTCAGGATTCTGGGCGTGAGCCGGATATCCTCGTAAGCTTGGCGGTTTCTGCGAAGGGTCACTTCGTCTTCCGCCCCTCCATCAAGAAAATCGAACACGACGCGCGGCAGCCGCCGCCGGGCCCGGCGGCGCAAGTCGTCGATGTTAACGGTTCGGGTCATCTTGCTCGTCGGTGTCCTGCGATACGCCTCTGCCCCCGTCAGGGACAGGGCGTTTTCCACAAGCGGCAAACAGCCATCCCCCCGTGTCAGGCAGGCTGACACCTACAAAACGATCCGCCCAAGACCATGCTCGGTTTCGGGCGGATCAGGGAGGATAAATGTAGACCGGCTTATTCTGCCGCTGCGGTTTTACCCGAGGTATCGACGAGGGTGCGCCAATCGGTCTCTTTCGGATAAACACCCTCATGAGAGGCGATCACGCCCTGCGGGATATCGGAATCGGTGCCGATGGCCCGACCGCCTTCTGCAACCTTCTTGGCCGCATCGGCCATCAGCCGCCGGAACTCGACGATTGCCAGGTCAGAGGCCCCGAGAACGTCAGTGTGACGCTGAACCCGGCTTCCCATCGAAACCCACATCACGATATCTTCGTTCGGGATGCCATCCACACCAGTGAAGTGACCTTCCTTCATTCTCTCGCGGTCCTGCAGGAAGTCGTTCTCCAGCGTCCGGACCGGACGCCACTTGTCATCCAGATCTTCCCCCGGCACAGCAAAGGTAAACTTGCGCCATTCCTCGGTCGAAGGAACGTTCGGACCACCGAAGGCAAGGAAGTGGAAGGCCGTTTCATCATCGTTAATCGGCACGATAACGCTTGCCACCCGGTAATTGTTGTTGGGCGGAATCAGCGAATAATAAGGCGCGATGAATTCGGTGATGCGCAAATAGTTATGGGTCTGCGCATTCTTGATCGGCTTGCGAATCGCCGCGTAGTGGAAACCGTAACTCGTGGTTTCGGTCTGCATGCGGGGCGATTTGTCGGTCGACGGACGGTACCACGATTTTTCGTCGGCCGCGGCCCCTTCCACCCGGGCAGGAACCATGGTGGAGGAATGGAGCGACGACGAATGCGCGCTGTCGATCTGACCTTCGTGGATCTGTGCCCAGTTGGCAGGCACCCGAATCTTCAGGATCGCAACCGGCGTATCCTCGGTCGGCGCGAAGGCGGGCGGCTGGAACTCCGGCATGTCTTCTTTTTCACCAAGCCAAGCCCAGACGAATCCGCCCCACTCACGCACCGGGTAGGACCGGTGCTTGACCTTGTCCATCAGGGGGCTGCCTTCGGGCTCGGACGACATGGCAACGACGTTACCGTCAACGTCCATCTTCCAGCCGTGATAAAGGCAGCGCAGGCCGCATTCCTCATTCCGGCCATAGACCAGCGATGCCTTACGGTGCGGGCAAAGCTCATCCAGCAAACCCAGACGCCCCTTCGAATCGCGGAACGCCACGTAACTTTCACCAAGAACCTCAACACGAAGCGGCTTGCCGTCGGGTTCTTCGACTTCTTCCATCAGGCACACGGGTGTCCAGTGCTGACGCATCAACTTGGCCATCGGGGCATCCCCGGTCACGCGGGTCAGCAGTTCATTCTCTTCAGGTGTAAGCATTAGATCTCCTCCACGGACTGCCGCATTAAAGCTAAATGCGCGGCTTATGTTTCCTGTATTATTCTTAGCTTTCTAAGTTTAGTCTGTCAACGGGCTGTCCCATATTTTTCACCAGTCTGTTACCGGGTCTCGAACCCCTGATATTTCAAGGTATTAAGCACGCCAGCCCCGGCCTTCCCCTGTCCATACCAACAGGTTCTCAAGGCAGCACCGGAGGCCCCAAAAGCATCATACCAGACCACTTAAGACCCCACATGCCGCCTGCACGTTCCGGGTTTACACCTTTCTAACGGGCGAACCAGAATTGCATTTTCCGCGCCAGGAACGGCATCACGTACCGGCCATTGAGACCCGTCAAAACAAGCGCCACCAGGAACAGCGATACCGGCACGGGCAGGCCTTCCGTCACCGGCCTCAAGGCGTAAAAGATCATGATCAGCAAGGGATAGACACCCAGCATACTGACCGCCCAACGCTTCCAGAAAGCAGGCTCTTTCTGGCTTCCTGCAGGTGGCGCAACCGCCACGGTATCACAACGAATCTCTGCCGCGGACCCGTTCAGCCGCTGCTTGATTTCCCGGTTGATCATCTCGGGCAGGTCCTTGTCGTTCGATGCCAGTTGGTCATCGAATTTAAAGGAAAGCGTAAACTCACCCCGGGTCCGGTCCTGTTCCTGCAAATCATTTTCCGGCACACCCTCCACCGCAATAAAACTGGCGGTGATATCGTGAATTGCCTGCGTTACATCTGTGGCATGTTCAGGCGGCGCGCTTACGGTAAACATCAGGCCCGAAGTCTTGTTTTCTGGCGGGGACGACTGACCCGTCTTGAAAGTTGTCATGAGTAGGTCACCTATTGGTTTCAACGAGCCCCTGCATGCCGGTTCAGCAACTCGTAATTCTTCAAAACAGCAAGTGACCACCCCGTAAGGTGGTCACTTTCGGTATCGCATTCAGTGTATATCGGAAGGCTATACCTTGTTTACCCGTCCCTCGCTTGCGGTGAACACGATCTGGCGCGCGATCAACCCGACAATCAGCAGGATGCACAAGCTGGCCACCAGAAGGTACGGGCTTACCGCCCCCACTGCCGCAAGTGGCAGAACAACCCTTTCCCAGCCCTGCAATTGGGTTTTGATCAACCCCTCCATGGAGGCGGCAATCGCGATTGCACCGGCAAATGCACCGACCACGGCGATAGCATTGGCCAGGGCGCCAAGTTCCAGAAGGATACCCGGGTTCCAGACAAAGGCGAAGGGCAGCAGGAAGCCGACGATCGCAAGCCTGACAGCCGAGAACGCGATCTTGAACGGGTCTTCATCGGCAATCGCGGATGCCGCTATGGCCGCCACCGCAATCGGAGGCGTCAAGGCTGACAGAATCGCGTAGTAAAGCAGGAACATCTGGCTGGGCAGCACCGGGAAGCCGAGTTTTGCAAGCGCCGGCCCGACAAGTACAGCCGCAAGGATATAGGCACTCGGGGTCGGCATACCCAGCCCCAGGATGATCGTCACGATCGCGGCGATAACCAGCGTCAGGAACGGTTCGGCATTACTGATGTTCAGAATGACATTCGCCGATTTCATCCCGAGACCGGTCATCGACAACCCGCCAATCACCAGGCCCGCCGCAGCACATGCCCCGGCCACCGGCAGGATCTGCAACGTGGTTGTCCCGAAACCTTCCACCATCTGCCACAGCGAAAGCCGCGTTTCTTTCAGGATCATCGACGCAAGGACCGTCACAAGAACCCCGACACCCGCCGTAAAGGTCGGCGAATAACCAAGGACAAGTGCCGTGACGATGCCGATGATCGGCAACAGGAACACCCAGCCGGTCCTGAAGGTTTCCTTGGCGCTCGGAACCTCTTCTTCCGAAGGGCGAAGGTCATATTTCACCGAACGCAGGTGAACCTGGGCGAAGACACCCGTGTAGTACAACAAGGCGGGAACAAGCGCGGCCAGCACGATCGAGTTGTACGAAATACCCGAATACTCCGCCATGATGAACGCCGCCGACCCCATGATCGGGGGCATCGCGCTGCCGCCGGTGGAGGCCGCGACCTCAACCGCCCCCGCGAAACGGGCACGATACCCAAGCCGCTTCATGACGGGGATCGTGATCGACCCGGTCGCGACGACATCGGACGTGGGGCTACCGGACATCGTGCCGTACAAACCCGACGAGATGATGGCGATCTTGGCAGGGCCACCCCGCGCGCGCCCGGTAATCAGGGCCGCAAGGTTAAAGAAGAAGTCACCGCCGCCCGCTTTTGCCAGGAACGTCCCGAACATCACGAACAGGAACACGTAGCTGGCCACAACCTGGATCGGAACGCCGAACAGCCCATCGGTTGTAAACACCAGGATATCCAGCAGGTAACTGAACTCGCTGACCCGATGCCCGAACGGCGGCGGCAACAGGTAGCCGAAAAGATTGTAGATCAGGAAAAGCATGACAACGCCCGTAAGCCCAAGGCCAGTGGTCCGTCGCGTCGCCTCGATGGTCAGGAACAGAAGTGCCGACCCAAAGAACATCTGGTCAGCGGTGAACGTGTCCAGAAGACTGATCCGGTCCGCAATCGCATCCGACGTCATGTAGAAATAAACGCCGCACGCAAGACTGAGAGCCGTCAGGAACCAATCGTAAAATGGAATCCGGTCTGGCGCCCTGGAGGTCGCCCCAATCGCCATGAAGAGAATAGTGAATATTCCCGAGATGAACAAAATACCCTGGATCAGGGGGTCCGCGATAACGAACAGGTTCGAATGGACCACCCATATCGCGAAAGCTGCCGACAGCACCATGACGACGGTTCGCATGGTCGGCTCCAGCTTTCTGCGACGGCCAGTTTCTGTAAGTGAAGGGAATTTCATGCCAGCACCGTTTCACGTGTTGTTGGTTTGAATTTGAATTGCGGATGCGCGGCACGTCCGCCTGTAGCGACACAGGGGCAGCCCGCAAATATTGTATCCGGCGACGGATGCGAAACCGGCGCGCTGTTCTCGCGCGCCGGTGAAGTTACTCGTACAGGACTTTACTCGATCAACCCGAGTTCCTTGTAGGCGCGCTCTGCACCGGGATGGAACGGAAGCGTCGTCTGCGACACCAGAAGCTCGGGCGTCAACTCCTGCATCGCGTTGTGTACACCGCGGATCTCGTCGATGTTCGACGCGATACCCTTGGCAAGGGTATATCCGGTTTCCTCCGGCAGCGCATCCGAGGTGACGACCATCGCGCCCAATGCGAGCGTCACGATATCTTCGGCCTGGTTGGAATAGCTTCCGCCAGGAATCGTGTAGTCGCGCGTACCGAACCGCTCATTGGTCTTTTCGATGATCTCCTGCGGCACACTCAGCAGCACCACATCATTGCTTTTATCAACCTTGCGGAAAGACGAATGCCCGACGAAAATACCGTTGATCACCATGTCGGTACGACCATCCGTGATCAGGTCGGCCTGCTGCGACGACCCGCCGCGAACCAGAACCCCGCCATTGGCTTCGATCGTGGCCTCGTCAAACCCGGCTTCGTCAAGCATGAAGGTCGTGATATTCGCGGTGATGTTGCCCCGGTTGTTGTTTGCAACGCGGATCGCCACACCCGATTCGGCCAGATCGTCGATACTGTCGATTCCGTGTTCGTCGGCGATGGATTTCCTCAGGAAAAAGTGCATCGGCGCCCAGTTATACATATACCCGATGGCCTGAAGATTCTCGATCGGTGCATTGAACGGCTCATCCCCGGCAAGGGCGATCTTCAACTCGGCATCATGCGCCAGCCCAAGGTCCGTCCGGCCCGCAGCCAGCAAACCGATATTCGCGAACCCGCCGCCAGTTGCCTGATATGTCACGACACTGCTGGAATCGTCTGCCTTCACAGCCCGGTCGACACCGGCCCCCAGAAGCGACCACAGACCCGATGGGTTCCCGCCGGACAGCGTCACGTTGATGCTCTCCGCCATTGCGCCGCTTCCAAGCACGCACAGACCCACAGCCGCAGCAACGGCCCTAAAACTCTTGTTCATTGTTTCCTCCCTTATGACAGTCATAGACATCTAATTTTAGATATCTATCAAATACACCTTTAATGGATAGAAAACCCTCCGTCAACTGCGATCCAAGGCAACAATCAAAGGCAAATTACCCCTGAATTTACAAAACTTTACGCAATCGCCCCGACCGAAAAGAGGCTGCCATGACCACACATATTCATAGTACAGCAGCCAAAAGCACCTCAATTTATCATATCACAGGATGGGGGTATTCGGGTGCAAAAGGTCGGGCCGCCTGCGCCAATGGCCTGGGCAGCACCCGGCACCGTGCCTGATATCGCCCGGGCGATCCCCTCTTGGCGCAGCAGTTCTCAAAGCCCCTCGAAGGCTTGGGCAAAAAAGCCATCAGCCCCAACAGGCATGGCACGATGGCGCGCCTGACAGCATCGGAACGCATGGAACCGCGGACAACACCCCGGCCCCTCTCGCCTGCCTTCGAATATCTTAAGACGCCGGGGTGCCCTTGGTCGGCGGCACACGAATGCCGCGGGACGCGGCGTTTCGCTCATCTTCGTCAAGATTCCGAATCATCAGGGTCAGGGCTTTCCTCAGAACATTCTGCTCGTTCTCCGAAAGGCCCGAAAGCGCCATGTCGTTGGCTTCAAGCGCAAGCGGCTCAAGCAGATCGCGAAGCCTTTGGCCCTTCGCGGTCAGGAAGGCGTGCTGCCGGCGCTTGTTGCCCTCCACGTTGCGCCGAACGATATAGCCCAGTTCCTCCATTCGGATAAGCGCAGTATGCGCTGTCGGTTCCGTAAGATGCGCCCTGTCGCTCAACTCACGTTGCGACAACCCATCTTCCTGCCAAAGGATACGAAGGAATATCCATTGGCCGAACGTGACATTTTCCGTTTGCAACCGAAGCTGAAGCGCACGGTTGAATCCGCGTGCCGCAAGGCGGACAAGCCGCGCGATACGCTCATTGCTCGGATCGCCGGCGCAACCCGCCGGTTTGGTATCTATCGTTTCACTCATCGCCTGACTAGACCAGTATAATTTCCACTTGCCAAGCGTCCGTTAGACGCACGGAGGTGTCGCGTTGCCCTTTAATCTGAGACGCGACGCGTTTGGCGACAATTTTTGCCCTTAATTGTGAGATACGGCTGTCATGGGGCCCCTGTTTCTCGCGCACCTTTGCGCGATGTGATCAACCGCGGCAAGCAATCGAGGCTCCTTCTCGAAGGCGCGCAAGAGAGCAACCCTTGCATAGTCGTCGATGCTTTTGCTGACGATGGCTGCCTTAGCCAAGGGATGAGATCGAGCGGCGGCGATTGCGGCGAGGCAGAACAGCCTAACTTCCGATCTGGGGTTCTGGACAGCGAACGACGGATCCCCGCGGAAGGTTTTGAGTGACATGGCAAAGGTGACTGCGCGCATTGCGCGCCGAAGTTGCTTGGGGCCGCGCGAGCGCGCGGCGCACTCAAGCATCTCTGCCCCGCGGCGCGCTCGGTATATCAGTTTTCCAGATATTTGTTCCTCACGGAGTTTGCCAAGGGTCTGCACAAGTCTCGTCCCGCAAACTTGGCAGTCAAATGCCCAGGCCCGCCTCCAATGCCTGAGCGAAAGACCCTCTCTGGCGCATTGCATGCAATGCTGGAATGGCATCTGAGCCGTCAGCGAGGCTTCTCGTGGCGTCATTGCCGGAAAGGTCAAAGATCGAACAACATCTGGGTTAACCCGTGCGGCGTTGGCAATCTTCGCCGCCGCAGCCGCGTCGACGTTGAAGTCCAAGGCGGTGCCATGCGCGGTATCGATTCTGAGATGAGCCAGTAGTTCCGCATCATCACAGTAGTTGGCCGCCGCCAGCCGAGACAACCAACCTGACAACAACTCGTCTGGCAGCGGCGCGACAGTCTTGGGCAGCGGGTGCGGCTTCACACCCGGGACTTCTGGAGCCGCCGATGGGGGTTCGCATGGCGCGACCAAACCGGCGTCCATTTTGCGATTGCGTCATCGGTGATGCATTCCTCGCCTGTGATAATGGCGTCGATGGAAAGATCCTTGACCAGAGCGAAGATGCGCGAGGTCACCCCACCGGTCAGTGCCAAGACCTGCTTGAGAGATTTGACCTTCAGGTTGGACTTCTTTTCCAGTGGCATGGCAGCAATAAGGGTCTGGATCATGTCCGAGAACTCGGCATCGTCGCGCCAGTTTGGCAGATGATGTTCGTCCAGCCGTCGGGCAAGCTGGATATCACCGCGAATAGCATCGACGGCCTCGCTGACCCCAAGGCAGACCAGTGACACCTCGAGTTCATTGCTGAGATACCGCAGGACATTGAGAAATCGGCGCTGTTCGCGGTGGGTCCCGGCCAAGAGATTGTGGACCTCGTCGATCATGATCATCCGCAGGCCAAGGTCGCGTAAGAGCGCGATGACACGGACTTCGAGGGAAGCCACATTTTGAGCGCGGGCGCTAAGAGCCGTCGCCGGGGCGCCGACGGCGGCCAGGATGTGCAGGTAAAACCGCCGTTCATCAGGTGCGGGCGGCGCTTGCAACAGCAGAAGCGGTGTGCGGGTGATGCCCGACGCCGGATCGTATTCTGGTGCGTACTTGCGCGACAGGTTTCGGGCAATCATCGTCTTTCCGATCCCGGAGGCGCCATGCACAAGAAGCCCAGGCATACGGGTTTGTCGTGGCGCTTCGATCATGCCCTGCAAGCGGTCCAACACCTGTTCCGCCCGAGGAAAGCCGATCCAGATATCCGATTGAATGAGGGCGATCCGGCCGTCTTCTTCAGTTGTCCCTGCCCTCAATTCACCATCTCTCCACCTTGAACAATGGGCGCGATGTATCACCCGTATCGATCGGGCGCAGCCCTTCGGTTGTCGAGACGGCCGAGTTCGTGCCCTTCAATGTCCCTTTTCTTTCACGGGTTCTGCGTTCGGCCTTCGTCAGGCCCCGGCTTTCAGCTTCGATCTGGCGTTGCTGTCGGATCAGCTCAGCCAGCACCAGCTCATTAGACCCGGACTTGCCAAGGGCACGGGCCTTCCTCATCGCTTCGCGATATTCCCAGAGCGAGACGGGCGGAATTTCCAGGTTTCTGTACCGCGCCTCAACATACCGGCCATCGTCCAGTTCGACCCAGATCATTGAGATATCGCGAGGATCGTAGCGAACGACCACCTTTCCATCCCCGCGCCCAATGTGGCCTGCAAGGGCATCGGACCAGTACCTTATCTGGAACAGATGGATGCCGTCACGCCTGATCTTGCGCAGTTCACTCGGCAGGAAGCTCACCTGAAAGGCTTCCATCTCGAAGGGGATGTCGCCTGTCATTTGCTCTGAGAGCGCCTCCCATTTGGCAACGGGCGTGCAGCCAAGACTTGAATGAATGCTGTTGTTGTAACGGCAGATTTCCAGAGCAAACCAGCGATCGAATTCGCTCAACGTCATCGTGGCCTTGCTTTCGGCGTCATAGTCGCCCTTTGCCGCGATCGAGGATTGCGTTGTTCCCGGCAACAGGTGAACGGCCCCCATCATGGTGCCGATCAACCGTTCGATGTGACCACCGAAGTGAGGACTTGCTGGCGGTCGATAGACCAGATCGATCCCCCAATCCGCACAGGCCGACCGAAAGGCGCGCGACCGGAAATCGCGACCGTTATCGACGTGGATGCTGTGCGGTTTGCCCTGTGCCGGCCAAGGAACATCGCACGCCAATTCCGCAAGAAGTTCCTCCTTGAGGGCCACCGCCTGTGTCAGGCAAAGCGCCACTGACAGACGCGAAGGTGCCTCGAGAGAGGTGTAATATCCGGTCACCATCCGCGTTGCGACGTCGATCGCCAGCGTGACCCAAGGCCGCCCAATTGGTTTGCGTTCAAAGCCGTCGACAAGAATGATGTCCGCCGGTGTATGATCAATTTGGACGATCTCCAGTGGCATACTGGCCTTGTTCTCACCTGTGACCGGCGCAAATTTCTGGCGGGCCGCCTTTGCGCCCTCTCGTGCCTTCGCAACTTCGCGGGCATCCATCGCATCCAGACGACGCTGAACCGTTCGCCGTGTCGGCGGTTGCAAGCCCTCCTGCCAGCAAGCGCTGCGGATTTCTGTCACGACGCGCGACAAGCTCGAACGCTCCCGGCGCAAGAAATAGCGGCGAAGGTGCTCCTCGATTACCGCTTCGACTTTGCTGGATATTAACATCGTCCCGGTCGGGCGGCCCCGTTTCCGCGGAGCCAGAGCGCTGGTGCGCCCACCCTCTTCCGCCAACCGTTTTATCCAACGCCAGACCGTCGCCCTGCTGACACCAAGCTCCCAAACGGCGTCATTGATGCCACGTTCCAGGCTGCCAGTCCCATTGAGATATGCCTGAACAAGAGGGCGCAGCACCGCGGCCCTGCGCGCCTCTTCAGCACCAACGGCAACGGAGTCTTCGCCATCATCATTCATCGATATTTGCCGCAAATGTCTGTGAACCCTGTCTCAGGTTTAAGGGCAAAAATATCAGAATTAAAGGCAAAATCTCATATTTAAGGGCAAAGCTCAGCCGTTGATTTCGTTGGATTTCCCATCTCACAATTAAGGGCTACGCGACAATTGGCAACGGCTATGCCTGCCAATTGATGAACCCAGCATCCTCCATCTGCTCCCGATCGGGCAGGTCCTGCAGCGACTCCAGATCGAAAGCGACCAGGAACTGCTCCGTCGTCACATAGGTATAGGGTGCCCCGCGCCGCGGCGACCGTGGCCCGGTGACGATCAATCCACGCGCATGCAATCTTCCGATCAGGTCGCGGCTGATCTCTTTTCCGAAGATGTCTTTCAGGCCGTCCCGTGTGATCGGCTGGTGGTAGGCGATGGCGGCCAGGACAGCGACATCGTACTCGCGCAGATCGAGGTCCTGTTCACCTATGTCAGCGGCGGTCCGGATCGCCGGGGCGTAGGCGGGCCTCGTCCTCAGCAGCCAACCGCCGGCGACCTCTGTCACTTCGAATGATCTTCCGTCAAGGTCAGCGGCCAGGTCCTCGATCAGAAGCTCAACCGAAGCTCCCTGCCCTACCACCCGAGCCAAATCCTCGCGCGGCACTGGCGATGCGCTGGCGAAGAGAACGGCTTCAATCCGCCGCATCCATTCGCGCCAGCGCAATTCGGCTGGCAGATCGTTCAGTTCCCGATCGAAGTCAGTGTCGGCGCGATCCTTGGCCTTTTTTTGTGGTCGCATGTCCGAACTTTGAGCCCGGTTCCCGTCCGCTTCGTCACTTGAACCATTGGCGTTCCTCGCGAACTCGCTGGCCATGCTCATGCTCACACCCCGTAGAGCCGGAACGTGTCGCGGCCGGTCAGCTCGCGCACCGCGCCGAGATCGACCAACCGGTCACAGAACCGCCGTGCGGACCGGTCAGGTAACGGCAGGGCCGCAGGCGCGACGGCATCTTGGGATAGGAACATCGCGACGGCGGCCTCCGCGCCTTTGGCGCGCAGCTTCGGTGCGACCGCTTTGAGATGCGCTGCCCGCCGCGCGAGGTGAGTTGAGAGACGCACGGCATCGACCGCCGATGAGACGAGTGCGCGATGACAAGCCGAGCGTAGGTCTTCGCCTCGCTTGCGCATGTCGGCGCGTTTCAGGCCTGCGGCCAGAAGCGGCACGACGTGATCCCAACCAAGCGCCTGAGCGAGGGTCGCGTCAGCAAGGACGAGCGCGGGTACCTCGGCACGGGGGGCATCGATTAGCACCGCCTCCAGCACCATTGCCGCGCGACTGACCGGTGCTCCCTGCCCGGCGTCGAGCCAACTCGCGATCTGATAACCCTGAAGTTCTGGCAGCGCCCGGACCAGAACTTTCACGGTCACCGGCCTTTCCGTGGCAAGACGCCACGCCAGATATGTTTCGCCTGCCGGGCCGGGAAGGTCGCCGGGGCGCAGCATATGAACCACGTCACGCAGTTCCCCTGCCCGCTCCAGGCGACCCGAAAACGCGACACAAGCCTCCGTTGCACGCAGCGCGAGCTTGTCCCGCAGCAAGGCTTGGGGGACTGGATCGCATCCTAATACAAGATGCAGGTGGTTCAGTGCTGCGCCCGACAAAAACGCCACATCTTCAAGGGTTTCGGCGCGTGCCGAGGTGACCCAGGGCGGCATCTGGGGTAAGTTAAGAGGGTCGCTGTCGAAGTTCGGCCGGGCATATGTCATGCCACAACACTATCTCGCGGCGGCGCTTTTGACTACTATATAGTGTAGAAACCGCCCCACTCTGCTGATCTCAATCATGTCCAATAACCTTGCGTTATCGGACGCAAAAAGATATGCTCAACGACATGTCAGTGTCGTTTTAGTTTCATGGGTGGATTCGGCCGAAATCGCCTCTCTCGTCGAG
>NZ_JBEPPX010000029.1:0-38149 GCF_040547535.1 Roseovarius sp. MBR-78
CAGGCGTATGCATTTTTCTCTTCGTCATTATGGATCGTCTCTCTCGTCATGCGATCCACCTTAACAACTGGTCCAAATTTCCGCGACCACCTCTAGGTCCTTGCTGAGACTCAGCAAATGACCTATGATTTCGTGCGTTCGACCGGGAGAGAAAGCCTTGACGAGATCGTGGGATTGGTCCGGGACTTCCACGACAGAACAGGCGGCAATGTAGATGCAACAGTCAATGGGAATGAATAAGCCGGGTCTGTTCTGGACCGTCGTCCGGTTCGTAGTGGCGATCCGGCATATTATTCTCATTGTGTCACTCGGTGCTACCGTTCTCTACCTTCTCGCCTCTGAAACCCTTGAGCAGCGGCGCTATATGCTTGAACAGTTTGATAAATCTCAAGCTGCACTTGCCAAACTGGAAGCAGAATTCGGGAGAGCGGGAAGCGCTGTGTTTGCTGGCCCCAGCAAGACGGGCCGCTCAATGACCGAAAGCGAGGCGAAAGCGTTGCAAGACGCAGCGCGTAGCCTTCGCGCAGGCCTGCTGTCTGCGCCAGCGCCGAATGGCGATATAGAGCAGACAAGGCAAAGATACGCGGGGGCGTTGTCGGACTTGCTAGGCAAACTCAATTTGTTTGAGACGGGCGAAGACGGCACCATCGCAGTGCTCACCGCGCTTGAGGCGGTAGAACTACCTGCGGCGCAATATCATGTTGTGGCAGAGCAGTATCAAACGAGTGCGTGGACTTCGTTCTGGGCGGCATTCTGACTCGCCGGGAGTTGCGCGGGAGTTGCGGGAGTTGGCATTTCAACTCCCGCGCCTATTTTTACCATATTTTACAGGGCGTTACGACCAAAGCGCGGGAGTGCGGGAGTTGCGGGAGTGTTCTGAGGATAGATGAGAAAAATATATTTTCAGGAACCCAAAAGAGGGGTCAAAAATATTATTTTCTATAGAGGGCTGAGGGGAGCGAATAACCCCCGCACCCCCCGCACCCCCGCGAGTGTTTCGCAAGCCCCTGATAAAAAAGGAAAAATCCCGCCGGGGGTTGCGGGGGTTTGGCGGGGGTTGCGGGGGTTACCCCCGCGCTATACCGGATTCAGGACGCCAGAGCGTCGGTCAGGACGCCAGAGCGTCGGTCAGGTCCAGCCTGTAACACTTGGCGTTCGCGCGGGTGTCGTGCTCCTGCACAAACCGCGCCTCGTACGCCTTGCCGTCAATTTCGACGCGGTAGGTGCGCTTCGCCGCCTTCCCAAACCGAATTCCGGCCTTGGTCTTGTTGTGGTACTCTACCTCGACGCTGTCGCCCGAATAGACTTCCCGATAGCCCCACTGGTCCAGCCGGGGCGTTTCGTCCATCGCGTGCAGAATGTCGAACAACCCAAACTTACCGGCGGCGGTTTCCTTGTCGGTCTTCGATCCGATGTAGAGGCGCGCGCCGTCGACTCCATACATCCTTTCTGCAATGGCCTGCACCACCGACGCCAGTTCATCATCGCGCCCGTCTGACAGGCCGGTCAGTTCGGACTGGTTCCCCATGAAGCCGCCCACGCCAGCCGCCTTGAGAATGCCGCCCATGACGCCTGCCCAGTTCTCGAAACTGGCCAGCGTATCGTCGCTGCGCTTCATCCCACGCGATACCCAGTGCTGGATGATGGTCAGGCAGGCGTGCACCAGCGCGGCGCGGTTTTCGCCCGTCCACGCCCGGACGTCCTTATGTCGCCAGCCGCCTTCCGGGACGTACTTCGCCGGGTCCGAGGTCTTCCGGTCAAGATCAATGAGAATGCCCCGGCGCAAAAGCTCTGAACTCATGGTCAGCGTGTTCGCCGCGAAAACCCACGATGACATGATCTGCACCAGAGCCGTCTGCGTCTTTCCAAGGATACGTGCCTTGTAACCCGTCACGGGGGCGGTCATGGCGGATGCCAGTTCCGCCGAGTCCATCTCGTGATTAATGTTATCAAAGAAGATGGTCTGTTCGCCGTCCAGAAGCGCCGCTGAAAGCGTCTTTCCAAGTTCGTCGCTCTTGGCAGGCATGGCCAACGCGGGCGCGGGCATACCGCCGCCGATGGTCGTGCAGACGTCCACCAGAAAACCGGCCCCGGTCCCCGGTGCGGGCTTGTTCACGATATGACCCGGCGTCGGGCCGTGGATCATGTTCCGGGCAAAAGGCAGAAGAATAAACGCCATCGTATTGGCCACGGCAGGGACGCCTGACGGCGTAAAAACCTGTTCCATGATATCCTGTCGCGTCAGACCGCCCAGCGGAAAGTCGGCAAGGCATTCCTCCACAATGAAGCGTGCGGCCTCCTGAGCCTGTTCTGCACTGGGTGCACCGCTGACGCGGTCCAGCACCATTTCGCTGTCCAGATACATCTGCGACCCGGCGTGATACCCGGTGTCCGTCACAAGCGCCCCATCCGCCGCGAAAAAGGGCGTGTCCACGGCCCCACGCAAGGGCAGGCAGAAGTCAGACAGGTCCGAAGAAAACAGATCATCTACCACGTCATAGGGTGGGTAGACGTGCTGCAACTCGCCCTCGCCCTTCGGCTTCTGAAATACGGCCACTTTGCTCAGCGCGTGGCGCTTGCCCGGACGATCAAGAGCTTGGATGCGCCCCCTGCGAACGATGGTCGGTTCTTCCATGTACTCAAACAGGAAGGGCGTCTTTTCGTTCGCAGCCTTGACGGCGTCAGCCGCGTACTGCGTCAACTCCGGCGCGGGCGCGGTCGTCAGGATACCTTCCGGGAACTCGCCTTCCTGTGTGGTCTTCCGGCCCTCTGCATCAAGCTCCTTCCAGATGGGCTTCAGGTCGTGCTTGGTCAGCGCCGTGTTCTTGGCAATAACGTCGTTCACGTTCCCGCGCACGGTCTTGTCCGCACCCTCGCGCCACAGCTTCTTGATGAACTTCCGGATCGTCTCTTCGTCGTGCTCGCGGGTAAGCTGCGCCGCCCGCTGCACCGGGGTCATTTCTGCGTCATCGAGTTCGGCGGGGATGGGGGCCAGCGGGTCAGGCCCGTCGCCCTCGTATTCCAGAAGGAATCCTTGGTCCAGATCGGTCAGCGCGGACTCGTCAAACCACCCCTGCCGAAGGGCTTCTTCAAGGAACTGAAGCTTGTGTCGCCCTTGACAGGAATCGTGGTGACACCACATTGACCAATATTCGGACTGACTATCGGCGCAGTTTACCGCCATGGTGGCGGTGCCGCCCTCGGACGTATGCTCGTGCTCGAACGGGCATTCGACGTGGACATGCCCCTGAGCCTCGCCACCAGCGACCCTGATCTTATCCGGGCACAGCGTCTCCAGAAGGTTCGCCACCATGAAGCGATCCTTGGCGTGCCGGTGCCAGTCATTGAGGCTCATACCTGACGGGGCCATGCACTCGGGCGGGCGATTCCCTTCGGTTTCTCCCCCGGCCTGTGTGAATGCGTTCGAGTCCCGGTTGCCGGTATATGCCGCCTTTCTCATCGGCTTGATGCTATCGAAGGCCAGCGGGTTGCCCATGATGATCGCCGCATACCAGTCTGCGCCCTTGGGGTGGCGCGCAGTGTAGAACAGCCGCGAAGGGTCGGTGCAGGACGTATCAAAATGTACGCCCAGCGTGTTGCGGGCCAGTCCGGTAATCTTGTCTTCCCACAGGTCCAGAGCCGCCTGCTGCGTGTCAGCAAGGTCGATCAGCTTGACCGGTTCTGCCAGCGGGAAGATAAGGCGAAACTTGTCCAGCGGCGGCGTGTCGAGTATGATCTTCACACCTTCGGTGGTCTGTTCCTTCTGAGCCTTGATGGTGCACCCGGCAATGAAGGATTCTTCGTACCGGTGCTTGTCATGGTCGCGCAGAAACACCCTGATTTCTTCGTCGGTTGGGTCGCGGGACAGGTCCAGCTTGCGCAACACGTCATCGCGCCTCAGTTCAAGTCCCGTCTTACCATGGTTAAAGGACGTGTAGACGAAACACAGGAGGCCCAGCCCTTCCACCCTATCCAGCGTATCATCCAGCGACGCCCCGGAGTCGACGTCGAGACCCATGGCGTACATCGTATCCATGGCCTTCGCCTTGCGTGCGCCGCCTATAGACGAACCGAGGACGATGGACGCTCCGGCCTTGTCCTTGCCGACAGGGTGGCGAGAGAAGCCCCAAGCCGGTTCCACCTTAGACCCCGCCTGACCTCCAATCCACGCGCCCCAAGTCAAGGTCAGGGACTGCCAATCGCCGTCCTGCGTATTCCGGCGATCACGCTGCCCGTACATCTGACCCAGAAGGAACGTAGCCTCGCGTTCGAGGAAGTCGCCCAGACCCTCCGGTTCCGTCCCGTGGAAGTATGCATGGTTCAGATCGGGGGTCTCGTCGCCCTGAGCTTCGGTGTTTTCTGCCACTGTTCAGTGTCTCCTATATAGGCGCTGTAACGCCCCGAGGGACGCCAGCGGTTATTGCTGTTTCATCGCTCATTATCCCTTCTGGGCCGTTTGCCGTGATACGCCCGCTGACGCGGGCAAGTACCGTCACCACCAGCCGAAGACGGCCAAGAGACTGGTGGTCATCCTCTGGCAACTAACGGTCGCAAACGTCTACGGGGTCTCTCATGGCGTCCAGCAGACCCCGGTAGTGTTCTTCCACTTCTGCTTCCTCCAAAAAAGACGGGGTGATCAGTTCGGCAACCTTCCCGGCGAGGCGGCGCAGCGTCTCTGCGCGTGCCCGCGTCAGCGGGTACAGGGCGAGGCGACTCATTTCATCGGTAAGGCGGATCAGCCTTACTTCGCGTCCATTATCCATTCATCGTTTCTCCTTCTATTTGATTGATCGTGCCTCCTACCTGCGCCATCTAAGATCACAAATCAATGCATCAACATGCTGATTTTGCTGTCATTTTCCGTGACATTGGTAAGCGAAAATGACACTTCTTGGAAAAAGTCACATCCGCAAAACCGCCGTTTCGCCAAACCTCGGGCGGCGTTGAGAAATTCGACTCCGGGCGGTGTCACGTAAAATGACATTTGGGAAATGTCACATCCGGCGGAGACAAGATGACGTTGCGTCAACTAATTCCACCTATGCGTGATCGTACAGAATATCTTCCAACTCTTCTGCGAAAACCTCGGGGAAGGTGTAGTCGGCGGGGATGCTGGTGCCTCGGCCAACGGCCCACTGCTCCGGCAGTCGCCGGAATCCGGCACGCTTCAGAACGGCACGCGCGAGTCGGGGTCCGAGTGCATCGGCCAACCAATCAAACGAAACGCGCATCCCGCGCCCACCGCCACGGCTGGCAAGGGTGGTCAGCTTGTCCACCAGTTCCTGCACAAGGCCGTCATCAAATGTGGGCAAGCGCCCGTTGGCAAAGTTCTGCATTTCTGTCTCCTGTGGTGATGTTATGGGTAGGCGGCGGCGCGGTGTACTTTCCACGGCAACCTATCCCTGCGGGTGCCGCCGCCTGTTCTGTGGGCCTAGGTCAGGCCGGAAACGCTCGCGGCCTAGGTCAGCCCAGCCCCTCTCGCTCTAGTTGCTCGGCGACGGCGACGGCGATCTGGGGCCACGAGGCTCGAAACTGGTCTTCGCCGCATGCGAGACGGGCCGCGTGCCATAGTTGCACCCTGCGCCAGTAACGTTCGCGGGCGACAAGGTACTTGTGCGCATCGAAGGTGGCGGGGCATTCATGCTGGGCGATGCTACGCTGCATTCCGGCGCTCCCATGCCTCTATCTCCGCCCTCAGTCTGGCCTCTTCGGCGGCATAGTCTTCCTCGGTGAAAGTCTCGGCCCGGATCGCCATGGCGCGCGCCCAGCGGCTCTTGCGCTCATATGACCGCTTCTTAGCGGCGCGGCGCTCGGCGGGCGGCAGGTGCTTGTAATCACCGCTCGTATCTATCGGCGGTGCCCAGCCGTGGCATCCTTCGTCGAGAACGGACGCGGAGTCATCAATCGGCAGATCAGTCATGCCCACCCCCCCGGGCTACGGCCTTGGCCCGTCGTTCGTTTATTTTTCGCTCCTCGGGAGAGAGGTCCCCCACCTTTTCGATCTTGGGAGAGGCAAAGGCGCGCACCACCCACGCGTACTGTGCGGGGGTCAGGACGTCCCCAGATGGGAGGAACCGGTGGCCGTCTTCCGTGGAATGAAAGAGCGCCCAATACGCGCCGCCGTGCTTCGTTTCGATGGTTTCGATGATGCTTTCGACGTTCATACCAGCCCCCACTTTCGGGCCAGACTGAGTCTGGTGGCCCCGTCTTCCACCTCACTAATCATCCGCAGCTTTTCGTCACGGCTGACTGAGTCCGACTCGGGCGGCGGGGTGGCGATTCCAAGCTCTCTAGCCTCACTAAGGCGGCGGGCCGCATGGGCCGTGTGATGGCTGTAGTGCTCTGACTCCCGCCCACGATTCAGATCGGAAAGTGCAGCGGCGCGGGCCTTTTCGTCCCCGGACTCGATGGCACGACGCTGCGCGGCCTTCGAAAGCTGAGGCAGGCCCAGTAGCTCGGCCTGATAGGCGTCGGAATCGAGTTCGGCCCCCATTGCAGCCAAGCGAAGCTCGCGGATATTCAACACGTCATCCGGCTCAAGCTGGACTCCGTGGTGATCTCGGGCGTCGGTCACGGCCCGCTCTACTAAGGCGCTCCACCGTTCGGCGCAGGCGGGGTTGCTGTTGATGATTGAAAGGAAGTGGTCGTGGTCGGTCATGCCGCATGCTCCAAATTAAGGTGATATTCATCGAGGGCGGGGGCATTATTGGCGACGGCAAACGAAGGTGCGAGATTGTCCACGTCCGGCGGATTGCCACCCACAAGAATCCACCGGGTGACGTCCGGGTGCAGGACAAAGAGGGCCTTCAGCGGCTCAAGATTCCGGACAATCGTGGGTGTGCATATGCGACTATTCGAGACCGCCACGACGAATCCATTCATTGCGGCGCGCGCGCGGTCCCGCATGCCGCCCTCGCACCAGTCGACGAAGGACTCGGCAATAGGCAGGGCGCGGGCCTCCACATAGGGATCGCCCCGGCACAGATCGCGGGCGTGCTGGACCAGTTCGGGGACTGCATCGGCTTCCTTGGCCTTGAGGGTCATGACGGCGGCGGCGAGGGGAAAATGCTTCCGCCCGCGCCCCCGCGTGGGGATACGGAAAGGGACGTCCGAGAGACGCCGCCCCGCCGTGGCGGTGCTTACGCCGGTCGCGGCGCAGTAGTCTTCGATCTTGATATACAAGGTGCTCTTCCTCATTTTATGGGAGATTTTGTTGCCCGAAAATTTGGGCTTGACATTTCTCTACCATAGATTCTAAGATCTGTCACGAATCGGCGCAAAAACGGGTCACGGGATGTAAATGGGCGGCTGGCCAGCCCGCTGACGCGGGCCAAGGTTGGGAAGCCTCACCACCTGACAAGGCGCGCCCGCTGGGGTACGTACTCAGGCCAACACTTGAAGAGTGGTGCTTGTGATGAAGTTCGAAAGCGCGCCCAGCCTTGCAGATCGGTACGACTGGATTCAGGTCGCCGTGCTCATCGGCATATTTGCCTTTCTGGTATGGGGTCTCTTTCGCCTTCGGCGGAGAAAGGCGCGGCTTCCTTGCCGTTGGAAGCGCGACACGTCGAACCCACGGAGCGGCTTCACCAGATGGCGCTGTAAGACGTGTGGCGTGGATGCGCTGACCGGTGACCGAAAGCCACCCAAAGAGTGCAAGCGAGGTCTAAAGACCGCGCTTTGATTGTGCTGGTGACTCACCAATACTCGATAGCGTCCAGAGCCTTTTTCATGGCTGCGCGCCCGTGGGTGGTTTCTCCGAACGGCGTCTTATAGTGTCGCAGCTTGCCTTGCCCGATCACGTGCCCGATGATGCCCCTGATTATGTCGTCTGACATACCGTCTTGTCGCTGCAAGCGGTCCACCAGAGTATCTTTGAGGCTGTACAGGACGTGCCTGTCATTCTTGAGACCGGCAGCGCGGATCACCTTTGTGAAGTTGTCGGACATGGTCACGGCTATCGTCTTGGATTCCCGCTCACGCTCAAAACCGCCATTGGCGAGGAAGTCTGGCAGGTCCGATATGTGCTTGGATATGGGCAGTTTGCGCGGGGTGGTTTTCGTGCGCCGGATTGTCAGGATTCCGTTTTCGACGTCCCCCGCCTTCAACCGGAATACTTCGGCGGGGCGCATGCCGGTGTAGAGCATCACGCGAGCTGCCATGAGGAATGCCTTGCGGCGGCGCGGTAGGATTCGGCTCTTGCTGTCCGGCCCCCAAGCGTCGTTTACCGCCCACCAGACTAGCTTCATTTCATCATCATTGAAGGCCTGCCACCGGGATTCTTCCACCGTAGTATCCCGCTTGGATAAGCGCACTCGCGGGAACTGCAGTTCCGCCAGTTCGTCGTATTCATCCGCCGCCCACCGCCACAGGGCCTTGAGCGGGGCGAAGTGCTTTTCAACGGTCTGGACGCTCACACCGGGGTCGCTTTCCAGCGCGTCGCGATGGCGGCGCAGTTGGTCACGATCATAGAAAGTAAGGGGGTGGTCCCCTTGGTCGCGCACGAGTCGCTTGACCATATGTCGATAGGACCGGGCCGTGTTCGGGCGGAGTGCTTGTACCTTGATGTATTGTTCCATCAGGGCGGAAATCCGCATCTCCGGCTTTCCCTGATCGGGCAGGGGCACCAGTTGCTCTAATCGCTGCGCAAGCATCGCGCGGTAAGCATCTTGCTGCATGCGCTCGACGGGGCCGGATGGTGGTGGAAGCTGAACCGTCTGCCCGCCTGATCGGCTATCGTCGCCGAAGGCAAGCGCTTGCATCATGACAAGCTGCGCATATTCTTTGGGATCATCGTGGGCGCTGTGCATTGCATCGGGGATACGTCGCCACAACGCGCCTAGGGTCTCTTCGACCGTGCCTTTCTCGCCCTCGATTGCTTCTGGTGCGCCCCTGCGTTCTAGTTCTGTAATGCGTGCGGTTGTCCGGGCCGTGGCAAGTCTCACTTTCTCTTGCCCCGCTGACGCGGGGTCGCGCAGTCGGGCAATGATACCATCATGTTCCCGGCGCAGCTCTGCAGCGCGTTGTACCGCCGCGTCATAGTTCCGGCCTAGTGAAAGGTTCCACAGACGTTTCCTGAGGGCCTTCTGACAATCATCTGGAACGCGCCGATTGTAGCGGTACAGACCGTCCCTCGCGCGCGTCACATACTTCACTTTTTCCATTGCGCCTGCCTCTCAAAACTACCCGGATAGGGGTGCCTAGTTGGGGCGAATGTATAGCAGGCTCGGTCAAAATGTATAGCAGAAAACGCCCCTTACTAGATTGAAAAATATGAAATACCAGTAAATAAAGGCTCATTAGCCCATAGTGGGAAGTCCGAGTCTCTCATCACCCACCATTCGATCCAACGGCCCGGATCACTGACGGCGTTCACCAAGCGTCCGCCCCCTGCTCCGCCCCCCAATCGCCCATTTGCGACACCGGTCGCAAACGCGACAGACAGGCCGTGGCGATTCGCGCTGTCATCGGCGCGGGAGGAACGCATC
Source organism: Roseovarius sp. MBR-78 (assembly GCF_040547535.1). Lineage (NCBI taxonomy): Bacteria > Pseudomonadati > Pseudomonadota > Alphaproteobacteria > Rhodobacterales > Roseobacteraceae > Roseovarius > Roseovarius sp. MBR-78. Next base: position 9,486 of record NZ_JBEPPX010000029.1, read on the forward strand.
ATGGCTCCACGCAGCAAGATCGCGCTCGTGTGCCGCACCATCGGGGCGGCGCGTGGCCTTGCTGCGCGCGGCAGGCCGGGCTGCGGCCCTGACCGCCGCACCTGACCCCCACACCCCTTCGCCAAGGATACCCTCGCCCGATGACAGCCCCAGCCCCGCGCCGCTCCGGCGGTCGCGCGGCGCGCCGTGATGCGCGCGCCGCGCCCCTGGCCGAGGCCCTGCGCCCGGTCCGCCCCGGCCTCGATGGCGGGCTCTACTGCCCTCTGTCCGAGGCACAGATGCAGCGCATCCATGCCGCCGCGCTCGACGCGCTCGAACAGATCGGGCTGGCCGACGCGCCGCAATCGGGCATCGACCATATGACCCGCGCCGGGGCCATTCACGGGCGGGACGGGCGGCTGCGCTTTCCCCGCGCGCTGATCGAGGACACGCTCGCTCGCGCGCGCCCCGACCTCACCCTGCATGGCCGCGACCCGCGCCACGACATGCAGCTTTCGGGCACCCGCGTGCATTACGGAACGGCGGGGGCGGCAGTGCATCTGGTGGATGTGGCGACGCAGGCGTATCGCGAAAGCACCGTGCAGGATCTGCACGACGCCGCGCGCATCGCCGATACGCTCGACAATATCCATTTCGTGCAGCGCCCGATGGTCTGCCGCGACATTCAAGACAACCGCGAGATGGACCTCAACACGCTTTACGCCTGCTGCGCGGGCACCACCAAACATGTCGGCGTGTCCTTTACCGAGCCGGATTTCGCGCGCGATGCATTTGAGATGCTGCACCTCATCGCGGGTGGCGAGGCGGCGTGGCGCGCGCGGCCTTTCGTGAGCAATTCCAACTGTTTCGTCGTGCCGCCGATGAAATTCGCCACCGAATCCTGCCTGGTGATGGAGGAATGTATCCGCGGCGGGATGCCGGTGCTGCTTTTATCGGCGGGTCAGGCCGGGGCGACCGCGCCCGCCCCCATCGCCGGGGCCATCGTGCAGGCCATGGCCGAATGCCTTGCCGGGCTTGTCTATGTCGATGCCATGTGCCCCGGCCATCCGGTGATCTTCGGCACATGGCCCTTTGTCAGCGATCTGCGCACCGGTGCGATGTCGGGGGGATCGGGGGAACAGGCGCTGCTCTCCGCAGGCTGCGCGCAGATGCATAGGTTTTACGGTGTGCCCGGCGGGGCGGTGGGCGGCATCGCCGATTCCAAGCTGCCCGACATGCAGGCCGGGTGGGAGCAGGCCACCTCCAACGTGCTGGCGGGGCTGGCGGGGCTCAACATGGTGTATGAGGCGGCGGGGATGCACGCCTCGCTTCTTGGGTTCTGCCACGAATCGCTCATCCTCGGGGATGACCTGATCGGGCAGGCGCTCAGATGCGTGCGCGGCATCGAGGTGGACGAGGACACGCTCAGCCTCGAGGTGATCCGCGCGGCCTGTATCGGCGGGCCGGGGCATTACCTTGGCGCGGGGCAGACGCTGGCGCGGATGCAGACCGATTACCTTTATCCCGCCTGCGCCAACCGCGCCTCGCCCAAGGAATGGGTCGAACAGGGCCAGCCCGATCTTGTCGCCACCGCGACGGCCCGCAAGGAGCGCATCCTCGCCACCCGCGCGCCCGCGCGGTTTGATGCCGCGACCGATCGGGCGATCCGCGAGAGGTTCCGCATCCACCTCGGCCCGTAAGCGGGCCTGAAAGGCGCGCCGCCGCCCGCGCGCCATTGTGCCCGCGCGCAACCATGCTACGCTCGCCCCCGAACAGGAAGGGGAGTCGGCGCATGGCGTCTCGGGTGATCCCGGTCGAGCCGTTCGACCTGGTGATTTTCGGCGGAACGGGCGATCTCGCGCGGCGCAAGATCCTGCCCGCGCTCTACCGCCGCTTTGTCGCCGGTCAGTTCGGTGCCGATACCCGCCTCATAGGTGCCGCCCGCACCGCGATGGATAGCGCCGCGTGGCGTGACCTCATAGCCGAGGCGCTGGACGAATTCACCACCGGCGCAGGCGACGGGGCCACCCGCGAGGCCTTTCTCGCGATGCTGTCCTATGTCACGCTCGACGCGCGCGGCGAGGAGGGATGGACGGCGCTTTCCGGGCAGATGCGCGACGACCGGATCCGCGCCTTCTACTTCTCGGTTGCCCCGGCGCTCTTTGGCGATCTTGCCGAACGGCTGCACCTTCATGGCCTGATCGACGAGACCGCGCGCATCGTGGTGGAAAAACCCTTTGGCCACGATCTCGACAGCGCGCGCGCGCTCAACCGCACCCTCGCGCAGCATTTCTGCGAACATCAGATCTACCGGATCGACCATTACCTCGGCAAGGAGACGGTGCAGAACCTGATGGCGATCCGCTTTGGCAATGTCCTGTTCGAGCCGCTGTGGAACAGCCAATATGTCGATCACATCCAGATCACCGTGGCCGAAACCGTCGGCATCGGCGGGCGGGCCGAGTATTACAACCACGCGGGCGCGATGCGCGACATGGTGCAGAACCACCTGATGCAGCTTTTGTGCCTGATCGCGATGGAGCCGCCAGCCCGCTTTGCCCCCGACCCGGTGCGCGACGAGAAACTCAAGGTGATCCGCGCGCTCGATCCGGTCGCGCCGGGGGATGTGGTGCGCGGCCAATATGGCGGCGACGGCACCCAGCCCGATTTCCGCACCCAGGCAGGCCACGGCGACAGCACGACCGAAAGCTTCATCGCGCTCAAGGCGCAGATATCCAACTGGCGCTGGGCGGGCACGCCGTTCTATTTGCGCACCGGCAAGCGGTTGCGCGCGCGCACCTCAGAGATCGCGGTGGTGTTCAAGGATGCGCCGCATTCGATCTTCGGGGCCGAGGCGGGGCGGCACCGCAACATCCTCACGATCCGGCTGCAACCCAATGAGGGGATAGAGCTTGGCGTGACCATCAAGGAGCCGGGACCGGGGGGGATGCGCCTGATCGACGTGCCGCTCGACATGACCTTCGCCGAGGCGCTGGGGCCGGAAGAGGCCGATTTCCCCGACGCCTACGAGCGGCTCATCATGGATGTGATCCGTGGCAACCAGACGCTCTTCATGCGCGGCGACGAGGTCGAGGCCGCCTGGGCCTGGACCGATCCGATCATCGCCGTCTGGCAGGCGGAGCAAGAGCCGCCCCTGCCCTACGATACCGGCTCTGCCGGGCCCGAAGAGGCGTTGATGCTCATGCACCGCGACGGGCGGCGCTGGCGGGAGATCAAACCATGACGCTGTGTGATTATGCCGATGACGAGATGATGGCGCTCGATCTGGCCAACCTGCTGGCGGGCGAGTTGCGCACCGCGCTTTCCCACAAGGATCGCGTGCTTTTCGTGGTGCCCGGCGGCACCACGCCGGGGCCGATATTCGATGCGATCTGCGATATCGATCTGGATTGGGGGCGCGTCGATATCCTCTTGTCGGACGAGCGCTGGCGCCCCGAGCGGCATATCCGCTCCAACACGCGGCTCATTCGCGCGCGGCTTCTGGTGGGGCGGGCGGCGGCGGCGCGCTACGTGCCGCTTTATGCCAAGGCCGAGACTCCCGAGGCGGTGCTGGCAGAGCTTGAATCCAATATCATCCCCACCCTGCCCATCGACATCTGCCTGCTTGGCATGGGGGCAGACATGCACACCGCCTCGCTCATCCCCGGTGCCGAGGGGCTTGAGGCGGCGCTTGCCGATGACGCGCCGGTGCTCTGCCCCGTCCGCGTGCGCGGCGAGGATGAGCCGCGCGTGACCCTCTCGGCGCGGGTGCTGGCGGGGGCGATCAACACCCATATCGTCATCACCGGCGAGAAAAAGCGCCGCGCGCTGGAGCGCGCACGCCATTTGCGGCCCATCGAGGCCCCGGTGGCGGCGCTTCTCGACGGCGCGACGGTGCATTGGGCACCCAAGGAGTGAGCACCATGTGGACGAGGATAAAGGCGGCGACAGAGGCCGCAAAGACCCGCCGCATCACAGATCTTTTCGCCGCCGACCCGGACCGCGCCGCCAAGTTCTCGGTGCGCGCGGGCGGGATGCTGTTTGATTATTCCAAGACCACGCTCAACGCCGATTCCCGCGCGCTGATCCTGTCCTTGATCGAGGCGCAGGGCCTTGCCGCGCGGCGCGAGGCGATGGTCTCGGGCGGCGCGATCAACGAGACCGAGGGGCGCGCCGTGCTGCACACCGCACTGCGCAGCGGCGATGATACGCCGATCATGGTCGAGGGCCGCGACATCCTGCCCGAGATCCGCGCCACCCGCGCACGCATGGCCGAATTCGCCCAAAACATCCGCGCGGGCGACTGGGCCGACGTGGTCAATATCGGCATCGGCGGCTCGCATCTCGGCCCCGAAATGGCCACAAGCGCGCTGGCACCTTACCATGACGGGCCGCGCTGCCATTTCGTCGCCAATGTGGACGGGGCCGATATCGCCGACACGCTCGGCAATCTCGACCCGGCGCGCACGCTGTTCCTCATCGCCTCCAAGACCTTTACCACCATCGAGACGATGACCAATGCCGCCACCGCCCGCGACTGGCTGCGCGCGCATGGCCGCGATCCGGGCGCGCAGATGGCCGCCATTTCCTCGGCCACGGCGCGCACCGCGCAATGGGGCATCGCGCCCGAGCGCGTCTTTGGCTTTGGCGATTACATCGGTGGGCGCTATTCGGTCTGGGGGCCCATCGGCCTTGCGCTGATGATCGCCATCGGCCCCGACCGGTTCAAGGCCTTCCTCGACGGGGCCGCAGAGATGGACGCGCATTTCTGCACCGCCCCGCCGCAGGACAACATGCCGGTGATGCTGGCGCTGACCGGGCTCTGGCACCACCAGGGCTGCGGCCATGCCACCCGCGCGGTGCTGCCCTATGATCAGCGCCTTGCGCTCTTGCCCGCCTATCTCCAGCAACTCGAAATGGAATCGAACGGCAAGGGCGTGACCATGTCCGGCGCCCCCGCCCCTACCGTCACCGGGCCGGTGGTCTGGGGCGCGCCCGGCACCAACGGGCAGCACGCTTTCTACCAGCTTCTCCACCAGGGCACGCAGGTGGTGCCCTGCGAGTTCATGGTGGCGGCAGAGGGCCATGAGCCCGATCTTGCCCATCACCATCGGCTGCTCGTCGCCAATTGCCTCGCACAATCCGAGGCGCTGATGCGCGGACGCACGCAGGCTGCGGCTCGCGACATGCTGCAAAAGGCAGGGTATACCGGGGCCGATCTCGACCGGCAGGCCGCGCATCGCGCCTTTCCCGGCAACCGCCCCTCCACCACGCTGATCTATGACCGACTCACGCCGCGCCGCCTTGGCCAGATCCTCGCGCTATACGAGCACCGGGTGTTTGTCGAAGGCGTGGCGCTGGGGATCAATTCCTTCGATCAATGGGGGGTGGAATTGGGCAAGGTGCTCGCCACCGAAATGGCCGGGCTTCTCGATGGGGCGGACGCTGCGGCAAAGGACGGCTCTACCCGCGCGCTCATCGCCTTTCTGCGCGCGCACCCCTTGGGTATTTGATCCAGGAAGAAACAGGCCGCAGGTTTCCCCGGATTTCTTCTTGAAAAAAATACCCATTCCCGCCATTTCCAGTCCGGGCGCGCGTTGATTTGGAATTGCGATTTCAAAAAAGCCAATCTATGGTGCAGGCTGCATTCATAAACAGAGGCACCGAATGACAAATACCGATCTCAACGCGCTTTCCCTCAAGGAGCTGCGCCAATTGCAAAAGGACGTGGCCCGCGCCATCGAAGGTTTCGAGGAACGCCAAAAGGCCGAGGCGCGCGCCCGGCTCGAGGCGATGGCCCGTGACCTGGGCTATTCGCTGGCCGAACTCGCGCCTTCGTCCAAAGCCGGGGCCAAGGTGCCGAAATACTGCCACCCCGACGATCCGCGCCTGACCTGGACGGGGCGCGGGCGCAAACCGGGCTGGTTCATCGAGGCGGTCGCCGCCGGGCACGAGCCCGACGACATGCTGATCGCCAAGCGCGGCTGAGCCCCGCGCGCCGAAACGTGATCGGGGGGCGGCGTGAAACATTTGCCTTCGTGGCCACACCGGGCCAAGACTATGGGCATGATACGTCCGCTCCTCATCGCGCTTGCGCTGCTCGGGTCGGGGTCGGCCGGGGCCGAGCCCCACGGCACCTTTCGCCACGCCCATAACGTGGGCTTTGGCGCGCAATCGAGCCTCGATCCCGCCTCCAAGGGCCGCGTTCTCCAGATCATCGAGAAAATCCAGAGCCGCCTCGTGCGGCCGGGGCGCGACGGCACCCCCTCGCCCGATCTCGCCACCGACTGGGCCCCCAACCACGATGGCACCGTCTGGACCTTTCATATCCGCGAGGGGGTGCGCTTTCACGATGGCTCGGCGCTTGATGCGGGCGATGTGGTCTATTCCATTGCCCGCGTGATCGACCCCGATTACGGCAGCCCCGCCCGCGCCGCCGTCAAGATGATCGAGAGCGTCGAGGCCACCGGCCCGCTCACCGTGCGCATGGCCCTCACCTCCACCTTCGCCGATTTCCCCCTGCAACTGATGGACCCACGCCTGCGCATCATCCCCGAAGGCTCGGGCGATACGGTGGACCAGACCGGCATCGGCACCGGCCCGTTCCGCGTCGAGACATTCGACCCCGACGGCATCACCGTGCTCACCGCCTATGAGGATTATTACGAAGGCCCCCCCGCGCTCGCCCGGATCGAGGTGATCGGCGTGCCCGACGCGCAGGCGCGGCTTCAGGCGTTCCTCTCGGGGCAGCTCGACATGGAGCGCGGGATCGCCCCGGTGCTGCGCCGCGCGCTCGACAAATCACTGCGCTACCAGCTTCTGGAAATTCCCACCGGCAACTGGATGGGGCTGGTGTTTCGCGCCGACGCGCCGCCCTTCGACGATCCGCGCGTCCGCCGCGCCCTGCGCATGGTGGTGGACCGCGAGGAGATGCTCGCGCTTGCCCTCGATGGCGGTGGCGTGCCGTCCTGTGATACGCCCGTGGCCCCCGATGACCAGTATCGCGTGATGATGACCTGCCCGCCCGACCCGCAAGGCGCGCGCGCGCTGCTCGCCGAGGCCGGGTATCCCGACGGTCTCGACGTAGAGATTTACGTCTCCGCGCTCGACCCAAGCTGGCCGGTGCTGGGCGTCGCGTTCCAGGAACAGGCCGCCGCGGCGGGGATAAGGGTAGAGATCACCAATGCCGCCGCCGATGGCTACTGGTCGAATGTGTGGATGAAAAAGCCCGCCTTTGCCACCTCCTGGGGCGCGCGCCCCGCCGATCAGGTGCTCAACGAGGCGTTCCATTCCGAGGCCAAATGGAACGAGAGCCATTACAGCGACCCCGAATTCGACCGCCTGCTGGAAGCCGCCCGCGCGGAACTCGATTTCAACCGCCGCCGCGCGCTCTATGTCGAGGCGCAGAAACATCTGGCAGAGACCTCCGGCACCCTCATCCCGTTCCACGTCACGCAACTGGTGGTGCTGTCGAACCGCGTGACGCATTTTGACCCGGTGCAGAACGACGCGCTGCGGTGGCATCTGGTGTCGGTGGTGGATTGAGGGGGGGATTAATGGCAGCGAATCGCAATCGCTTTTACGGTTTTGATTTTATTTTTCGAGCGCGCAAGCGATCTACCAAACTTTTCAACTGATATCTGGATTTAAGAATTTCTTTTGCAAGTTCAATGGAATCTTCAGACTCACCCTTTCCAATCTGGCTATAGTTTATCGCAGTGATATGCGCGGCGTCATTTCCAAGAGCTTTCAATTCCCCCATAGCGTCAAATAATTCTTCTGGCAGTGTAATTTTCGACCGAAGTGCAACAAGACGGGCGTGCAGATCTTTTCCAGCTGCACCACTTTCATCACATATTTCCTCTAGAAGTCGTCGAACCATCATCGCAGATGCGCGATATGCACCAGCGGCATGGCATGAGATTGCCTCTTCAAGTGTAGAAAGGAGTTTAGCAGGAAGCTCGCTTGCATCGAAGTCAATCAATTCAGGTGGCAAAACTCGAACAAATTCACTTGTAGAAGATAAAGTAAAAATGACACCGTTACATTTCGGGTTGGGGCAAACGCGCATAAAGGCGTTTATAAAACGAGCCTTAGTTTTCGATTCTCCTTTCAGATACTTTATCCATTGCAGGCCGCCTGTCTCAGTCAAAAATGTTCCCACGTGAAGGCAGTGTGGGCACCGAACAGATAGTGCTTCTTGAGAAGAACCGTCAACGCGTTGTAAGTTACTATCCGCCTGAAAAATGTTATCGTTGTCAAATTCAAATTCAATCATTTGCTCACAATCTCTTCTCTACGTCTTATGGAAGATCCTACCTGACTTTGTGTTCTGTCAAGATAGAAGCACATTCCAAATGCTGCTCTCAGGCGGTGGAAAGCGTTAACTTTGCAATTCCCAATGCCTGCGTTGAGACCACCCTTAACATACTCCCCCCTCACCCCAGCGCCCCCGCCAAATCCCCGATCAAATCCCCCGCGTCCTCGATCCCCACCGAGAGCCGTAGCAATGTCTCGGGTATCCCGGTATGCGGCTCGATGGTGTGGCGATGTTCCACCAGGCTCTCGACGCCGCCCAGCGATGTCGCCCGGTGAAAGAGCCGCAGCCGTCCCACCACGTCGAGCGCGCGCGCGCGGTCGCCCTTGACCAGGAACGACAGCAGGTAGCCATAGCCGCCCCGCATCTGCCGCGCCGCCACCTCGTGCCCCTCGTGCCCCGGCAGGCCGGGATAGAGCACCGCTTCTACCCCCTCATGCGCATCGAGCCATTCCGCCACCGCCTGCGCGTTGGCGCACATCCGCTCCAGCCGCAGCGGCAGCGTGCGCATGCCCCGCATCAGCAGCCACGCCTCGAACGGCCCGATGATGGCCCCCGCGTCGTGCCGGTCGGTCGCGATCTCGGCCCACATCGGCAAGGCGTCATCGCGGCAGGACAGCACGCCTGCCAGCACGTCGGAATGCCCGTTGAGCGCCTTGGTCGCCGAATGCATCACCACATCCGCGCCGAGATCGAGCGCGCGGGTGAGCACCGGCGTCGCCGCCGTGCCATCCACCACCAGCACCGCGCCCGCCTTGTGCGCGTGCCCGGCGGCAGCGGTGATATCGACGCAGCGCAGCCACGGGTTCGACGGCGTCTCGATCCAGACCATATCCGCCGAGGACCGGCACGCCGCCGCCAGCGCCGCCGCGTCGGATGCCTCCACCTCGTCCAATATGATCGCGCGGCGCACGCAATAGTCGCGCACCCATTTCAGCGTGCCCCAGTAGATGCCGGTCTGCATCACCACCCGCGCGCCCGAGGGCAGCGCCCGGAACACCGCCGCCACCGCCGCCATGCCCGACGGGAAAAGCAGGCTCGCCGCCGCGCCTTCGAGCGCGCGCACCACCTCCTCGGCCTGGCGCACGGTGTCGTTCTGGTCGCGACCATAGGTATTCTCGGGGCGCAAAAGCCCGTAATCCTCGCCCCGCAGATAGGTGCTGGCCACGCTGATCCCCGGCACCACGCCGCCCGTCGCCACGTCCTGCGCCCCTGCCGCCTGCGCCGCGATGGTCGCGGGTTCGAGCCTGTCATTCATCCTGTCGAGTTCCTTTTTTATTGTCATGTCATGCCCTGCTCAGCGTGCCGCCCGAGACGGCGGCGCGCACCCCCGTGGTGCCGGGGCAGGACGTGGGCAGCCCCCGCGCCACCCGCACCGCCAAATGCGCAAAAGCCTGCGCCTCCAGCATGTCGCCGTCAAGCCCCGCCGCCTCGACCGGGCCCACCGGGCAGCCAAGCGAGGCGCGCAGCATCTCCATCATCACCGGGTTCTGCCGCCCGCCCCCCGTCACCAGCACGCGGGCGGGCGGCTCGGGGCAATGTTCCATCCCGCGCATCACCGCCGCCGCAGCCATCGCCGTCAGCGTCGCGGCGGCATCGGCATCGCCCAGCTCGCCCACCAGCGCCACCATCTCGGCGAAGGCGTCGCGATCCAGCGATTTGGGCGGCATCCGGGTGAAATACGGCTCGTCAAGGAACAGCTCCAGCGCGCCCTGCGCCACCCGCCCCCGCCGCGCCAGCGCGCCGTCGCGGTCACAGTCCAGCCCCAGACGCGCCTGCACCAGATCGTTGAGCGGCGCATTCGCAGGGCCGGTGTCAAAGGCCAGAAGCGCGCCATCGTCCTCAGGCCGCGCGCAACGGGGATCGACCCATGTCAGATTGCCCACGCCGCCGAGGTTGAGAAAGGCGAGCGGTGCCGCAGCACCCATCCATTTCGCACAGGCGAAATGATAGAACGGTGCCAGCGGCGCGCCCTCGCCGCCGAAACGCACATCCGCGCTGCGGAAGTCCCACACCACCGGCACGCCCAGCGCGCGCGCCAGCGCCGCGCCGTCACCCGCCTGATGCGTGCCGCGCCCGCGCGGCTCATGTGCCAGCGTCTGGCCGTGAAACCCCACCAGCGCCGCGCCGTCAAATCCGCCCAGCACCTCGATATGCGCGGCCTCGACCACGCGCGCCGCGTCCTCTACCTCGGGGCCGGTCCAGCGCCCGAGCGCGGCCCGCAGCACCGCCCGCTCGCCCGGCGTGTAGGGGCGATAGGCCACCGGGCCAAAGCCCGAAATCACCTCGCCATCGGTCTCGATCATGGCCGCGTCCACGCCATCGAGCGATGTGCCCGACATCGCCCCAAGCGCCCGCACGCGCCCCGCCTTCAACATGCTCTTTTCCTTCACCCCGCGACTGCCTATACATGCCGCGCAAATCAAAGCGGGACAAGCACCATGACCTATCAGCCGAAATCGGATTTCCTGCACATCATGCAGGCACGCGGCTATCTCGCGGATTGCACCGATATCGAGGCGCTCGACGATGCGCTGCGGGCGGGCACGGTGACGGCCTATATCGGCTATGACGCGACCGCCAAATCGCTCCATGTCGGGCATCTCCTGAACATCATGATGCTGCGATGGTTGGAGAAATGCGGACACCGGCCAATCACGCTCATGGGCGGAGGAACCACCAAGGTGGGCGATCCCTCGTTCCGCTCTGATGAGCGCCCGCTGCTGAGCCCTGACCAGATCGCCGCCAATATAAACGGCATGAACCGGGTGTTCGCGCGCTACCTCTCCTACGAGGATGGTGGTGCCATGATGCTCGACAATGCCGAATGGCTCGACGGGCTGAATTACCTCGATTTCCTGCGCGATATCGGGCGGCATTTCAGCGTCAACCGGATGCTGTCATTCGAGAGCGTGAAATCGCGGCTCGACCGCGAGCAATCGCTGTCCTTCCTCGAATTCAACTACATGATCCTGCAAGCCTATGATTTCCTGGAGCTTTACCGCCGCCACGGCTGCACGCTCCAGATGGGCGGCTCGGATCAATGGGGCAATATCGTCAACGGCATCGACCTCACCCGCCGGGTTCTGGATCAGCAGGTTTACGGCCTCACCTCGCCGCTGCTCACCACCTCGGACGGGCGCAAGATGGGCAAATCGGCGGGGGGGGCTGTCTGGCTCGATGGCGACCTGCTTTCCCCTTACGAATTCTGGCAGTTCTGGCGCAACACCACCGATGCCGATACCGGGCGCTTCCTCAAGCTCTATACCGAATTGCCGGTGGAGGACTGCGACCGCCTCGGCGCGCTTGCAGGCTCCGAGATCAACGAGGCCAAGATCATCCTCGCCAACGAGGTGACAACGCTCTTGCACGGGGCCGAGGCCGCACAGGCCGCCGAGGCCACGGCGCGCGAGGTGTTCGAGCATGGCGGCGTGGGCGATGACCTGCCCACGCTCGATCTGACCGCAGCGGAGGTGGCGGGCGGCATATCCATCGTGCAGCTCATCGTGCGCGCGGGGCTGGCGAAATCCGGCAAGGAGGCCAAGCGCCTCATCGCCGAGAACGGCGCCCGCCTCGACGATGCGCCGCTCACCGATGCGGGGCTGATGCTCGACGCGGGCGCTCTTGCCTCGCCCGTCAAGCTCTCTGCGGGGCGCAAACGCCACACGCTGGTGCGCCTCGCCGACTGATCCGCGCGCATTCCGATTTCTTGAAAAGAAATCGGTCCGAAGTCTTTTAAAGACTTCGGACCTCACCGCGCGACCCTATCGGTTGGCCAGCGCCGCGTCGAGCACCGCTTTCACGTCGTCGGCGGGCACGTCCGAGGTGATGAAAGCATCCCCGATCCCGCGAGCAAGGATGAATCGCAGCCTGCCATCCACCACTTTCTTGTCCTGCGCCATGAGCGCGACCAACCCATCCGTATCCGGTAATTCACCTTCAATATCAGACAGATCTACCTTCATCTTCATGTCGCGCAGATGCGCGCGCACGCGGCTTGGCTCTTCCTGGCTGCACAGGCCCAGCCGCGCCGACAGCTCGAACGCCAGCGCGCAGCCGATGGCCACCCCCTCGCCATGCAACAGCCGCGCCCCATCATATTGTGTTGCCGCCTCCAGCGCATGACAAAATGTATGACCGAGGTTGAGCAAAGCCCGTTCGCCCTGCTCGGTTTCGTCGCGCGTCACGATCCCGGCCTTCATCTCGACCGAGCGTTTCACCAGGTGGATGCGCGCCGCCATATCGCCAGCAGCAGCGCGTGAAGAATGATCTTCAAGCCATTGAAAGAAATTGCTATCTCCTAAAAGCCCGTATTTCACCACCTCGCCATAGCCCGCGAGGTAATCGCGCTCGGTCAGCGTGCCCAGCACTTCCGTGTCGGCCAGCACAAGGACCGGCTGATGAAACGCCCCCACGAGGTTCTTGCCGAGGGCCGAGTTGATCCCGGTCTTGCCCCCAACGGAACTATCCACCTGCGCCAGCAGCGAGGTCGGTATCTGCACGAAGCGCACCCCGCGCCGCAGGATCGCGGCGGCAAAGCCCACAAGGTCGCCGATCACCCCGCCGCCAAAGGCCACGACCACGTCGCCGCGCTCGATCTTCTGCTCCAGAAGCCACTCCACGACCCGCTCCAGCATGGCCCAGCACTTGGTGCCCTCGCCCGGCGGCAGGCGCAGGCATTCCGCAGAAATACCCGTTCTTTCCAGTCCCTTGCGAAGCGTTTCCCAATGCAGCCCGGCCACCGTCTCGTCGCTCACCACGGCCACGCGCGGCCGCGTCAGCAGCGGCGCGATGCGCGCCCCCGCCTGCGCCAGAAGCCCCGGCCCGATCACCACGTCATAGGCCCGCGTGCCAAGCGGCACATGCACGCATTCGATCATTTCACCCCCTCCAGAACATCCGCCCGCGTGGCCAGTGCGGCCTCGACCTGTGCGGCCATGTCGTCGATCGTATAGCTGCTCTGCGCCTCGACCCGCAGATCCGCCAGCGCGTAGAGCGGCACGCGCGCCTGCATCAGCGCGCGCAGCGTCTCGCGTGGATCAGATGTGCGCAGCAAAGGCCTGGTATTCTTGCCTTTTACCCGCGACCACAGAAGATCAAGATCAGCATCAAGCCAGACCGATACGCCCTTTTGCGTGATCAATTCGCGGGTGCGCTCGGCCAGGAACGCGCCGCCCCCCACCGACAGCACCGCCGGGCGCGCCTCAAGCAGCCGGTCGATCACCTCGCTTTCGCGGGCGCGAAAGAACCCCTCGCCATCGCGTTGAAAAATCTCGGCAATCGTCATGTTGGCGGCCTTTTCGATCTCGACATCCGAATCGAGGAAAGGCACCCCCAACCGCGCCGCGAGCACCCGCCCCACGGCGGTCTTGCCCGCGCCCATCATCCCCACAAGCACGACCGATTTCTTCAATTTCCAGCGCTTGCCAGCCGACACACCGGCGCTCCCCTGCCTGTTCTCGAGATTTTGCACTCAATGGCGTGATCTTGTCGGAAATGCCAGCTATAAGTGGCCAAAATCACCCCACGAGCAGAGGGGCCACACCATGTTTCGCCTTATCAAATGGCTGTTTTACCTCGCGATCCTCGGTTTCATAGGGCTCATAGGCTATGCCTATCTCGGCCCGTTCTTCGGTGCGGATTTCACGCCCGCGCAATCCGAGATCCGGCAGGACCTCCTCCTTGAGATCGACTAGCGCGCTCCTCGCCGCCCTCTTGTGGTCGGGCACGGCGGCGGCCGAGGCCCCGCTCTCGGCGATTGACTGGCTGAGCGAGATGGCCCCTGCCACCGTCACGCCCCCCGCCCCCACCGCCGAGACCGCCACCCGCCCCGATGTGACGGTGACCCCGCTTGGTGCCTCGCGCGTCGATGCGGCGGGGCTGTTGCCCGGCACCACGACTGGCCTGCCCCGCACCCTCTGGAGTGCGAGCGCCACGGCGACGCTCACCCGCGCTCTCGGGCGCCTGCCCGCGCGCCCGCTGCCCGCGATGCAGGCGCTCTATTACACGCTCTTGCTGGCCGAGGCCGACGCCCCGCCCGACATCACCGGCGACGCGCCGTTTCTGCGCGCGCGGATCGCGGCGCTGCGCCGCTTTGGCGCGGTAGAGCCTGCGCTGGCGCTCGTTGAGCGGGCGGGCGGGGCCACGCCTGCGCTGTTTGATGCGTGGCTCGACCTCGCGCTGCTCGATGGCCGCGAGGATGCCGCCTGCGCCGCCCTCGCCGCCGCGCCGCATCTGAGCCGTGATCTGGGCGCGCGCATCTATTGCCTTGCGCGCGCGGGGGATTGGCAGACCGCCGCGCTGATCCTGCACGGGGCCGAGGCGAGCGGTGCCATCACCGAGCCCGATGGCACGCTTCTGGCGCTTTATCTGGAGCCGGAGCTGATTGACGCGATTGCCGCGCCAGTCCCGCCCACCACCATGACGCCGCTACGCTTTCGGCTCTACGAGGCCATCGGAACGCCGCTGGGCACCCAGGATCTGCCGCGCGCCTTTGCCATGGCCGATCTGCGCGGCACCGCCGGCTGGAAGGCCGAGATCGAGGCCGCCGAGCGGCTGGCGCAGACCGGGGCGCTGGCGGCGGCGCGGCTCTTTGCGCTTTATACCGCGCGCAAGCCCGCCGCCTCGGGCGGGGTGTGGACGCGGGTCGCGGCGGTTCAGGCGCTCGACCGCGCGCTGGACGCCCGCGACGGGGCCGCCCTTGCCGAGGCGCTGCCCGCCGCGTGGGAGGCCGCGCGCGCGGCCGGGCTGGAAACCGCGCTCGCGGAGATTTTCGCCGAGCGGGTGCTGGCCGCCGCCCCCCTGCCCGCAGAGGCGCAGGTTCCCGCAGAGGCACAGGCGCGCGCGACCGAAATGATCCTGCTGTCGCCGCTCTACGAGCGCGCGCACGAGACCCACGCCCCCGCCGCGCCGCGCGACAGGCTTCTGGCCGGAATCGCGCGGGGCGCGCCCGAGCCCGCCGATGCCACCACCCGGATGCAATCGGCGATTGCCGCCGGGTTCGCCGCCACCGCTGCCGCGCCCGAGCATCAGCGCCTAATCAATGAGGGGCGGCTGGGCGAGGCGATCCTGATGGCGGCGGCCTTGCTCGACCACGGGGCCGAGCGCGCCGCGCCCTCGGCGGTGCGCGCCGCCATCGCCACCCTGCGCGCCGTCGGGCTGGAAGATACCGCCCGGCGCGCGGCGCTGCAAATCCTGATCCTCGGGCCGGGGACATGAGCGCCGCCACTCCCACGCCCGAGACCCGCATCGCCACCTTTCTCGAGGCGCAGGCCGCCGAGCTGGGCGCGGCGCAAAACACACTCATGGCCTATGGCCGCGACCTGCGCGATTACGCGGGCTGGCTGTCGACGCAAGGCGCGGGCGATCTGCTCAGCGCAACGCAGGCCGAGATCGAGGCCTATCTCGTGGCCTGCGAGGCCGAGGGGCTGGCACAGGCCACCCGCGCGCGTCGGCTCTCGTCGATCCGGCAATTCTATCGCTTTGCCGTCGAAGAGGGCTGGCGCGAGGCCAACCCGGCGATCCGCCTGCGCGGGCCGGGGCGCAGCCGCGCCTTGCCGCGCACGCTCTCGGAGCACGATGTCGAGCGCCTGCTGGAGGCGGCGGGAGAGATCGGGCGCGGCGAGGTCGAGCGGGGGCGCAACGCCGCGCTGGTGGCGCTGCTCTATGCCACGGGGATGCGGGTGAGCGAGCTTGTCGGCCTGCCGCTCTCGGCGGCGCTGGGCGAGCCGGAAATGCTCCTGGTGAACGGCAAGGGCGGCAAGGAACGGATGGTGCCGCTGTCGCCGCCCGCGCGCGTGGCGCTGGCGGCATGGCTTGCGCTGCGCGCACGCGACAAGGCGCGCGCCGCCTCGCCCTGGCTTTTCCCCTCGCCGGGCCGTGCCGGGCACCTGACGCGGCACCGCTTTTACGGCCTCATCAAGCAGATCGCGGCCCATGCCGGGATCGACCCCGAGGCCGTCACCCCGCACCGGCTGCGCCATGCCTTTGCCACGCATCTTCTGGCGGGCGGGGCCGATCTTCGGGTGATCCAGATGCTGCTGGGCCATGCCGATCTGGCCACCACCGAGATCTATACCCATGTGCTCGACGCGCGGCTGCGCGCGCTGGTCGACGCGCATCACCCGCTGATGACCGCACGCCGCGACGCCCCAGCAAAGGGCTGAGCGCGCGCGCCTTGATCGCGCCGCCCCGAGACCGCATAACCGCGCCAGATCATCACAAGGACGCAAACCGATGGATTCGCTCGCCGCCGCTCTTGACCCGACATTCTGGATCACCACGCTGTCGATCCTCGGGCTGCTGGTGCTCTCGGGGTTCTTCTCGGGCAGCGAGACGGCGCTCACGGCGGCCTCGCGCGGCAAGCTGCGCGCGCAGGCGGAAAAGGGCTCCAAGGGGGCCGAAACCGCGCTCATCATCACCGAGGATAACGAGCGGCTGATCGGCTCGGTCCTGCTGGGCAACAACCTCGTCAACATCCTCGCCGCCTCGCTCGCCACCGCGCTTTTCACCCGGCTTTTCGGCGAGAGCGGCGTGGCGCTGGCCACGCTGGTGATGACGCTTCTGGTGCTGATCTTCGCCGAGGTGCTGCCCAAAACCTATGCCATCACCAATGCCGAAACCGCCGCCGCGCGCACCGCGCCGCTGGTCGTGTGGGTGATCCGGGTCTTCGATCCCGTGGTGGCGGCGGTGCGCTGGCTGGTGCGGCTGATCCTGCGCTGTGTCGGCGTGCAGACCGATCCCGACAGCCATATCCTTGCCGTGCGCGAGGAAATCGCCGGTGCGCTCTGGCTGGGCCAATCCGAGGGCGTGGTCGAGAAGGAGGACCGCGACCGCATCCTCGGCGCGCTCGATCTCAGCGACCGCGCGGTCGAGGAAATCATGCTGCACCGCTCGCGCATCGAGATGCTCGATGTCGAGGCGCGCCCGCGCGACATCCTCGCGCAATGCCTTGCCAGCAATCACACGCGCCTGCCGCTCTACGAGGGCGACCCCGACAATATCGTCGGCATCGTCCACGCCAAGGACCTGCTGCGCGCCATCCACAAGGTCGCCGTCGAGAGCGAGACCGGCGTGACCGAACTCGACGCGTTCGACGTGCGCACCATCGCGCGCGAGCCCTATTTCGTGCCCGAGACGACCACGCTCGACGAGCAGATGCGCCAATTCCTGCGGATGCGCAGCCATTTCGCGCTGGTGGTGGATGAATACGGCGCGCTCCAGGGGCTTATCACGCTCGAAGACATCCTGGAGGAGATCGTGGGCGAGATCGTCGATGAATTCGACGCCGAGGCCGATCACCCGCTGCGCCGCGCCTCGGATGGCGATTACATCGTCGATGGGGCCATGACCATCCGGGACCTCAACCGCGCCACCGACTGGGCGCTGCCCGACGAGGCCGCCAACACCGTCGCGGGCCTTGTCATCCACGAGGCGCAGACCATCCCCACCGCCGACCAGGTGTTCAGCTTTCACGGCTTCCGGTTCCAGGTCATGGCGCGCAAGGACAACCGCATCACGCGGCTGAAAATCCGCAAGCTGTGAGGGCGGACTGAAATTTCAGGCGATCAGACCGGCTGTTCAGGTTCAGCGAACCAGAGCGACCTGCCCTTATCGTCATCCATCATATGGATGTATTGGTCGGGCTGAGAGGATTCGAACCTCCGACCCCCTGCTCCCGAAGCAGGTGCGCTACCAGACTGCGCTACAGCCCGACCGTGTCGCGCGGGATAGACGAGGGCACGGGGGTTGGCAAGCGCGAAATGCGCGCCATCCCCCGTCCTGTCACAGGCTTGCGTCGAGCGCGGCGAGGATCGCATCGCCCATGCCCGCGGTCGAGACCGGCGTGCCGCCCTCGGGCCCCATCAGATCGGCGGTGCGCACGCCGTCTGCCAGCACCTTTTCCACCGCCGCCTCGACGCGCGCGGCCTCATCGCCCAGATCGAACGAATAGCGCAGCGCCATCGCAAAGCTGAGGATACAGGCGATCGGGTTGGCCTTGCCCTGCCCCGAGATATCGGGCGCGCTGCCATGCACCGGCTCATAGAGCGCGCGGGGTCGGCCATTGACCATCGGCGCCCCAAGCGAGGCCGAAGGCAGCATCCCCAGCGAGCCGGTGAGCATCGCCGCGCAATCCGACAGCACGTCGCCAAACAGGTTATCAGTCACGATCACGTCGAACTGCTTGGGCCAGCGCACAAGCTGCATCGCGCCGTTATCGGCATACATGTGGCTCAGCTCTACCTCGGGGTATTCGGCGTCGTGCACCTCCTGCACCACCTCGCGCCAGAGCACGCCGGATTCCATCACATTGGCCTTTTCCATCGAGCAGACCTTGTTCGACCGCTTGCGCGCCAACTCGAACGCAGACCGCGCGACGCGGGCAATCTCGGATTCGGTATAGCGTTGCGTGTTGATGCCGACGCGCTCGTTGCCCTCCTTGTGGATGCCGCGCGGCTCTCCGAAATAGACGCCCGAGGTCAATTCGCGCACGATCATGATGTCGAGGCCCGCGACAACGTCCTTTTTCAACGAGGAAAAATCCGCCAGCGCGTCAAAGCATTGCGCCGGGCGCAGGTTGGCGAAAAGGTCCATCTCCTTGCGCAGGCGCAACAGGCCGCGCTCGGGCTTCACGCTGAAATCGAGGTCGTCATATCGCGGCCCGCCGACCGCGCCCAGCAGGACCGCATCCACCTCTTGCGCGCGTGCCATGGTGTCGTCATGCAGCGGCACGCCGTGCTTGTCATAGGCGCAGCCGCCGACCAAATCCTCGCTCACGTCGAAGGCGATGCCGCGCTTCGCGCCGAACCAGTCGATGATGCGGCGCACCTCGGCCATGACTTCGGGGCCGATCCCGTCACCGGGCAGGATAAGAAGCGAGGGGTTGCTCATGGGGTCTGTCCTCTTGGGGCTGTGGTTGCGAGCGTGGCCTAGCGCCCACGCGCGGCGGGGTCAAGAAAGGTAGCGTCAAGAAAGGCTGCGGTCAGTCGAGCGCAAGATCGACCCAAACCAGCCGGTGAGGTCCCGCCGTCACCGCCGCCCCATGCCCCGGCGCGCCCTCCTCGGGCCAGTAGACACCCGCGCCCGCCACCGTCAGGTCTGCCGAGGGCAGGATATAGCTTACCCGGAGCGGGCCGGTGGCCTCCCATTCCACGGTGGCGCGCCCCGGCAAGGGATCGCGCAGCCGTGGATCATCGAGCAGCGCACGGATCGCCCCGCGCCGCCCCTCGCCGCGCTCCGGGTCAAGGTTGGCATCCCCGATGATCGCAAAGCGGCCGGCAGGCGCGGGGCCGAACGCCCCGTCGAAATAAAGCTGCCAGAAGCGGAGTTCGTCGGCGTTGCGCCGCCCGTTGCGGTCCTCCGGCCCGTCGAAAACCGGCGTGGTGGCGTGGAAGGTCAATAGCGTGAGCGGCCCCGAGCCAAGCATCACCGGCACCGCCCAATGCGCCACCGACGAGAGCCGCTGCATCGCCTGCGCCTCCTGCGACGGGAACGCCCGCCCATCCGGCCAGCGCGGCAGCAGCGCATCGGGCAGGTCGCGCCACGGCATGGCGCTGAACTCCACCGCCGCCGCCTCATCGAGCGGATAGCGCGACAGCACCGCCATGCCACCCTGCCCCGAGAACCTGCCATAGCCCTGCGCATCGCGCGGCCCGCCGCGCCGCCCGTCGCCATCCATGTCGAGCCCGGTGGGCCAGCCACTGTTGGGCCGCCGCGCGAAGAGGTGCGAATAATAAGGCCCCGCCTCGGCGATCCGGTCGCGCAAGGCCGCAAGCGCGCGCAGGCGCAGATCGTAATCGACCCCCTGCACCACCAGCACATCCGGGGCCACCGCGCCGATCACCCCGGCAATGGCCTCCAGGCGCGGATCATCCCCGCGCCGGATGTCGCGCAGCAACAGGCCCGGCCCCCGGCGATCCAGCTCCAGATGCCATGTCGCGATCCTGATCGTCTCGGCATGGGCTGCAAGGGCAGCGGCCATGAAGGCCACCACGAGGGCGGCGCGCATCCTCACACGCCCTGAAGCGCGCGGCCCTCCTCGACGGGAGAGCGCGCGGCGGCATAAGAGCGGCGGCGCTTGTCCTCGATCATCGCGGCGATCCGTTGCATGGCAATGCCGCGCATCAACAGGCTTGCCGGCAAAAAGGCCCAGACGCTTACCGTCCAGATCAGGGTTTGCGGATCATCCAGCGACACCGGGCCGATAATCGCCGCTGACAGCCGCAGGATGGCGGGAATGGCAAAGGGCAGCACGATCCCCAGACCGAGGTTGAGCACCGCATCGCGCCGCAGCCGGTAGAGCACATCGCCGCCCCCCGTGGGATCGAACAGCGGCAGGTTGATCCATACGTTGAATGGCCCGCTGCGCGTGGGCCAGCCAAGAAACCGCACGAAGACTGCGAACACGACCACCATGCCGAGCGACAGCGCATAGGCCAGCGCGGCCATCCGGCGCAACAGCCCTATCTCGGCCTCCGGGGGCACGAGCAGCACCATCAATCGCACCGGCGAAAACGGGAAATCGATCACATCCGCCATACGCCCCGCGACGCCATCAAGCCCGACAGAGATCGACGACGGCATCACCTGACCGCGCATCATGATCGACAGCGAGACAAGGATCGCCGCAAGGGTGGCAAAGCGCAGCCGGTTATAGGGCGGGGCAAAGCGGAATTCGAGCAGGCCGGGATAGCGTGCCGTATATTCCAGCGCGGTAAAGGTCGCGGCCAGCAGCGCCAGCAAAAGCACGACCTGCGCGGTCGCCGGTTGGGTCAACGGCATCATCAAGGCCGGCGTTGCCACCAGCATGGCCAACATCAGTGCCCGCGCAAGCGCGCCAGGTGTCTGGGAGACCACCGCTCTTCCCCTTCATCCCGACCGGTCGCGATTCAATGCCGCGCCCTTGTGTCGATGTGATACCGCCAAATGTGGCGGTCTGCCTCAATCCTGCCCCATTCTTGCCGCCTTTCCCGCGCTGTCGCAAGGGACAAGGCCCAGCCAACGAGAGAGTTGGGGCGATTTCATGGCAGAACTGGTGCAGGAATGCATCAATGCACCGGAATTGCGCCGAAAAATTTCGGCGCAATTCCCGGCTGTCACATCATGTTGTGGTATGCTGCGGCCCTGCTACAAGGGCCGCAGCCCCGCTCAGACCCAAGGGCGCGCCTGCGCGGCCTGCGCCTCAAAAGCGTCGATGGCGGCGGATTTCTCCAGCGTCAGGCCGATATCGTCGAGCCCTTCGAGCAGGCAATGCTTCTTGAACGCGTCCACCTCGAAGGAAAAGACCTCGCCGTCGGAGGTGGAAACGGTCTGCGCCTCCAGATCGACCTCGATACGCGCATTGGCCCCCTTCTCGGCCTCGCGCATCAGCGCGTCCACCTGTTCTTGCGGCAGGGCAATCGGCAGGATGCCGTTCTTGAAACAGTTGTTGTAAAAGATATCGGCAAAGCTGGGCGCGATCACGCAGCGAATACCGAAATCGAGGATCGCCCAGGGCGCGTGCTCGCGCGACGACCCGCAGCCGAAATTATCGCCCGCCACAAGGATCTGCGCCTCGCGATATTGCGGCTTGTTAAGCACGAAATCGGCGATCTCGCTGCCATCATCGTCATAGCGCATCTCGTCAAACAGGTTGACCCCCAGCCCCGACCGCTTGATCGTCTTGAGAAACTGCTTGGGGATGATCATGTCGGTATCGACATTGATCAAGGGCAGCGGCGCGGCGATGCCGCTAAGTTTTTCGAATTTTTCCATCACATCATCTCCCTGACATCCGTAAGCCGCCCCGTCACCGCCGCCGCCGCCGCCATGGCGGGGCTCATCAGATGCGTGCGCCCGCCACGGCCCTGGCGGCCCTCGAAATTGCGGTTCGATGTGGCCGCGCAGCGCTCGCCGGGGCTGAGCTGATCGGGGTTCATCGCCAGGCACATGGAACAGCCCGCAAGCCGCCATTCAAACCCGGCTTCGATAAAGATATCCGCCAGCCCCTCTTCCTCGGCCTGCGCGCGCACGAGGCCCGAGCCGGGGACGATCATGGCGCGCTTCACCGCGATCTTCTTGCCCTTCAGGATCGCCGCCGCCGCGCGCAGATCTTCGATCCGCCCATTGGTGCAGGAGCCGATAAAGACCGTGTCGATCTCGACATCCGAGAGTTTTTGCCCCGGCGTCAGGCCCATATAGTCCAGCGCGCGCCGCGCCGCCTCGACCTTGCCGCCGTTGAAATCCGAGGGGTCAGGCACCGAGGCAGTGATCGGCAGCACATCCTCGGGGCTGGTGCCCCAAGTCACGACGGGGGCAATATCCTCGCCCTTGAGCGTCACGACCTTGTCCCAATGCGCGTCCGGGTCGGAATAGAGCGTCTTCCACCAGTTGAGCGCCGCCTCCCACTGCGCGCCCTTGGGCGCGTGGGGCCGCCCCATCACATAGGCAAAGGTCGTCTCGTCCGGCGCGATCAGCCCTGCGCGTGCGCCGCCCTCGATCGCCATGTTGCAGACCGTCATGCGGCCTTCCATGCTCAGATCACGGATCGCCTCGCCGCAATATTCGATGACATGGCCGGTGCCGCCCGCCGTGCCGGTCGCGCCGATCACCGAAAGCGTGATGTCCTTGGCGGTCACACCGGGGCGCAGCTTGCCGGTGATCTCGACCTTCATATTCTTGCCTTTGCGCTGAATCAGCGTCTGCGTGGCCAGAACATGCTCCACCTCGCTCGTGCCAATCCCATGCGCCAGCGCGCCGAAGGCCCCATGCGTCGCCGTATGGCTATCGCCGCAAACAACGGTCATGCCCGGCAGGGTCCAGCCCTGTTCGGGGCCGACAATATGCACGATCCCCTGGCGAACATCCGAGACCGGGTAGTAATTAATCCCGAAATCGCGGGCATTCGTGTCCAGCGCCTCGACCTGGATGCGGCTATCCTCGGTCATGGTGGCGGCATTGGCACGATCAAGTGTGGTGGGCACGTTGTGATCGGGCACGGCGATGGTCTTGTCAGGCGCATGGACCTTGCGGCCTGCCATGCGCAGCCCCTCAAAGGCTTGCGGGCTGGTCACCTCGTGCACAAGGTGGCGGTCGATATAGAGCAGGCAGGTGCCATCCTCGGCCTCGTGGGCCAGATGGGCATCCCAGATCTTGTCATAGAGTGTCTTGGGGGACATGAGTCCTCTCCCGTTGCTGAGTGGCTGCGGTCTGAACGGCGGGTGGTCGCGCGCTCAGCGGCGCGCCAGCACGCTGTGCTGCGCCCCGAAAAACCGCCACGGCAGGCGCGCGCGATCGTCCATGTCGAACACCCGGATCATGCAAACCAGATACAGTGCCCCGGCCCCGCTATCAAGAGGCGTGCAAGGGCGCGGTTTCTTCTTGGTCAAAATACTCCGGGGGCGCGCCGCTTGCGGCGACGGGGGCCGCGCCCCCGCCCTGCCCCGCGCGCCGGCTCAGGCCGCCTCGTGCCGCAGGATCGCCGCCTCTGATGCGCTCAGACAGCGCCGCGCGTGCCCGCCATAAAGATGCGGCTCATGCGCGAGGTTGGGATCGAGCATCAAGAGCCGCGCGCGGTCCGCCTCTGTGAGGGTCGAGAGCGCGGCGCTTGCGGGGTGAAAGCTCTCGGTCTCCACGCCGTTGGCCCAGATGATCTCGTGGCAGGGCAGCAACAGGTGGATATAGGTCACTTCGCGCGAGGCGAGATCGACAGCGACGCTGTCATTGTTGACCAGGTCGCGCGCCATCACCAGAACCTCGGGCGTGTTGAAGAGCGCGCGCGTCACATCCCCGCGCACCAGAACCCGGTGCTCGGGGCTGACCAGAAGCGTGGCATCAGGCACGTCGCCCCCCAGCGCCCCCGCCCGAAGCCGCACCGGGCGCAGCCGCGGCATGGCAAAAAGCCGCGCGCCGGTCATACGGCGGCTGCCGATCCAGCGGATATCCTGCGCGCCGCTGTCGCGGGTCTGCACCCGGTCGCCCTCGCACAGCTCTTCCACCAGCCGCGGGCCCTCGGGCGTCTCGATCCGGGTGCCGGGGGTGAAACAGATGACGCCGCCCGAGGCCGCGCTTGTCGCGGCCCCGTGCAGCCCGTCAAGCGCGTGATGCACCACCCACATTTCCGTGCGCTGCGGCGGGATTTCGTCGAGAAACATCAAGAGCGGCAACGCGCCGCCGTCAAGCTCGATCACCGTCACCGTATAGCTGCGCAACCCGTCGGTGACGACAAATCCCAGATCGTTGAGCGGCTCGTCCACCTCGATCCGTTCCAGATCGCGCCGCCCGCTCATCGCCGCGCCCACCAGCCGCCGCACCATCCGTGCCGCGCGCCTGCGCTGCACCGCCTCACCATCCGCCATGCCCAGCCGCAAAAGGTTCTGCGGCCCGTCCACGCGCACCGCTTCACCCTGCCAGGACCATGTCATCCCGACAGTCATGGCCCGTGGCGGCAATGCGCCCTGGCCATCCAGTTCTGTTTGCGACCAAGAGATGACGAACGTGCCACGAAAGCCCGTTCCCATGCCCTGATACCTGCCTCTCGTCTTTTTTTATTGGCTTTACAGTAGCAAAAGCGATTCGCTCTGAAAAGCCCCCGCGCGCCCGCGGGGGCTTTTTCTCAGAAACGGAGGCGGAATTGCAGCGAGCCGACAACCTGCCCCTCGTCCTGGCCCTCGAATTCCTCGCCAAGCCAGGTAACCCCGTAAAAGACCGAGCCGCCGCCGCGCCCCTCCCAATGCATCCCGCCGCGCACGCGCGCGCGCGTGTCCTCGGCCTGCACCCCGCTGCGCGAGGGCAGGAATTCGCTATCCTCGACATAGGCGATATCGGCGCCCAGCACGAAGGCATAGCCGGGCACATCCTCGCGCACCACCCGGTAGCGCTGGCCGGTCACCGGCTCGCGCACCAGCAGTTCGCCTTGCGTCAGGCGGCCAAAGGTGATGTCGGCCCCGGCGCGCACCAGCGTCTCCACCCCAACGCGTGCCTCGGCAAAGGGCCTGAGCCGCAGCGCGCCAAGCTCGAAACTGCGCCCGGCCTCGATCACGGCCGTGGGGTAAAACTCGTCATCCACCTGGTTGCGCCGCACGGTGCCCGACATCTCGTCGCCGCCAAAGATATCGTGGAGAAACCCCTGGAAATCATCGAGGCCGGTCTGTTCCCCGGTCACCACCAGATCGCCACCCAGCGCATATTCCATAGGCCCGCGCGTCATGTGGCTGTGCAACCCCAGGCTCAGCGCCCCGACGAAGGGGCGGTCCCCCGGCGCAGGGGTAGAGATATCATCGGGCGCGATGATCTCGCCGTTAAAGCGCAACTCCAGCATCTCGCCAAGGCGCGCAGGCGCGGCCCCGGTCCAGTCGGGGGCATAGATGCGGCTCGACGCGACAGAGCCGCTGCGCCAGCGGTCATCGCCATCGCCGATCACATCATTGGTGAAAACTAGCCCGTATCCGACGCGTGTGCGCCCCTCGGCCTGCACCATGCTGGTGCCGACAAGGCAGACCCCGAGGGCCAGACCCAAAAGACGCACCATCGCGCGCGCTCCTATCCGATGCCCCCCCGGGCACGATTGCGATAGCACCGCTCAAGGGCGGATTTCCAGCGAAACCGTGGCAGGGACGCGGCATTTGCGCAAATACCCCTCCTCATGCGCGCCTGCCCTCGGCGGGCGTGGCGCGCATATCCGACATCCGAGAGGGTTTGCACGAAGAGGAGCGCGCCTGCCCGCCCCTATCCCCGCTGCAAGCGCACCGGGATTTCCCGCGCCAGCCGGATGAGATGCGCCATATAGGGCTTGTCGGCATCCTCCTCGCGGATCGCGGCATAGAGCCGCTTGGTCTTGCCCTCTGCCGTGAGGGGGCGGGTCACGTAATCCTCGCTGCTGCGCAACTCGCGCACCACCCAATCGGGCAAGACCGCCACCCCGCGCCCCGAGGCAACCAGCAACAGGATCACCGCCGTCAACTCCACCTGCCGGATGCTGCGCGGCTCCACCCGCGCGGGCGTCAGCAACTCGGTGAACACGTCGAGCCGCGAGCGATCCACCGGGTAGGTAATCAGCACCTCGCCCGCGAAATCCGCCGCCTCGACGAAATCCTTTGCCGCCAGCGGGTGCTGGCTCGACGCCACGAAAACCGGCTCGTAATCAAAGAGCGGCTTGAAGGTGATGCCGGGCAGATCCTCGGGGTCCGAGGACACAACCAGATCCACCTCCTCCTTTTGCAGCGCGGGCAGCGCATCAAAGGCAAGGCCGGGGCGGATATCGACATCGACATCGCCCCAAGTCTTGCGAAACCGCTCCAGCACCGGAAACAGCCACTCGAAACAGGCATGGCATTCGATCGCCATGTGCAACCGCCCGGCGCTACCCTCGCGCAGCCCCTCGAATTCCTGCTCCAGCGCCTCGATCTCGGGCAGGATCTTCTCGGCCAGCCGCAGCAGGCGCTGGCCCGCCGCCGACAGGCGCAACGGCTTGGACCGCCTCACGAAAAGCTCCACCCCGGCCTGATCCTCCAGCCCCTTGATCTGGTGGCTGAGCGCCGATTGCGTGATGTGCAGCAGGTCCGCCGCGCGCGCCAATCCACCCGCCTGATGGATGGCGCGGATCGTGCGCAGGTGCCGGAACTCGATATGCATATATTAGCGCGCCTCATTCAAACCATGAAATTAATGAAGTTGTCTCACAATGCTGCACTTGCAACAAGGGGGCAACCTTTACTCCGTTACAGGATGACCCCGATGAAAACGCCCCGCATCTCGTTCGAATTCTTCCCGCCCAAGTCGCTCGAAGCCTCGTTCCGCCTGTGGGACACGGTCCACACGCTGGCCCCCCTCGGCCCGCGCTTTGTGTCGGTCACCTATGGCGCGGGCGGCACCACGCGCGAATTGACCCGCGAGGCGGTGGGCACGCTGCACAAGGCCACCGGGCTCAACGTCGCAGCGCACCTGACCTGCGTCGATGCCAGCCGCGCCGAGACCCTTGCCATCGCCGATCAGTTCGCCGCGGCGGGGGTCACGGAAATCGTCGCCCTGCGCGGCGATCCGCCCAAGGGCGCGGGCGGCTTTACCCCCCATCCCGAGGGCTTTGCCAATAGCTGCGAGCTGATTTCGGCGCTGGCCGAGACCGACAAATTCACCATCCGTGTCGGGGCCTATCCCGAGAAACACCCCGAGGCCGCCGACAGCCGCGCCGATATCGACTGGCTCAAGCGCAAGATCGACGCCGGGGCCTCCGAGGCGATCACGCAGTTCTTTTTCGAGGCAGAGACCTTTCTGCGGTTTCGCGATGCCTGCGCGGCGGCGGGGATCACCGCGCCGATCATCCCCGGCATCCTGCCGATCGAAAACTGGCAGGGCGCGCGCAAATTCGCGCTGTCCTGCGGCACGCAGGTGCCCGGCTGGCTCGACGATGCCTTTGACAAGGCGATCCGCGACAACCGCCACGACCTGCTGGCAACGGCGCTCTGCACCGAATTGTGCAGCGACCTGATCGAGGAGGGCGTGGACGACCTGCATTTCTACACGCTGAACCGCCCCGATCTGACCCGCGACGTGTGCCATGCGCTGGGCGTGACGCCACGGGTGGAACTGCGCGACGTGGCCTGATCCGCCCTCCGTTCCCTGCGCGCGGGCCCCTTCGCCGCGTCATCTGCCCCGGCCTGCGCCGGGGCTTTTTCGTGGTCCCCGCACCGCCCCCTTGATCCGGGCCCGGCCACGTCCTACCAAGACAGGGCCAGACCGGAGACCGCCATGCCCCACCGCGCCGCCACCTCTGCCGCCGACCTGCCCGACCGCGCGGCAATGCTTGCACGCTCGGGCCTTGCCTTTGTCGAGGACATGATCGCGGGCCGCCTGCCGGTGCCGCCTATCGGCGTGACGCTGGGCTTTGCCCCCACCGAGGCGCAAAGGGGCCGCACCGTCTTCGAGGGCGTGGCGGAATTTGCCGCGCTCAACCCGATGGGCGGCGTGCATGGCGGCTGGTATGGGGCCATCCTCGACAGTTGTATGGGCTGCGCGGTGATGACCGAACTGGCGCAGGGCGAGGCCTATACAACGCTCGATTTCGCGGTGAACATCACCCGCGCCCTGCCCACGGGCACGCCCGTGCGCGCCACCGGCGAGGTGCAGCACCGCGGCCGAAGCACCGCCGTCGCGCGCGGCGAATTGCGCGGGCGCGACGATGGTCGGCTCTATGCCACCGGCACCACCACCTGCCTCGTGATGCGCCCCGAGGCGGGGTGATGCGGTGCGGGAAGCGGCGTGAAGGCCCTTGAGTGGACATTTCAGGCACAGCGTCATTTGCGCGGAATCAAGCAACCGTCTCAGGACGGCGGGTTTGGTTGCCATGGCGTGTCGCGCTTGAGGACGGTGTTGGCGAGGAGGATGAGCTTTCTGG
>NZ_JBEPPX010000030.1:0-36403 GCF_040547535.1 Roseovarius sp. MBR-78
TGGGAGGCATAAGGCCGTCAGCCGACCACGACATCCAGCCTCACCCAAATCGCACCGCTGCGTGGCAGCGAAAACGGTCAAAAATCGAGGTGCCCGACAATCTGTTCTTCGGTGAAACGTGATTTGCGCATCGTCTGTTCTCCTTGTCGCTTTGAACGTTACGAGAACAAACTCTCCTTTTGAATGGTCCGGTTTTTGGGGAGCAGGTCAATGCGGATATCGGCTTCACGGAAACCTTCATCAGTGCGCAAACCGGCGCGCCCTGCAAAGACCAGATCGGCATGCTGACGGTGTTGCTGGCCGAGGGCCTGAACCTTGGACTCAGCAAGATGGCTGAGGCGACCAACACCCATGATTACTTCCAGCTCTCCCGTCTGTCGCGATGGCATATGGAGAGCGACGCCATCAACCAGGCCCTCGCAATGGTGATTGACGCGCAGTCCCGACTGCCCATGACCGGGATTTGGGGCGGTGGCGTGACCGCCTCCAGTGACGGGCAATTCTTCCCCGCCGCCCGGCAGGGCGAAGCGATGAACCTCATCAACGCGAAATACGGCTCCGAGCCGGGCCTCAAGGCCTACACCCATGTCTCCGACCAGTTCGACCCGTTCGCGACCCAGAACATTCCGGCCACCGTGAGCGAAGCGCCCTACATCCTGGACGGATTGCTGATGAACGAGGCCGGGCGAAAGATCACAGAGCAGTATGCTGACACCGGCGGCTTCACCGATCACGTCTTTGCCGTGACGTCGCTGCTCGGGTTCCGGTTCATCCCGCGTATCCGCGACCTGCCATCCAGACGGCCCCACCTGTTCGACCCGGCGTCAGCGCCAAACGAATTGCGCAGCCTGATCGGCGGCACGATCCGCGAGGGCCTTGTGGTCCAGAACTGGCCCGGCGTGTTGCGGTCCGCCGCCTATCCGCGCCAGCACGAGCTGGCCCTGGCGCTCCGTGAAATCGGTCGCGTCGAGTGCACCCTCTTCATCATCGAATGGCTCCTCGACGCCGACATGCAGAGGCGGGCCCAGATTGGCCTGAACAAGGGTGAGGCCCATCACGCTTTGAAAAACGCCCTGCGCATCGGGCGGCAGGGCGAAATCCGCGACCGTACCGCCGAGGGGCAGCACTACCGCATGGCTGGTCTCAACCTGCTCGCCGCCATCATCATCTACTGGAACACCAAGCACCTCGGTCAGGCCGTCGCCGCGCGGCAGCGGGCCGGGCTGAACTGCGACCCCGCTCTGCTCGCGCATATCTCGCCGCTCGGATGGGCCCACATCCTGCTCACCGGCGAATATCGGTGGCGGCGGCAAGCCGGGGCAAAGTTGTGAAGTAATCATCCCTATTTCTTGCCACCTTCACAGCCACCAAACGGGCGCACCACGCTTTTCGCCACAATGAAGGCGGCCACAGAGCTCAAACGAGGGGCAAATGATGGGGGCGGGGAGCCTTATGATACGATCCTGCCCCCTACCGGAATCTACCCCTCCTTTGGCAGGTCGCAGCGTGTCGCTGGCCGAAACCCTGCCCTATGAATTCGTCATCCAGGAATCGGGGCTGCCGATCCGAACGGCGCTCGAAAATGCCTTTCTGGCAAACCGGCGGACCACGCCGAGACGGGTCACCAACAGCTCCTCGCTGCTGGTCGCGCTCAGCGTGGTCATGGGGTCTGAGGCCATCGCGCCGCTGACGCGCGAAGTCGCGCAGCTGCTGACGCGCACCAGTCCTGGCCTTGCGATACTGAACACGCAAGAGACCGTTACCGTGCCACCCTTTCTTGTCCTCTGCCCGCGTCACCGTGAGCTTGCGCCGGTCGCGCAAAAGCTGCTGGATGAGGTGCTGCGTCGGCTTTGAGCCACTGCGAACAATGCTGCTGACCCGGCGGCATTTGGATGCCATGTAGACCCCATGAGTTCTGTCGCAAAGAGTTTAGGTTTGAGGTTGGCCCAGCATGATACATCGCCGTGCAAGGTGACATCGCAGCGATGGTTGGACGGGTACGATGGTTGACTTCAAGACCGTGCAGGTCAAATACCCGAACAATATTCTTGAGCAGGACCACCGGTTCATTTCCTTGCCTTTCGTTAAACGGGCCGGGTCCGCGCCCGACCCGTTGCAGCCTTGGCGTCACCGGGCGGCGACAACCTCCTGCCGCTGTGCGCCCAAGCCCTCGATGGTCAGGTCCATCACATCGCCGGGTTTCAGGAAACGCTGCGGCTTCATGCCCATCCCCACGCCCGACGGCGTGCCGGTGGCGATGATGTCGCCCGCACGCAACAGCATGAACTGGCTCATGTAAGAGACGATCTCGCGCACCGAAAAGATCATGTCGTCGGTATTGGACGCCTGCACCGTTTCGCCGTTGAGCGAAAGGCTGAGGTTGAGAGCCTGCGGATCGGGCACCTCGTCGGCGGTCACAATCCACGGGCCGATAGGGCCGAAACTGGGGGCGGATTTGCCCTTGAGCCACTGCCCGCCACGCTCGATCTGAAAGGCGCGCTCGGAGACGTCATTGATCACGCAATAGCCCGCCACATGATCAAGCGCGTCCTCCTCGGACACATAAAGCGTGTCGCGCCCGATGATCACGCCCAACTCCACCTCCCAATCGGCCTTGGACGAGTTGCGCGGGATGATCACCGGATCGTTCGGCCCCGACAGACAGCTTGTGGTCTTGGAAAAGAGAATCGGCTCTTCGGGCGGCGTGGCCCCGGTCTCGGCGGCGTGCTTGGCATAGTTCAGCCCGACACAGACGAAATTGGGCACCCAGGCAAGGCAGGGCCCGATCCGGCCCGGTGTCTCGATCACCGGCAGGCTCTCGGTGTCAAGGGCGGCAATGCGCGCCAGCGCCGCTTGCGCCACGCCCTCTCCGGCGAAATCGGGCACTTGGCCCGACAGATCGCGCACCTGCCCCTCCGCATCGAGGATCGCAGGCCGCTCGGCATCGGGTGCTCCTACTCTAAGCAGTTTCATTTGACTCCTTTCTTCCGGTCCGTGCCGGTTTTTCAGCCGTTTCGGCTTGTGAAATCATCAGGTTTTCAAGATCGCGCGGCAGATGGCCAAGATGCGCGTCGAAGGCGTCGGCCAGTGCCGCCTTGTCGCGGCGCAGGATCGCTTCGAGGATGGCACCGTGCTGGGGCAGCACGCGGTCGCGGTTGGCGCGCATCCGCGAGGTGAGATAGCGCGCGTACCACAGGCGGGCGAGATAGGTCTTGTGGGTCTCGGCCAAGGCCGCGTTGCGCGACGCTTCGGCGATGGCGGTATGAAAGGCCATGTCCATCTCGAAGGAATCGATCCGCTCGGCGGTATCAAACGTCTCTTCCATGCGCCGGGCGGCCTCCTTGATCCGCGCGAGATCGGCCTCGGTCGCGTGATCGCAGGCCAGGTCGCCCGAGAGTTTTTCCAGCGCCACCAGCACCACGCCCTGATCGCAAAGCGCCTTGGCGGTGGGTTTGCTGACGATGGGACTGCGCGCCGGGCTGAGCGTGACCAGCCCCTCCTTGGCGAGAATGCGAATCGCCTCGCGCATCGGGGTCCGGCTGACGCCCATGGCTGCGGCGTGGTCGCGCTCTTTGATCGGCGCGCCCGGCACCAGCTCGCCGCGCAGGATCGAGCGGCGCAACTCATTCGCGATCCCGTAGGCCAGTGTTTTTTCCGACATTGTTCCAACTATCCTTCATCGAATCCCCATCGTGCAGTCGATAGGCGCGCGCGTTCTGCAATTCCATAATTCTCGATTTGGTATACCAAAACAAGTTGATTGTGAAATCCGGTTTGGTTACCGTTCCTGTAAGATGGTATACCATCTGAGGTGTAAGGTGATCCCTTGCACAGGGAAGAGGCGGAAAATTCGCCACAGGGAGGAAAGACACATGACCATGAAAACTCTTCTGACAACGGCAGCGGCGGGTGCCTTGCTGGCCTCGGGCGCATTTGCGCAAGAGGTGACCCTACGGATGCAGACGCATTACGCCACCGAACACCCGACCGGCAAGGCGCTCGCGCGCTTCATCGACGATGTGCAGACCATGTCGAGTGGCGAAATCTCGATCGAGATGTTCTATTCATCGTCGGTTGTCGCCACCACCGAGACCTTCGACGCAGCGATCAACGGAATTCTGGATTGCGACGCCACCGGCGGGGCCTACCAGACCGGCAAGAACCCGGCCTTTCAGTTCGTCGGCGACTTCATGGGCGGCTATGACACGCCCTGGCAGCAATATTCCTGGCTCTATTACGGCGGCGGCTATGACGCTGCGCAGAAGCTCTATAACGAGCAGAACATGCAGTTGATCGGCTGGTCGATCTACGGTCAGGAATCGCTTTCCTCTTCCAAGCCGATTGCCGGTCCCGAGGATCTGAAAGGCTGGAAATTCCGCTCGCCGCCGGGAATGGAAACCGAGATTTTCGAAGAGCTTGGCGCTTCGCCAATCGTGATGGATTTCACCGAGATCTTCACCGCGCTGGAAACCGGGATCATCGACGGGGCCGATGCCTCGGGGCTGGCCAACAATGTGGGCCTCGGAATTTACGACATCGTGAAACACGCGACATATCCCGGCTTTCACTCGATGCCGGCCGATCACCTCGCCTGCAACAAGGATGTCTGGGACGGGCTGACGCAAGCGCAGCGCCGGATCATTGAAACAGCCTGGCAAAAACTGGGCTTTCACATCGCGCTTTACAATGAGCGCGCCAATGCCGAGGCCGCAGCCAAGCTTGAGGCCGCGGGCGTGACGCTGCACACGTGGTCCGACGACGATCGCAAGACTTTCCGGGAGGCCGCGCAAACGTCATGGGAACGCTGGGGCGATAAGAATGAACAGGCGCGCGCCCTGCTTGAAAGCCACAAGACCTATCTGCGCCAGCTTGGCCTGCTGAAGTAAACCTTGCCCATAACGGAGGCGGGCGCATCATTGCCCGCCTCCCGGGAGAATTTGCGACCGTGCCGATCCTTTTGGCGCGACAATGGGAGAGGCATCATGACCGGCAAGAGTGTCTGGCTCGGGCGCGCACGCGGCCCGGTGAAACTGGCGATGATCGGGTTTTGTGCGGCAGCACTGTTGCTCTACATATGGCTTGTCGCGATGCGGATCACCGCGCCGGAAACGGCGATCGGGATGCACGAGATGATCCGCCCGGCAGGCCGCCCCATCGTGCAGCTGATGCTGTTCGCCCTTGGCGGCGCGCTGCTTTTCGCCTCGGTTTACCTGTCGGATTTCAAGGGCTGGATCGAACCCGCGCAAAAGGGCTTTTTCGACATTGTGAGCCTTGTGCTCGGGCGTGCCGCGATGATCCTTGTGGCGGTCATCGTGCTGGTGATGTTCTACGAGGTGGTATCGCGCTACGTGTTTTCGCGCCCGACGCTCTGGGCCAACGAGCTGTCGCTCTGGCTCGCCTCCTTCGTATTTCTGCTTGCGGGCCAATACGCCATGCAGCAGCGCAGCCATATCCGCATCTACGTGATCTACGATCAGATGCCGCGCTGGATGCGCAAGGCGTCGGACACGCTTTCGGTGCTGCTCATCGTTGGATTTGCCTTTGCGCTCGTCTGGGGCGGCTATAACGACGCCAAGACCAGGTTCCTGCGGATGGAAACCTTTGGCACGGCCTGGGACCCGCCCATCCCCGGCATCGTAAAGCCGTTCTTGATCATTGCGATCGTGCTGGTGGCCGTGCAGGCGGTTTCCAACCTCATCGCCGACTGGAACCGGGACGCCTCCAACCTTCATGCCGACGAGATCGACGAGGTCGAAATCGAGAATATTCGCCGCACCCTAGAGGACCAGACCAGATGATCGACATCGGCACGCTCAGCCTGATCCTGCTCTTCGGCATGTTCGCCCTTCTCGCCATCGGCATGCCGCTTGGCTTTGCCTCGGCCTTTCTCGCGGTGGTGACGCTGGCGCTGAAATTCGATCTTGACCTCCTGTTCGGCACGTTCGGGCGCGGCCCGCTTTCGGTGCTGGCGCAGGCGGTTTACCGACAGATGACGAATTATGTGCTGATCTCGGTGCCGCTCTTCATCTTCATGGCGGCGCTGCTGGAGCGATCCGGCATCGCGCGCGACATGTATTCCTCGCTCAACCAATGGCTTTCGCGCACGCGCGGCGGCATTGCCATCGTCACCTCGATCATGGCGGTGATCATGGCCGCGATGTCGGGGATCATCGGCGGCGAGGTGGTGCTTCTGGGTCTCATCGCGCTGCCGCAGATGCTGCGGCTTGGTTATGACCGCAATCTTGCCATCGGAACGATCTGCGCCTCGGGCAGTCTGGGCACGATGATCCCGCCCTCCATCGTGCTGATCTTCTACGGGCTGGTGACCGAGACCTCGATCAAGGCGCTCTTTACCGCGTCCTTCCTGCCCGGTTTCATGCTGGCCTCGTTCTTTCTGATCTACATCATCGTGCGCAGCAATCTCAATCCGGCGCTGGCGCCCTTGCCGCCGGAGGATCCCGATGATCCCAGAGGCGCTGAAAAGGGGTTGATGTTCCTAGGTTTTCTCGCGCGGATGCTAGCCTGGATCACGGCTATTCTCACGCTGCGGGCGCTGTTTTTCACGCTCCTGGGCGACAATGCGGTGCGCGAGGGGGAAGCCCCCATTCCGCTCGGCATGGTCTCAGACCTGCCATGGCTGATCGGGGCCTTTGCGATCTCGTTGGCGGTGATCTTCCTTGTTGTAGGGCGCGCGCGCACGGCCAAGGGCTGGGAGATGGGCAAGGGGCTGATCGCGCCCATCGTGGTGATCGGCGTCGTGCTCGGCTCGATCTATGGCGGCATCACCGGTATCACCGAGGCTGCGGGCATGGGGGCAATCGCGGTATTCGTGATCGGCCTCATCCGCCGCGAGATGACCTTTGTCATCGTCTGGGACAGCCTGATGCGCACGCTGAAATCCACTGGCACGATCATCTGGGTGACCATCGGCGCGGCGGCGCTGGCAGCGGCCTACACGCTGGTGGGCGGGCCGACCTATGTGGCCAACATGATCATCGGCGCGGAGTTGCCCACCATGGGCATCATCCTGGTGATGATGGTGATCTTTCTGGTGATGGGCATGTTCATGGACTGGATCGGCATCGTGCTGCTGATCATGCCGGTCTTCCTGCCCATCGTGCTGAAGCTGCCGTCGGAAGAGATCGGAATTCTAGGCTCGATCGATGCGCGCTATATCCCGATCTGGTTCGGCGTGGTCTTTACCATGAACATGCAGGTGAGTTTCCTGTCGCCGCCCTTCGGCCCGGCGGCCTTCTATCTCAAATCCGTGGCCCCGCCGGAGATCTCGATCACCGATATTTTCCGTGGCTTTCTGCCCTTCATCGTGTTGCAACTGCTGGCGCTGTCGGTTCTGATCATCTGGCCACCCATCGTGACGCTGTTTCTCTGACCGAAAGGAGGCGTGAATGACCCCCCAAACCATAGGCTTCATCGGCCTTGGCCTGATGGGCCGGGCTATGGTCGAGTGCCTGCAAAGCGCGGGCCACGCGCTGATTGTGCTTGGCAACCGTGACCGTTCGGGCGTGGAAGAGGCCTTGGCGCACGGCGGAGAAGAGGCCGCATCGGCGCGCGATCTGGCAGCGCGCGCCGATATCGTGATGCTCTGCATGGCGACCTCGGATCAGGTCGAGGCGCGCATCTTCGGCGAGGACGGCGTGCTGGCGGGGGCACGACCCGGTCAGGTGGTGATCGACTTCGGCACCTCGCTGCCCGCCTCGACGCTGCGGATCGGCGCGGCGCTGACTGATAAGGGCGCGACCTATCTCGACGCGCCCTTGGGGCGCACCCCGGCCCATGCCCGCGAGGGCAAGCTCAACATCATGTGCGCGGGCGACCGGGCGGCTTATGACCGCGTCAAGCCGGTGCTCGACACTCTGGGCGAGAATGTCTTTCACCTCGGGGCCTTGGGCAGCGGCCACACGATCAAACTGATCAACAATTTCTACGCCATGACCACCGCCTGCGCCATGGCCGAAGCCTTTGCCATGGCCGATGCCGCCGGGATCGACCGCGCAGCACTTCACGGGGTGATGGCGGCGGGGCCGAACCATTCGGGGATGATGGATTTCATCCGCAACTATGTCGTCGATGGCCGGATTGATCTGGCCTTTTCCATCGCCAACGCCGCCAAGGATGTCGGTTATTACCGTCAGATGACTGCGGATCTTGGCCGCAAAAGCGCCATGTCCGGGGCCGCCGATGCCGCACTGCGGGCGATGCGCGATAGCGGCGCGGGCGAGCGGATGGTGCCCGAAATCACCGACTGGATGACACAGAACATGGAGATTAAAGAATGAGATTGCAGGGCAAACGCGCCTTCATCACCGCCGCCGGTCAGGGGATTGGCCGGGCGATTGCCGAGGCCTATGCAGGCGAGGGCGCGACCGTCACGGCCACCGACCTAAAAGGCGAATTGCTGGCCGGATTGGCGGGCGAGACATT
This sequence comes from Roseovarius sp. MBR-78, assembly GCF_040547535.1. Lineage (NCBI taxonomy): Bacteria > Pseudomonadati > Pseudomonadota > Alphaproteobacteria > Rhodobacterales > Roseobacteraceae > Roseovarius > Roseovarius sp. MBR-78. The sequence goes on from NZ_JBEPPX010000030.1 coordinate 8,443, forward strand.
CGCGCTTGACGTCACCGACAAGGCGGCGTTGCAATCGGCCATCGAGGCCGCGCGCCCCGATATCCTCGTGAATTGCGCGGGCTTCGTTCATGCCGGAACGCTGCTCGATGCCAGCGATGCGGAGTTCGATTTTGCGATGACGCTCAACGTGAAATCGCAATTCCACGCCATGCAGGCCGCCGTGCCCGGCATGATCGCGCGCGGCGGCGGCTCGATCATCAACATCGCCTCGGTGGTCGCCTCGATCATCGGCGCGCCGGGGCGCTGCATCTACGGCACATCAAAAGCCGCGATCATTGGGCTGACCAAATCTGTCGCGGTCGATTATGTCACCAAGGGCGTGCGCGTGAACTGCATCTGCCCCGGCACAGTCGAGAGCCCGTCGCTGCACGACCGCTTGCGCGCCACCGGCGATTTTGACGCCGCGCGCGCCGCCTTCGTTGCGCGCCAACCGATGGGCCGGATCGGCCAGCCCGAGGAAATCGCCCATCTCGCCGTTTATCTCGGATCGGACGAATCGAGCTTTACCACCGGGCAGGCGCATATCATCGACGGGGGTTGGGCCGCCGCCTGATGCCCATCGGCCAGCCCTATCACGCCGTCGCGCAACGCGAGGCCCGCACCGGGCTTGGCGTGGGCATGATGGCGCTGGCCGTGCTCTTTTTCACCTGCATCGACACTTCGGCGAAATGGCTGGTGACAGCCGGGCTTGCCTCGATTCAGGTGGCCTTTGTGCGCTATGCGGTGCATTTTGCGCTGGCGCTGGTGGTGTTTTTGCCGCGCGAAGGGCGCGACGCGATCCGCTCGAACGCGCCGGGACGGCAATTCCTGCGCTCGATGTTTCTGATGGGCAGCACCGCGTGCAATTTCGCGGCGCTGCAATACCTGCCCATCACCGTCACCACGACGATCATGTTCGCCGGGCCGATCGTGGTCACGCTGCTCTCGATCCCGATATTGGGCGAGCGCGTAGGTATCCACCGCATCGCGGCGGTGCTCATAGGCTTTGGTGGCGTTCTCGTGGTGATGCAGCCATGGGGCACCGAGTTTCACCCCGCCATGCTGCTCAACCTTGCGGCGCTGACCATGGCCTCGCTCTATTTCGTGATGACGCGGCTGCTGGCCGGGATCGAGAGCAACGCCACCAGCCAGCTTTGGGCGGCGGGGCTGGCGACGCTATGCCTGATGCCATTCGCGCTCAGGGTCTGGCAATGGCCGGAAGCGGCAATTGACTGGGTGCCGTTCCTGCTGGTCGGGGTGTTCGGCGGGGTCGGGCATATCTTCGCCACCTCCGCGCACCGCTTTGCCGATGCCTCTCTCCTCGCGCCGATCGTCTATATCCAGATCGTGCTTGCGGCGGTGGCAAGCATCCTTGTGTTCGGCGTCTGGCCGACGGTCTGGACGCTTGGCGGCGGGCTGATCATCTCCGCCGCCGGGCTTTATATCTGGTGGCGGGAACGGCGGCGCTGAACCTCAGCCGCGTCCCTTTTCCACCTCTTCGCCCAGATCCAGACCGTTGAGCGATGCGATATGATCGGCCAGCATCGGCATGTAATCAGCCTCCTTGCCCTGCGCCACGGCGCTGGCAAAGGCGTTGCGCACCGCCGCCGACATCGGGTTGGCCATGCCCGCCGCCTGCGCCATCAGGCAGACATAGCCGATATCCTTGGCGGCGTTGTCAAGCGTGAAGAGATGCGCGTCGGGATCGCGGTCGCAGACCCATTGCGTATAGGTCTCGAAAAACCCGCAACCCATGCGGCTGCCGCCGATCACCTGCCGAACAAGCTGTGGCGCAAGCCCGACCTTGGCACCCATGGTGAACGCCTCGGCATAAAGCGCGGCATAGCCGGTGCCGAGGAAATTCATCACCAGCTTCATCTTGTGGCCCGACCCTACCGGACCGAGATGGGTGACCGATCCGGCCCAACAGTCGATGACAGGCTTGACCCGCTCGAACACCTCCGGCGCGGCACCCACCATCGCGTCGAGCGTGCCAGCCTCGGCCTCCTTGGGGGTGCGGCCCAAAGGCGCGTCCACCATGTGCATCCCCGCCGCCTCAAGCTCCGCTGCAAGCGCCATGGTCGAGACCGGGTTGGCCGTGGTGGTATCGACCACGATCAGCCCCGGCTTGCCATTGGCCAGAAGGCCGCCCTCGCCCCGGATCACCGCCTCGACCTGCGGCGAGTTCGACAGGCACAGGAACACGATATCACAGCCCGCCGCCATCTCGGCAAGGCTGCCCGCCTCATGCGCGCCCATGGCCGTCAGGCTCTCGACCGGCACGCGGTTGCGGTTGCCCTTGATCATCAGGTCATAGCCGCCTTGGAGGATATTTTTCGCCATGCCGTGGCCCATATAGCCCACGCCGACAAAGCCCACTTTCGGTTTCGTGCTCATGTTCGGTCCTTCCTCTCAGGCGACTTGCGTCAGCAGGGGCTTGCCCGCCATGAAGGCCGCGATGTTGTCGCGCTGAAGCTGCCCCATCGCGGCGCGCGTGACATGCGTGCCAGAGCCTTGATGCGGTTGCAGAACCACATTGTCGAGCGCGGCAAAGCGCCGATCAAAATCCGGCTCGGAGCGGAACACGTCAAGCGCCGCGCCGCCCAAACGGCCCTCCTCCAGCCGGTCAAGCAGCGCGCCCTCGTCCACCGTCGAGCCGCGCGAGATATTGACCAGCACTCCTTTGGGCCCCAACGCATCGAGCACCGCGCCCGAGACCATGCTTTCGGTCTCGGGGCCGCCGACAAGGGCCACCACAAGAAAATCCACCGCGCCCGCGAGTGCCACCGGATCGGCATGATGCTGCCAGCCGGGCGTGTCCTTCTCGCGGCGCGACCAGTAATGGATCTCCATCTTGAACGCCGCCAGACGGTCGGCGATCTCGCGCCCGATCCGGCCCAGCCCGAGGATGCCCACGCGCCCGCCCGACATCTTGCGATTGAGCGGAAAGTCCTGCCCGGCGGCCCAGGCGCCCGAGCGCGCGTGATGATCGCCCTGCACCAACCGGCGGCATTGCGCAATCAGCATCCCCACCGCCAGATCAGCCACATCGTCATTTAGCACATCGGGCGTGTTGGTCACCGCCACGCCGCGCGCCTGCGCATCGGCCACGTTGATGGCGTCATAGCCCACGCCGTAATTGGCGATGAGGGCCAATGACGGAAAGCGGTCCATCACCGTCCCGTCAAAGGCGTGATGCCCCTTGAAGGCGATGGCGCGCACCTGCGCGCGCGTGGCCTCGGGCAGGTCCGCCGCCTCGGCCAGCGAGCCCGCGCATTGCGCGCCGGGCATGGTGTCAAGGGCGGCTTGGTCCACCGGGCTATAGCTACCGATTGCCAGAATCTCGGTCATTTTCTCTCCTCTTCGCTCAGCCGCGCCCGATATAGGGCATGGCCGTGGCCATCACCGTCATGAACTGCACATTGGTATCAAGCGGCAGCGTGGCCATGTGCAGCACCGAACGCGCGACATGGACCACATCCATCACCGGCTCCACCGCCAGCGATCCGTCCGCCTGCGGCACGCCCTTGGTCATGGCCTGCGCCATCTCGGTCAGGGCATTGCCGATGTCGATCTGACCGCAGGCGATGTTGAACGCCCGCCCGTCAAGCGAGAGCGTTCGCGTGAGCCCCGTCACCGCATGTTTCGACGCGGTATAGGGGGACGATCCCCAGCGCGGCACATAGGCCGAGACCGAGCCGTTGTTGATGATCCGCCCGCCTTGCGGGTCCTGCCGCCGCATCTGGCCAAAGACCGCGCGCGCGGCGATGAAACAGCCCATCACGTTAACGTCGATGAGGTGGCGGATCTCCGCCACGTCCAGCTCATCTATCGGCGCGCCCTTCAACGCCACGCCCGCATTGTTGAAGAGCGCATCGACCCGGCCCCATGTCCCGGCCGCCTGCGCCACCATCGCTTCGGTCGCGTCGGCGTCGGTTACGTCGCAGGGCAGAACAAGGGCTGCACTGTGCCCCGCCGCCGCCTCGTGCAGGGCGGCCTCGCGCCGCCCGACAAGGCCCACGTTCCAGCCCGCGTCGAGGAATACGCGCGCGGTGGCGCGGCCCACGCCGCTGCCTGCACCGGTGATGATGATGCCTTGTGCCATGTCTTCCCCCTCAGTGATTGTCGCGCGGCAGGCTTTGCGCCACGCGGCGATAGGCCGTCGCCAGTTCCAGACAGCCGCCCTCGGCCAGTTGCCCGACATGGGTGCGGTAAATCTCCTGCCAGGGTGTCTGATTGACGATCTCGGGCGGGGTCCACGCGGCCTTGCGTCGCGCCCACTCATCCGGCGCAACCAGCGCCTCCATCGAGGCGGTGTTGAGATCAAGCCGCACCCGGTCGCCGGTTTGCAGATAGGCGAGCCCCCCGCCCACCACCGATTCCGGCGAGGCGTTGAGGATCGAGGGGCTTTCCGAGGTGCCCGATTGCCGCCCGTCGCCCACCGTGGGAAGGTGGTTGATGCCCGCCTTGATGACCGCATCGGGCGGCTGCATGTTCACCACTTCCGCCGAGCCGGGATAGCCCACGCAGCCCACGCCCCGGATGAACAGGATCGTCGTCTCGTCGATGCCGAGGGAGGCGTCGTTGATGCGCGCGTGATAATCCTCGGGCCCCTCGAAGACCACGGCGCGCGCCTCGTAGATGCCCTCAGAACCGGGGGTGGAGAGGAACCGCTTGCGGAAATCGGGCGAGATCACGGAGGTCTTCATCAGCGCGGAGTCGAAAAGATTGCCCGAGAGCACGATAAACCCGGCATTCTCGCGCAGCGGGTTATCATAAGGGCGGATCACGTCGTGATCGACGCTTTTGCGGCCCTTGAGGTTGTCGCCCATGGTCTTGCCGGTGGCGGTCATCGCGCCCTCATGCAGCCGCCCGGCCTTCATCAGTTCCGCCATTACCGCAGGCACGCCACCCGCCCGGTGAAAGCTTTCGCCCAGATATTCGCCCGCGGGCTGCATGTTGAGCAAAAGCGGCTCTGCGAAACCGACGGTTTGCCAGTCCTTGACGTGCAATTCCACCCCCACATGGCGCGCGATGGCCTGAAGATGCGGCGGCGCATTGGTCGAGCCGCCGATGGCGGTATTGGTGCGGATCGCGTTTTCAAAAGCCGCGCGCGTCAGGATGTCGGAGGGTTTGAGATCCTCGTGGACCATCTCGACGATCCGCTTGCCGGTGGCATAGGCCATCTCCATCCGCTCGCGGAAGGGCGCGGGGATCGCTGCGTTGCCGGTGAGCGTCATGCCAAGCGCCTCGGCCATGGCGTTCATCGTCGAGGCGGTGCCCATCGTGTTGCAATGGCCAAGCGAGGGGGCAGAGGCGCAAGCGCGCTCCATGAATTCCTCATAGTCGATCTTGCCCTCGGCGAGCAGGCGGCGCCCCTCCCACACGACCATGCCAGAGCCTGCGCGCTTGCCTTTCCACCAACCGTCGAGCATCGGCCCGCCGTTGAGCGCGATCGCCGGGATATCCACCGTCGCCGCCCCCATGAGCTGGGCCGGCGTGGTCTTGTCGCAGCCGGTGGTCAGCACGACACCGTCGATGGGATAGCCGTGCAGCACCTCGACCAGGCTGAGATAGGCAAGGTTGCGGTCAAGTGCCGCCGTGGGTCGCTTGCCGGTTTCCTGAATCGGATGGATCGGAAATTCCATCGGGATGCCGCCCGCGTCGCGGATGCCCGCCTTGATCCGGTCCATCAGGAAGATGTGGATCTTGTTGCAAGGGGCCAGATCAGAGCCGGTATTGGCGATGCCGATGATCGGTCGCTCGCTTTGCAGCTCTTCGCGGGTGAAGGTCTGATTCTGGTAGCGCTCCAGATAAAGCGCGGTCATGCCGGGATTGTTGGGATTGTCGAACCATTCCTGCGAGCGGAATCGCTTGTTGGCGCGGGTATTGCTCATGTTGTCTTCCTCCAGATGGCCACACATTCCGTGACTGCGGGGGTGGTGATTGTCGCAAGCATCAAATTTGGTATACCAAAATGCAAGCCAAAAGATCACCGCCTCGTAAACTTTGCCTCAAATCGCCGGCGGTCAGGATAACGACATGGCCGAGGAGCCCGTCACCCTGTGACCACCGCCTGACCGAGGTGTCGCGTGTCCTGCCTACGACACGCCGGTCAATCGAACTGGGAACCGCGATCGGGTGTTGACCTTTGGGGCTCGCGGGGCCTAGAAAAATGGTATACCAAATAGCACGCACATGGGATCGAGTAGGATGGCGGATGCAGGGTGGAAAGGGGGCGCTGCGTCGGCTGGACCTTTCATAGACCGCACTCCGTCGGATCAATTTCGCGATGACGGGCTTGATGCTGGCCGTTGTGGTGCTGGCGTCCTTCGCGACGCTGAGGACAGCCTGAGAAAGGGCCAAAGACATGACACTCCGCACACCCTCTGGCCATCCCGCCGCGATTGACGCGCTCCGCGATCTTTTGGCGGACAGGCTGGTCACCACGGCTGCCGACCGCGAGGCGCATGGCCGCTGCGAGACATGGTATCCACCAACCCCGCCCGAGGCGGTCGCCTATCCAGCAACGACCGAAGAGGTCTCGGACATCGTCAAGATTTGTCAGGCACATCGCTGCCCCATCGTGGCCTATGGCGCGGCAAGCTCGCTCGAAGCACAGCATCTGGCCGTTTCGGGCGGTATCAGCCTCGACATGACGCGGATGAACCGCGTGCTTGATGTGAGCGCCGAAGACCTTCATGCGGTGGTGCAGCCGGGCCTCACGCGGCTGGCGCTCAATGAGGAGTTGCGCGCCACGGGCCTCTTCTTTCCGGTCGATCCCGGCGCCGATGCCTCGCTTGGCGGGATGGCGGCAACGCGCGCCAGCGGCACCACCGCCGTGCGCCATGGCACGATGCGCGAGAACGTGCTGGCGCTTGAGGCGGTGATGGCCGATGGCACGGTGATCCGCACCGGCAGCAAGGCGCGCAAATCCTCCACCGGCTATGACCTGACGCATCTTCTGGTGGGATCGGAGGGCACGCTTGGGATCATCACCGAATTGACGCTGCGCCTGCAAGGCGTGCCCGAGGCGACACTCGCCGCGACCTGCCGCTTTGCCACCGTCGAGGATGCCGTGAATTGCGTGATCGCCACCATTCAATCGGGCCTGCCGATGGCGCGGATCGAGCTTCTGGACGAGATGATGGTGCGCGGCTTCAACCGCTATGCCGATAGCGGCCTGCCCGAGCGCCCGCATCTCTTTCTTGAATTCACCGGCACCCCGGCCAGCGTTGCCGAGCAAAGCGACCTCTTCGCCGACATCGCCGGCGATTTCGGCATGGAAGCGTGGCAAAGCGCGACCAAAACCGAGGAGCGCAGCGCGCTCTGGTCGATGCGCCATAAGGCGCATTACGCCAGTCAGGCGCTTGGAGGCCCCGGCAAGCAGCTTTACGTGACGGATGTGTGCGTGCCGATCTCGCGCCTTGCCGAGGCCGTGACCCATGCCCAGACCCGCACGCGCGACCTTGGCCTGACCTCGACCATCGTCGGCCATGTCGGCGACGGCAATTTCCATTGCGGCATCAGCATCGACCCGAGCGATGGCGCGGAGTTCGCGCGCGCCTCGGATTTCGCACATGAACTGGCAGGCCATGCGCTGCGGCTGGGCGGCACGATCTCGGGCGAGCACGGCATCGGGCTGGGCAAGCGCGACCTGATGACCGCCGAGCACGGCGCGGCGGTCTCGGTGATGCGCGCGATCAAGACCGCGCTCGACCCGCGCGACATTCTCAATCCCGGCAAGCTTTTGCCGCCCGCGGGCGGCGCGTGACCACTCAAGGAGAAGGAACAGACATGAATATCACCATCATCGGCGGCGGCGGTTTTCTGGGGCAGAAACTGGCGCGCGCGCTGGTTGCGCGGGGCACGCTTGACGGGCGCAAGATCACCGGTATCACGCTGGCGGATGTGGTGGACCCGGCGGGGATCGAAGGCACCGCCGTGCCGGTGAGCACGCTGCGCTGCGACATCACCGATCCGGCCTCGGTCGCGCAGGCGGTGACGCCTGAGACGGATGTGGTCTATCACCTTGCCGCTGTCGTGTCGGCCCATGCCGAAGAGGAATTCGAGGACGGGATGCAGATCAACCTTTTCGGCACGCTCAACATTCTGGAGCAATGCCGGAAACTGGGGACGGTACCGCGGGTGGTCTTTACCTCTTCCATCGCGGTTTATGGCGGTGAGGTGCCCGATCCCATCACTGAGACGTCGCTGCTGAACCCGCAAACCTCCTATGGTGCGCAAAAGGCCATGGGCGAGCTTCTGGTCAATGATTATGCGCGCAAGGGTTTTGCCGATGCGCGCGGCGTGCGCCTGCCCACGATCTCTATCCGCCCCGGCAAGCCCAATCGCGCCGCGTCAAGCTTCATGTCCTCGATCCTGCGCGAGCCGCTCAATGGACAGGCGGCCAATTGCCCGGTGGAGGAGGATTTCCGGCACTACTATCTCAGCCCGCGCAAATGCGTCGAGAACCTGATCCGAACGGCGGAAATCTCTGCCGGTGATCTCGGGCGCAACCGCATCCTTCAAATGCCGGGGCGGACCCTGACGATCCGGCAGATGATCGACGCGATGACTGCGGTGGCAGGCCCCGCGCCCGCCCGCCTGATCACCTGGCAACCTGATGAAACAGTGCGCGGCATCGTCGGCGGCTGGCGTTTTGACATCCATGCCGAGCGGGCGCTTGCACTGGGGCTGGAGGCCGATGAGAGCTTCGAAGAGAACCTGCGCTATTACATCGAGGATGACCGGCCCGGTGGATAAGTGGCCTCTCACGACTGGCTTAACTTCAGCTTGTCGAAAGGGATATCCCGCGAAGGGGGCAGGGTGGTTTTCTGGACAGTTTTCGTCATCATATCTTCTCCACGACGGGTGCCGGAAGCCACTCTCCCGACCTCACGTCCCGTCATCCCTCAAACCAATACTCCTTTCCCTCTCGATGATCGTATGGCTACCAAGAGGCGACTTGACGGCTGTTAACACAACTCTCTGACTGCGAGAGTTAACGTCACGACACCATGACGGGTTTAGGCGAACAAGGTCAAATGCACCTTCACAGACCGCGATCGGTCCGCCGCCGTGACGAAGGCCTCGGCGGCTTGATCCAACGGGTAGCGCTGGGTGATGATGGGGCGCACGTCGATACGACCGGAGGTGATGGCCTCGACGGCTTCGGCGAATTCCGCGTGGAACCGGAACGTGCCTTTCAGTTGTACTTCCTTGGCAACGACCGCGTTCAGAGGGATCGGCGTGTCGCCGGTGACGCCGACCTGAACAAGCGTGCCGCGCGGGCGCAGCGCCGCGATGGCCGAGCGGATCGCGCGTTCTGCCGCTGAACACTCAAAGGCCAGATCAAAATGGCCCTTGTCCGCTGCGTAATCCGCCATCGCACCCCCATCGCGGGCCACGTTGATGCAGCGCGTCGCGCCCAGCCTTGCGGCCACGTCCAGCGCGGCATCCTGCAAATCGGTCACGACGATTTCGCAGGCACCCATCCGGGCGGCGACGGCTGTGCAGAGCGCCCCGATCGGACCGGCACCGGTGACAAGGACGCGCTTTCCCGCGATATCGCCTGCGATGCGGGCGGCATGAAGGCAGACCGCCAGCGGCTCGGCACAGGCGACGGCCCCAAGATCGGCCTCGGCGGGAACCTTGATGCATTGCGCCGCCTCGACCACCACCCGCTCGCGGAAGAGCCCCTGTTCATGCGGCAAGCGGATTGCCGAGCCGTTGAAGCGCATGGCGAGGCAATGCATGTGCAGCCCTTCGCGGCAATAGCGGCACGCGCCGCAGGGGCGGCTTGGATTGATGGCCACGGCATCGCCTTCGGCCAGCGCCGTGACGCCCGGCCCCACGCGCAGCACCCGGCCGGACGCCTCGTGGCCGAGGATGATCGGTTCGCGCACCCGGATGGTGCCGATCCCGCCATCGGACAGGTAGTGCATGTCCGATCCGCAGATACCGCCCGCGGCGATGGCCAGAAGGACCTGCCCCGCCGCCGGTTCGGGGACGGACTCGGTGTCAATGCGAAGGTCGTTTTGACCATAGAGACGGCAGACGCGGGTTTTCATTCGGGGCCTCATTTCATCAGAAGGGACGGCAACCACGTCGCCAGCGCCGGGATGTAGGACACAGCGAGCAGCACGGCGATGTTGGTCAAAAGGAAGGGCACAATCGCCACCACCACCGGCATGAGCGGAAGCCGCGCGATGCCTGCGCAGACAAAGAGGCAGACGCCGACCGGGGGGGTGGTCAACCCGATCATCAGGTTGAGCACGGCGAAAGTGGCGAAATGCAGCGGTTCGATCCCGACCGCCTCGGCCAGCGACAGAAGCGGGACGAAGAGGATGATCAGTGCCGCGATGGTCTCCATGAACATACCGACGAAGAGCAGCAGCAGATTGATCAGCAGAATGACCAGAAAGCGGTTATCGGTGAAGCCCAGAACGCCGTCGGCAATGGCTTGCGGGATGCGTTCGGACACGAGGATCCAGCCGAATACATTGGCAAAGCCGACCAGCGCAAGGATCCCCGCCGCCGAGACCCCGCTTTCGACAATGATGCCCGGCAGCTTCGAGATCGGCAACTCGCGATAGATGAACGCGCCGACGATGAACGCATAGACCGAGGCCACAACGGCGGTTTCCGTCGGTGTGGCAAGGCCCGAGAGCAGCCCGTAAATGATCAGGAAGGTCATGGCCAAGGCCCAGAACGCCCCGCCGAAAGAGCGCGCGACCTCTCCGATGCCCTGCCATGGCTGCCGGGGAAAATTCCTGCGGGCGGAGATCACGTAGGCAGTGACCATCATCGCCAGCCCCATCAGGATGCCGGGCACGGCACCGGCCAGAAACATCTGTCCGACCGAGATCCCCGAGAGCGCGCCGACGATGATCATCGGCACCGAGGGCGGAATGATCGGCCCGACGGTCGAAGAGGCGGCGGTGACAGCCGCCGAGAAATCCGCCGGGTATCCGGCTTTTTTCATGCCCGGAATCATCACGCCGCCGATCGAGGCCGCATCGGCCACCGCCGTGCCGGTGATGCCGCCGAACAGCATCGAGGCGGCGATATTGGTCAGGCCGAGACCGCCCCTGATCCAGCCGACGATGGAATTGGCAAACCGGATGATCCGCTGCGTGATGCCGCCCCGGTTCATCAGGTTGCCCGCCAGAATGAAGCCGGGAATGGACAGCAGGACAAAGACATCCATCCCCGCATACATCTTTTGCGGCATGACCACGGGCGGGATGCCGGCGATCAGCAGATAGGCAAGCGATGATACGCCCAATGTGACGGCCACCGGGATGCCGATGATCAGACCGCCGATAAAGACGCAGAACAGCACGGCGACATCCATGGCTCAGATTTCCTCGTCTGCTTTGACAGGTTTGCCGTCTTCTGCACCGGTCACCATACCCACCACCCGCAACAGCGCGAAAATCGCCAGAATGATCAGCATCAGCCAGACGGTGACATGGACGAAATCCATGCGCAGCCCCAGGGCGGGCGATGTCTGCATCTTGCCGATGGCCACATAGCGCCACGCGTGCGGCAGCAGGTAGAGCGCCAGCCCCGCCGTCATCAGTGCCGCCAGCAGCCTCAGCACCCAGGGCGCGCGCCCCGGCAGCGTTTCGCAGACCACATCCACATTCACCAGATACCCCGTCCGAAACGCCAGCCCCGCCCCGAAAGCGACCATGAAGAGCAGCGCGTAGCGGGTCAGCTCCTCGGTCCAGACCAGTGACAGGCCCGTCAGGCGACCGGTCACCTGCAACAGGACGGCCACGATCAGAATGGCAAAGGACAACCCGGTGCCCAACTGGGCCAGCCGGGTCGTCAGGTGCATGATCTTGTAGGCATGTCGCATGGACGCCCCCGGCGGCAAGGAAGGTGCGGCACCCCGGTCGAGGTGCCGCAAGGGTCGGATCACTCCGCGAACAGGGTTTCGACGATGGGCTTGATCTCGTCGTTGACGTTCTTCAGGACCGCATCCTTGGCGGCCGCCTGAAATGCGGCACCGTCCACCTCGACAAAAGTCATGCCCTTTTCTTCAAGGAAGGCACGGTCGGCGGCGATGCTCTGGTTGAACAGCTCTCGCTCATAGGCCTGCGCGCGGCGCGCGGCCTCCATCACATGGGCCTGATCCTCTGCGCTCAGCTTGCTCCAGGTGGATTCTGCGATGGTCAGGTAGATCCAGCTGCGCACATGTTCGGTCAGGTTCACATGGCTCTGCACTTCGTAAAAGCTGGCCGAGCGGATCAGGGCGAGCGGGTTTTCCTGCGCCTCGATCGTGCCATTTTGCAACGAGGTGAAGACCTCGGAAAAGGCCATCGGACCGGGATTCGCGCCAAGCGCCTGCCAGGTATCGACAAAGAGCGGCACGTTGGGCACGCGCATTTTCAGGCCCTTGAGGTCATCGGGATGGGCAATGGGCCGGTTCGAGGTCAGGTTGCGCGGGCCACGGGCGAAATGCGCGATGGGCCGGATCTGCGCCTTCTCGATGATCTGCGCCTTGATCCGGTCGCCGATCTCGCCCGAGGCGACTTCGTCCATGTGCTCGATGGATTTATAGGCGTAGGGCACCGCCAGAAGTGCCGCCATCGGCGCCCAGTTCTGAAGGCTTTCGCCGGTGATCGTCATGTCGACGGTGCCAAGCTGCATGCCGTTGATCAGGTCGATTTCCTTGCCAAGGCTTTCGTTCGGGAACACCTCGACCGCGATGCGGCCACCGGTCAGCGCCGACAGTTCCTCGCCGAATTTCACCGAGGCGAGGTGCCACGGGTTGTCCTCATTGGCGAGATGCCCAAGTTTCAGGGTCATGTCTTGCGCCAGCGCCGGAACGGCGGTCAGCGCGGCGAGGGTCGCCGCCGCAATGGTGGTTTTCCAGTTGATTGTCATATGTCCACTCCTCCTTGGATGGGTGCATTGACCGGTTGCGGGATTTTCCCGCCCGGCAGGTCGAAGAAACCGGGATTGGCCCCGACGATTTGCGGCAGATCGCTCAGGACTTCGCGCAGGTGACCCCGGATCGCCGCATTGGCGCCGCGCGGATCACCGTTTTCGATGCGGTCCACGATGCCCGTGTGTTGCTCGATCAGCTTCCGGATCGGGAAATGCCCCAGTGACAGGAAGCGCACCCGGTCCATCTGGGATTTCAGCCCTTCGATCATCCGCCATGCACCGACCTTGCCCGCGGCATCGGCCAATGTCCGGTGAAACCGGTCATCCAGCCCGATGAAATCCAGCGGATCGGTGCGCACGACCGCCGCCTGCGCCTTGAGTTGTGCGCGCAAGTCACGGATCACCGCCGGGTCCGGCGCGGCTGCGAGGATCGACACGATATCCGCCTCGATCGCTTCGCGCAGGAACCGGGCGTCGAGAACCGCGCCGTAGCCGATCCTCGTGATGATCGTGCCGCGTTGCGGAAGGATCGCCACGAGCCCCTCGCCCGCCAGTTTGATGAACGCCTCGCGCACCGGCTGGCGACTGACAGAGCAGGAGCGGGCAATCTCGCTCTCGGAAATGCGGTCACCGGGGGAAAAACGGTTGCGAATGATTGCCTCACGCAAATGGGCATAGATCTGCGGGGCTATCGCCGCAGACGGGTCCAGTTCGCTGGCAATGGGGCCATGGGCCGTCATGATTCGCTGTCCTCCCCTCGCTCAATTACCATACTTCCATACTAGTCAGCAATGCGGAGAACTGCTAGAAAACCCCATATGAGTCGGAGGGATGGCGGATGAAGCAGACATGGCGGTGGTTTGGACCGAAGGACCTTGTATCCATCGACGACACCCGGCAAGCCGGGGTCGAGGGGATCGTGTCGGCATTGCATCATGTGCCCACGGGTGACGTCTGGACCCCGCAGGACATTGCACGGCGCAAGCAGGAGGTCGCGACGATGACGGATGGCAGCGCCTCCGGTCTTGCATGGGACGTGGTGGAGAGCCTGCCGGTGTCGGAAGACATCAAGAAGCAGAAAGGCGCGTGGCGCAGCCATATCGACGCCTACAAGCAAAGCCTGCACAACCTCGCCGATGCGGGGATTGCCGTGATCTGCTACAATTTCATGCCGGTGCTGGACTGGACACGCACCGATCTTGCCTGGCCGCGTCCCTCGGGGGCGACCTGCATGCGCTTCGATCTGGTGGATTTTGCGGCGTTCGATCTGCATATTCTGGCCCGCGACGGGGCCGGTGCGGATTACGACGAGGCCCTGCGCGAAGACGCGGCAGCGCGGTTTACTGCCATGAGCGATGCCCGCCGCGAAGCGCTGGCAAGGAACGTGGTATTCGGCCTGCCCGGCGCGGCAGAGAGCTTTTCGCTGGAGGATGTTCGCCACCACATCGCCGATTATGCCGCCATTGACGAGGACCGGCTGCGGCAACATCTGATCGACTTTCTCGAAGAGGTGGTTCCGGTGGCCGAGGCGCGCGGGCTACGGCTGTGCTGTCATCCCGACGATCCGCCTGTGCCGCTTCTTGGCCTGCCGCGCATCATGTCGACCGAGGCACAATATGCAGCCATCATGCAAGCCGTGGATCGGCGCGCGAATGGCATCACGCTGTGTTCCGGCTCGCTCGGGGCGCGGTCGGACAATGACCTGCCGGGCATGATGGCGCGGCTGGGGGATCGGGTTCACTTCCTGCACCTGCGCAACGTGAGGCGCGAGAGCGCGGCCCTGTTCGGGTCGTTTTTCGAGGATGAACACCTTGCGGGCGACACGGACATGGTCGCGCTGATCGCCGCCGCCCTGACAGAGGAGGCGCGCCGCCGTGCGGACGGGCGCGAGGATTGGTCAATTCCGTTTCGCCCGGATCATGGGCAGGACATCCTCGACGATCTGCACCGCAAGGCACAGCCCGGCTACCCCTCCATCGGGCGGCTCAAGGGACTGGCCGAACTGCGTGGCGTCATCGCGGGGCTTCAGCATGGACGGCAGGCCTCATGATGAAAAGGCTCACCATAACCGAGGGCTTGCCGGGTGCGGTCCGTGTCCCCGGATACCGGCGCGCAGAGCATGGCGTTGGCATCGTGCATATCGGGCTGGGTGCGTTCCACAAGGCGCATCAGGCGGCCTATACCGATGCCGCCCTCGCCGAGGCGGGTGGCGACTGGCGGATTACCGGCGTCAGCCTGCGCAGCGATGCGCCGTCACGGGAATTGCGGCCCCAGGATGGTCTTTACACCTTGATCGAACGGGATGCGTCGGGCAGCCGCGCGCGTGTGATCGGGGCCATCGCGGCGGCGACGTGTCTGCGAACCGACCGGCAAGCGGTCGAGCGCGCGCTTCTGGCACCCGGCACCCGGATCGTGTCGGTGACCGTGACCGAAAAGGGCTATGGGCTGGACCGTGCCTCCGGCGGGATCGACCCCGAACACCCGGCGATCAGGAGCGATCTTGCGCAGCCATCCGCGCCGCAGGGGCTGGCCGGTCTGCTGGTCTGGGCCCTTGGTCGGCGGCGTGCCCTGGGTCTGCCGCCATTCACGGTTTTGTCCTGTGACAACCTGCCGGAAAACGGTGCTGTCCTGCGCAGTCTGCTGGTCGATTTCGCGCGCCATGCGGCGCCCGATCTGGTCGATCACATCGCCGATGACGTGGCTTTTCCCTCTACCATGGTGGATCGGATCACCCCGGCACGCACGCAGGCAACCCTCGATCTAGCCCGAGAGATGACCGGATGTGAGGATGAAGCCGCGATCGAGACCGAAGGGTTTCATCACTGGGTCATCGAGGACGACTTTCCGGCGGGTCGCCCGTATTGGGAGGCAGGAGGCGCGATCTTTGCCACCGATGTGCGGCCCTATGAGGCAATGAAATTGCGCATGCTGAACGGGGCGCATTCGATGCTGGCCTATGCCGGTTTCGCGGCCGGGCACCGGTATGTGCGCGACGTGATGGCGGATGCCACTCTTTCGCGTCTGGTGTCGCGTCACCTGCGCGCCGCCGCCGCGACGCTGTTGCCGCTGCCCGGCGTGGATCTTTCCGCCTATGCCGCGCAGCTTGAAGAGCGGTTCCGCAATCCTCATCTCGCCCACGAGACGTTTCAGATCGCGATGGACGGGTCCGAGAAAATGCCCCAGCGGATATTTGCTGCGATTCCCGATGCGCGGGCCAAGGGTGCCGATACCCGCCCCTTTGCCTTTGCGACGGCGGCATGGCTTCGCCACCTGTCGGGCTCATGCCATGACTGTGCGCCCTATGACTTGCGCGATCCGCGTGGCGACACCCTGCGGGCCATGACGCAGGGTCGGCAGGCCGCCGATGTGGTTAGTGCCGTGCGTGGAATCACGCTCATGCCGCAGGCCGTGGCGGAGGACGAGGCCTTTTGGGACCAGGTCACGCCGATTCTGCATGACATGCTGACGCGCCCGATGACCGAGGTCATTTCGCAAGAGGCTGCCTGATGCAGTTTGTGTCGGCCCGGGGCTGGCGACGGCCAGAGCCTAGAGCGACGGACCTTTAACCTGAGACATGTCCGACAGCCTTGAAATAGGTCCAGCATTCGTCTGGCGAGAATAGGTCGCAGACTTCGGCGAGGGCGTGGAACACATGCCTTTGCGGTTCAGCGGCCTGATCTATCGCGACCTCACCGTGCCAAGCACTTGGAACGCCTCACTCGATCACCTGCGCGCGGCCCCCCTCATGCGACCGGTGATCCGGACGCGAGGATCGCCTCGACTGCCTCGCGCCGAGGGATCGGGGCCACCGCGCCATAACCCTGCACCGCAAGCGCCGCCGCCGCATTGGCATAGGCGGCGGCGATGAACGGATCATCCCCGGCGATGATCCGCGCAAGAAACGCACCGTCGAACGTGTCGCCCGCGCCGGTGGCATCGACTGCCTTGACCGGGCGGGCGGGCACCCGCGCGCGCCGCTGGGGCGTGGCCACCAGCGTGCCCTTGGCCCCAAGCGTCAGCGCGACGATCCCGGCCCCAAGCCCGAGGTAGAAATCGGCGATCCGGTCCGGGTCGCTCAGCCCGGTCAGCGCCTCGGCATCCTCCAACCCCGGCAGGGCGATATCGGCCATCGCCATGCCCGCATGGATGATCGCCCGCGCCCGCTCCAGCGACCAGAGCTTGAGCCGCAGATTGCTGTCATAGGACACCCGCCCCCCGGCCGCGCGCACGATCTTCATCGCGGCAAAGACGGTATCGGCGGCGCTCTCGGATATGGCCTGGCTGATGCCCGAGACATGCAGGATCTGCGCCCCCTCGAGCGCGGCGCGCGGCAGATCGGCAGGGGTCATGCGGCTTGCGGCCGATCCGGCGCGGAAATAGCTGAATTCGTGCCCCTCTGGCCCATGGGTGACAAAATAAATGCCGGTCTGGGCGCCCGCGACCTCGCGCACGGTGGTCGTGTCCACGCCCTCGGCCTGCCAAAGCTCCATGAAGGAGCGGCCAAAGGCATCGGCCCCGACATGGGTCAGATAGCCCACCCGCGCGCCCTGCCGCGCGGCGGCGATGGCGCAATTCGAGGTGTCGCCGCCATGCCCCGGCAGATAGCGCCCATCGGGTTGCTGGTTGAATTCCATGATCGGCTCGCCAAGACACAGAAGATCGACCCCCATCAGCGTGCTCCCGCCAGCGCCGCGCGGATGAGATCGCGCGCGCCCGCCTCATCCCCCTGTTCAAGCGCCGCCGCGGGCAAAAGATTGCCCCCCATCCCGACACAAAGCGCCCCGGCGGCAAGGTAATCGGCGGCATTGCCCGGTGTGACGCCGCCGGTCGGCATGAGCGCGATATCAGGGAACACCGTCCCCAGCGCCTTGAGAAACCCCGGCCCGCCTGCGGCATCGGCGGGAAAGACCTTGACCACATGCGCGCCGGCCTGCGCGTGATGGTGCACTTCACCGGGCGTCATGGCACCGGGCAGATAAGGCACCTGCGCCGCGTGACAGACGGCGGCCACCTCCGCGCACCAGCACGGCGAGACGATGAACCCGGCCCCCGCCGCGATTGCCCCCTGCGCCTCTGCGGCATCCAGAACGGTGCCCGCCCCGAGAACGACATCGGGACAGGCCGCGCCCAGCCGTCGCAGAAGATCATTCGCCGCAGGCACTGTCATGGTGATTTCAAGCACGCGCGCGCCCTCTTCGACCAACAGGCGACAAGCGGTTTCCGCGATCCTCGTGTCATGGTGACGGATCACCGGAACGATGCGGGCCGTTCTCAATACGGCGGAGAGATCGTCGGTCATGGCGTCCTCGACATAGTGTGCGACACAGGTCCCGTGCAGGCAGTGCCCACCGCGTTCGTCGCGGTGTTCGCCTGCAACCCGACCGAGGCGGATGTTAGCTCCCCGCGATCATACCTGCAATACGGCCACGCCAGAGCAGACCAAATCAGACCGCCTCCTACGAAATGATCCCGGTCACGGAGAGTGGCGCAAAGTGTGGGGCGGATGAAGCGAGCGGGTCGCTGTTCAGCTATGTTGACCTTGAGGGGCGGGTCCCGGCGGGTCATCCGCTTCGCAAGATCAACTCTGAGTGTTGTCATTTTCATGTGGAGGGCTCCTGTTCCTCTTGGGTTCAACAACGCCAACATGGCACATTGCGATGCCGCTAGCTGGGGCTATCCACACCATCACGTTGATTGGTCGGGGCTGAGCTGCGCGACGCTTGGCGGGTCAGGGTTTCATCGCAAGAGCGTAATCTGGCCATAACTCAAATGCATCTGCCTGGGCATGGCGATAGGATGTGGCGGATTTGGTCCTCCCAAAGCCCATATATGCAGCTTCGGGCCAGACAGGCCTGACACGTCAGCAGACGCCCGGACGCAGAGGGCTTGAAAAGCCGAAAAAGGCCTGTGGATTGTCCACCAGCGCCAGTTCGCGCGCCGCCGGGTCAAGCCAGCCCAGGACCCGATCCAGAAGCTGCCCATCATCGGGATAGTCGGCGCTGGTTCTGGCCTGATTATGCGGCCAGTTGGTGCCCCACAGAAGGCGTTCGGGTGCGTGACCCGCAATCGCGCGGGTGTTGGCAGCGATATCGGCAAACTCCGGCGGCCCCGACACAGAGCTTTCGTAGCAGCCCGCCAGTTTGAACCAGCAATTGCCGCTGTCGATCAACCGCTTGAGGATGGCGATCTCGGGGCCGTCCGGCGCTGCGCCGCGAAAGAACTTGCCGTGATGATCAATCACATAGTTGCATTTCAGCGCGGCAAGGCGGGGCGCGTGGTCGGCAATGTCAGAGCCGTCGAACTGCACCGCCATCACCCATCCCATGCTGGCGGCCCTGGCATCGACCGCCTCTAGCTGGTCAAGCCCGACCGCGCCGCCGGGCAGATCCATGATCCGCGCGCCGGTCACGCCCGCATCGGCAAGGCGCTGTAATTCGGCGTCGCTGGTTGTGGCGTCAATCACCGCAACCCCTTTGGCGCACTCTCCGAATTCTGCCAGACAGGCCAGAAGGTTGGCATTGTCGTGCTGTTGCGCATTGCCTTGGGTGATCACCACCCGCTCAATCCCCAGCCATTTGGCCACCTGGCGATACATGGCCGGGCCGGGCAAGGGATCGGGCGGGTTGCCGGGGCCCCCGGGCAGCGCCGGAAAGCCGGGCAGATACATATGGGTCTGGCAATCCACCGTGCCCTTGGGTAGGGCAATCGCGGGCCTCTCGCCGTCAAGCTTGCGATCCATCATCCTGCATCCTTCGGGGCAAATTCGCGGAGCGCGTCGCGGTTGATCTCGACCCCAAGGCCGGGACCGTCGGGAATGGCGACAACGCCCTCGTCATGCTCGATCGGGCGGGTGATCACCGCCTGACGAAACGGATTGTCGGTGCGGTCAAACTCAAGAATCGGCTCGATCGGGTTGAGGCGCACCGGGCTTGGCACCATCGCGGCGATGAATTGCAATGAGGCCGCGATCTGAACCGCCGTTCCCCAGACATGCGGCACCACGCGGATATGGTGCAGCGCCGCAAGATCGGCGATGCGCTTCATTTCGGAAAACCCGCCGCAGCCGCAAAGATCGGGTTGCAGAATATCCACCGCCCGCGTTTCGATCGGCTCTCGCATCCCCCATCTGGCGTGCCATGTCTCGCCGCCGGCGACGGGGATCGGCTGTTTGACACGCAACTCGCGATAGGCCGCCAGATGCTCGGGCGTGACCGGTTCTTCGAACCAGTCCACGTCATATTCCGCTGCCGCGCGCCCGACCCTGATCGCCTCAAGCGGGTCATAACCGTGATTGCCGTCGATCATCAGGCGCATCTCGTCGCCCATGGCGTCGCGCACGGCGCGGATCACGGCAAGATCCTCGTCAAAGCCAAAGCCGATCTTGATCTTCATCGCGTGGAACCCGGCGGCGCGATAGCGCGCGGCCTCTTCGGCGTTGTCGCTTGCGCGGTCGACGCCATCGCGCTTGAAGGCCCCGGTGGCATAGGCGCGCACGCTTTCGCGGAACCGCCCGCCCAAGAGGGTTGAGACCGGCACGCCGAAATGCTTGCCCTTGATATCCCACAGCGCCACGTCGATGCCCGACAATGCGGTGATCGCCAGCCCACGCTGGCCCTGATCGCGCAAGGCATTGTAAAGCACCGCCCAGATCTTTTCGGTCTCGAGCGGGTTCATGCCGAGAAGCCAGTTGGCATAGGTTTCCACCACTGCGCGATTGGCCCGCGCCGGGCCAAGGCACTCGCCCCAGCCGACGGTGCCATCCGCGCAGATGATTTCCACAAGCAGATGCTGGCGGCGGTCGAATCGCATCGACGCGCTTTCAAACGCGGTCTCAAGGCGATGCTCAAGCAGGTGGGTATGAACAGCGACGATCGTCATGACCGATAGGGCGCGATCAGGTCTTGCATCATGCCCATCTCCTCTTCGCTCAGATCGGTAAGCGGAGAGCGCACCGGCCCGACCTCGAACCCTTGCAGGCGCACGCCCGCCTTGATCGCCGAGACGGCATAGCCCTTGGCGCGGTTGCGGATCTGCATGAACGGATAGAAGAAATCATTGAGGATTGTCTCGCAGCGGGCGCGGTTTCCGGCGCGCAGCGCGTCGTAGAATTCAATCGCAAGGCCGGGCACGAAGTTGAACACCGCCGAAGAATAGGTGGTAAAGCCCGCGCCGAGATAGGCTTCGGCAAAAAGCTCCGCCGTCGGCATGCCGCCCAGATACATCAGCCGGTCGCCCATTTGGGCGGTGATCTGGCGCACAAGGCCGATATCGCCCGATCCGTCCTTGAACCCGATCAGGTTGGGGCAATCGTCGCACAGCCGCGCAAGCGTGTCGGGCTGCAGGATTGAATTGTCGCGATTATAGACCATCACACCGATGTCCACGGATTGGCACACGCGTTTGACATGGACGTAAATGCCGTCTTGCGGCGCGTCGATCAGGTAATGTGGAATAAGCAGGATACCATCCGCCCCGGCCTTCTGAGCCGCCTGCGCGATCTCGACCGCGATTTCGGTGCCGTAACCGCAGCCCGCGACAATCGGGATTTTCCCGGCAGAGGCCTTGGCCGCCCGCACGATTTCGGGGATTTCCGAGGGTTTGAGCGAAAAGAACTCACCGGTGCCGCCGGCCGCAAACAGAGTCGCGGCGGGGTATTGCGCCAGCCAGCCCACGTGGCGCTCGTAGACCGCGCGATTGAACGCGCCGTCCGCGCCAAAAGGCGTGACGGGAAAGGACAAAAGCCCGGCACCAAGGGATGTCTTGAGGTCATTCGGGGTCATCTTGCGCTCCGGTATCTTGCTTTTCCCAAGAGCTAGCCGATTGGACTGATGGGTGTCAATAACTTGTATGATCTATTTTACCGTGTCGCGCAAAAGACTGCGATAACGTTGCTGGCTGCCCTTCAGGTGCTGGCGCATAGCGTCGCGCGCGCCGTCGCAATCCCCGGCGGCGATGGCGTCGGCAATGGCGCGATGCTCCGAGGAGATGAGGGCAATGTAACTGTCGGTGCTGCGGTCGCGCTCGGACTGACGCAGCGCGGAACGCGGGATCAGTGCGGCCCCCAGGATATCCAGAAATTCGACAAAGCGCGGGTTGTTGGTGGCCAGCGCAATTGCGCGGTGAAATCTGAAATCCGCCTCGGTCGTGGGCTGGCCCTGTTCGGCAAGGGCGCGAATTTGCGCTTCGGCGTCGTAAATCTCTTCTTCCTGCGCCGGGGACCGGCGGGTGGCGGCAAGCGCCGCCGCCTCCATTTCAACCGCGACGCGCAGCTCAAGCATTTCTATAATAGAGGAAATCTTGTCAGCGTCGATGATCTGGAACGGGCGCGCCTCGATATCCGCCGGGGCCAGCACGAAAACACCGGACCCTTGGCGCGGCTCCACCAACCCATCGGCGCGCAGCGTGGCAATTGCCTCGCGGATGACCGTGCGGGAGACGGAGAAAAGCTCGGTCAGGCGGGCCTCGGAGGGCAGGCGATCGCCTACGCAAAGCGCGCCGCTTTCGACCTGCTCGCGTAGTTCGGCCACGACCTTTGCCACAAGATTGCCGCGCGCGCGCGGCACCGTTTCGCCTGTCTTGGTCTGGGTCATTTCGCAATCCTTTTTTGCCGACTTAAGCGTCATTTGCACGAATTTGTCAAATCCACACAAATGTCATCATATGTATTGACAATGCATAGGATGATTAAGCATATATTCGCGCATCGGCGGCAAAACGGCCTGAGAGAATGGGAGGATTCTTGATGACTTTTACCAAATTCGCGCTGTCATGCGCCCTTGCAACCCTTGTCGCGGCCCCGACCGTGGCCGAACAGTGGCGCGGCTGGAACATCCACCCCAAGGATTATCCGAACTCCGTCGCGCTGGAAGGCTTTGCCAAGGAGGTCGCGGACAAGACCGAAGGCCGCATCGAACCCGAGGTCTATCACAACGGCGTTCTGGGCGATCAACCCGACGCCATCGAGCAGGTGCGCAATGGCGGTCTGGATTTCGCCAATTTCAACATGGGGCCGATGGGTCAGATCGTTGCGGCGACCAATGTGCTTTCACTGCCATTCATCTTTCGCGATGTCGATCATATGCACACGGCAATGGATGGCGACATAGGGCGGCGGTTTTCCGACGCGCTTGAGGCCGAGGGGCTGGTGGCGCTGTCGTGGTTCGACAGCGGCTCGCGGTCGTTTTACAACACCAAACATCCGATCAAGACCCCTGCTGACGTCAAGGGGCTGAAGTTTCGGGTGATGAACAACGACCTGTATGTGAACATGGTCGATCAACTGGGCGGCAATGCCACCCCGATGGCCTATGGCGAGGTCTATCAATCGCTGAAAACCGGGGTGATCGATGGGGCGGAAAACAATTATCCGTCTTTTGAAAGCTCCAACCATTACGAAGTGGCGAAATACTACTCGATCACCAATCACCTGATTATGCCCGAATGTCTGTGCATCTCAACCGCAAGCTGGGATGCCCTGTCTGACGAGGACAAGGCGATCGTGAAAGCCGCCGCTGTGAATGCCGCGCAGGAACAGCGTGCGCTTTGGGCCGAACGCGAAAAGGCCAGCCGCGCCAAGGTCGAGGCCGCCGGTGTTTCGGTGAACGAGGTGAGCGACCCGAAGGCGTTTCAGGCCGCGATGGCTCCGGTCTACGAAGGCTTCATCACGGCCAATCCCGATCTTGAGGCGCTGATCAAGGATATTCAGGCCACCAAGTAAGCGCGCCGCCACGCCCGCCCCCCGCCGGTCAACGGCGCGGGGCATGTCCTTGCATCAGGAGCCAAAGATGACCTTCCCCGATCACGCCGGGCCGCCGGGGGCGATCCATCGCCTCTTCGATCTGGCAGCGCGGATCTGCCTGACAGTTGCCGGTATCCAACTGGTCACCCTGATCGCGATCTTCGGCTGGCTGGTCTTTGGCCGCTATGTGCTGAACGACACGCCGACATGGGTTGAACAGGCCGCCCTGCTGCTGGTGGTCTGGATCACCTTTCTGGGCGGGGCCGCCGGGGTCTGGACCAAGGCGCATCTGTCGATTGATTTCGTGCGGGAAATGATGCCCGCGCCGCTGCGGGTGCCGCTGCGCTGGATCGCGGTGATCGGGGTCATCGTCTTTGGTAGCTATCTGGCCTGGCAGGGCTATGAGTTGGCCGCCAAGACCTGGCAGCGGCGGATTCCGATGCTGGGCATCGCCGAAGGTTGGCGGGCCGTTCCCATGATCATTTGCGGGGTGCTGAGCGTGCTGTTTTCAATTGTTCACCTCGCTGCGCTGGCGCGCGGCCAAGACCTGGCGGAGCATTGAATGGGCCTGATCATCCTTTTCGGCATTTTTGCCCTTGGCCTGATTTCTGGCATGCCGGTCGCCTTCGCGCTCGGCCTCGCCACGGTGGGAGGGTTTCTTTACGAAGGCCTGCCGATGTTCATCGCCTTTCAGCGGATCCTGTCGGGCATTTCGGTGTTTTCACTGCTGGCGATTCCGTTTTTCATCTTTGCGGGCGAATTGATGATGCAGGGCGGCATTGCCGGGCGGCTGGTGCGGCTTGCCGCCAGTGCCGTGGGCCGGTCGCGCGGCGGGCTCGGGGTGGTCAATGTTGCCTCCTCGATGCTTTTCGGCGGGATTTCGGGCTCGGCGGTTGCCGATACCTCGGCGCTTGGCGCGATCCTGATGCCGGTGATGAAGGAAAAGGGCTATGACGCCGATTATGCGGTGAATGTCACGGTGACATCCTCGGTTGCGGGCGTGGTCATTCCGCCGTCGCATAACATGATCCTTTACGCGGTGGCCGCGGGCGGCGTGTCGGTGTCGCAACTCTTTATCGCCGGGATCATACCGGGCGTCTTGATGTGCCTCTGTCTGGGGCTGGTGGCCTGGTATATCGCCGTCAAACGCGGCTACCCGGCGGAAGAGTTTCCCGGCTGGAGCGCGCTTTTGCTGAGCTTTGTCGTTGCCATTCCCGGCCTTCTGACGGCGGTGATCATCGTCGGTGGCGTGCTCTCGGGGATGATGACGGTCACCGAATCCGGTGCCTTTGGCGCGATCTGGGCACTGGTGGTGACGATATTCGTCTACCGCGAACTGACCTGGGCGGGGTTCCGGCTGGCGGTTGTCTCGGCGGTGCGCACGACGGCGATGGTGATGCTGCTGGTGGCGACGGCTTCGTCGTTTGCCTATCTGCTGGCGCTCTACCGGGTGCCGGACAATCTGGCCACGTTCGTGACCTCTATTTCATCAAACCCGATCGTGATCCTGTTGCTGCTGAATCTTACCCTCCTGGTGCTCGGGATGATCATGGATATGGCAGCGCTGATCCTGATCTGCACGCCGATCTTCCTGCCGGTGGTGGTGGGACTCGGCATGGATCCGGTGCAGTTTGGCGTGATCATGATGATGAATCTCGGGCTGGGCCTGTGTACGCCCCCCGTCGGGGCCTGTCTTTTTGTCGGCTGCGCGGTCGGCGGCATCCGGATCGAGCAGGCGGTCAGGACAATCTGGCCGTTCTACCTGGCGATTCTCGTGGCGCTGATGCTGGTCACCTATGTTCCGGCGTTTTCGATGCTGCTGCCCAACCTGTTGAAATAAGGGATGTTTGCGATGAAACGACTGCTTATCACCGGTGCCGCCGGTAATCTGGGGAAACTGGCGCGCGCCCGTCTGGGGCATATGGCCGATGTGCTGCGCCTCTCGGATGTCGCCGAAATGGCCCCCGCGAACGGCCCGAAAGAAGAGGTGGTTCGCTGCGATCTGGGCGATGCGGATGCGGTCGATGATCTGGTGCGCGGGTGCGACGGGATCGTGCATCTGGGCGGCGTGTCGGTCGAACGCCCCTGGGAGATGATCGCGCGCGGCAATATCGCCGGGGTCTACAACCTTTACGAGGCCGCGCGCGCGCATGGCATGCCACGCATCCTCTTTGCCTCGTCCAACCACACCATCGGCTATTACCGTCAGGATGAGCGCATCGACACCAGGGCACCGATCAAACCCGACGGTCTTTATGGCGTGTCCAAATGTTTCGGAGAGGCGATGGCCTCGCTCTATCATTCCAAGTTCGGGCAGGAAACGGCGGTGATCCGCATCGGATCGTGTTTCGAGAAGCCGCGCGACCGGCGGATGATGGCAACCTGGCTGTCGCCCGATGATTTCATCTCTCTGATCGAATGCGTGTTCCGCGTGCCGATGCTGGGCTGCCCGGTGATCTGGGGCGTGTCCGACAATGATGCGGGCTGGTGGAACACCGAAACCGCGCGACTGATCGGCTGGCGGGCGAAGGACAATTCGGAACTCTTTCGCGCCGAGATCGAAGCCGCCGCACCGCGCCCCGCCGCCGACGCCCCGCAAAGCATCTATCAGGGCGGCATGTTCACCAACGAGCCGATCCACAAGGGTTGAACTCAACACATTCATGGCCGCCAAGGGCCTGACCTGAAAAGGAGCACGACATGCTCGACGAGACATTCACCCCCCATGGCAAGCACCTGATCGCGGGCGATTGGGTTGCTGGCGAGGCAAGCTTTCAGTCCGAGCCCGCGCACGGGCCTGCCCATGAATTCAGCATTGGCACGCCCGCACTCGTTAACGCGGCCTGTCTTGCGGCAGAAGAGGCGTTCTGGTCCTTCGGCTATAGCAGCCGCGAGGATCGCGCAGCGCTTCTCAACACCATCGCCGACGAGATCGAGGCCCGCGCCGAGGCGATCACCCTTATCGGCAGCCAGGAAACCGGCCTGCCCGAGGCGCGGCTGCAAGGTGAGCGCGGGCGCACCGTGGGGCAGTTGCGGCTTTTTGCCGAGCATATCCTCAAGGGCGATTACCTTGACCGTCGCCATGATGCGGCGCTGCCCGAGCGCGCGCCCATGCCGCGCCCCGACCTGCGGATGATGCAGCGGCCCATCGGCCCGGTCGCGGTGTTTGGCGCGTCGAATTTCCCGCTGGCCTTCTCGGTTGCCGGGGGCGATACCGCCGCCGCGCTTGCCGCGGGCTGCCCTGTCGTCGTCAAGGGTCACGGCGCCCATCCCGGAACATCGGAAATCGTGGCCGAGGCGATCCATGCCGCGATCACGCGCTGCGGGGTCCATCCCGGCACGTTCAGCCTTGTTCAGGGCGGCACGCGCGAGGTCGGTCAGACGCTGGTGCAGCACCCGCTCATCAAGGCTGTCGGCTTTACCGGCTCTCTGGGCGGCGGGCGCGCCCTGTTCGATCTGTGCGCGCAACGCCCCGAGCCGATCCCGTTCTTCGGCGAGCTGGGCAGCGTCAACCCGATGTTCATCCTGCCCGAGGCGCTTGCCGCGCGCAGGGCGGGGATTGCCGAAGGCTGGGCCGCGTCGCTGACCATGGGCGCGGGGCAGTTCTGCACCAATCCCGGCATCGCGGTTCTGATCAAGGGTGCCGAGGCCGAGGCATTTGCCAAGGCCGCGACACAGGCGCTGGCCCCCGTCGGCGCGCAGACCATGCTGACCGACGGCATCGCCACCGCCTATCGCGACGGGCGCGACCGGGTGGCCGGCAGCGCGGGCGTGCAGGAACTGCTGGGCTCTACCTGCGATCTGCGCCACGCCACGCCCTATCTTTTTGTCACCACCGGCAAGGCGTGGCTGGCCAACGAGGCGCTTGGCGAAGAGGTGTTCGGCCCGCTCGGCCTTATCGTTCTGGTCGAGGACGAGGACGAGATGCAGGCCATTGCGCGCAGCCTGAAGGGCCAGCTGACCTGCACATTGCATATGGATGCGGGCGATGCGGATCTGGGGCGCGCCCTGCTGCCGGTGCTGGAACGCAAGGCCGGGCGCATTCTGGCCAACGGCTTTCCCACCGGCGTCGAGGTCTGCGACGCGATGGTTCATGGCGGCCCCTATCCCGCCTCGACCAATTTCGGCGCGACCTCCGTCGGCACGCTCTCCATCCGCCGCTTCCTGCGGCCCGTCTGCTATCAGAACATCCCCGAGGGGGTGCTGCCCTCCGACTTTGCATAAGGGGCACCTCGATTTTTGACCGTTTTCGCTGCCACGCAGCGGTGCGATTTGGGTGAGGCTGGATGTCGTGGTCGGCTGACGGCCTTATGCCTCCCA
>NZ_JBEPPX010000031.1:0-35118 GCF_040547535.1 Roseovarius sp. MBR-78
CGACCGCTCGCCCCCCCGCCGTCCGGTCGTTTCGTGTGATCTCCACCGCCTGTGAGCCCTCCATTGCCTCGATGGCACTGAATCACCTCCGAAAGAGCGGGCAAAGACCCTCGAGAGTCAGCGCAAAAGGCTGTCGGTATAAGGTTTTTCGTATTTGGCACCATAAAGCGCACCCAAACTGACGTTGGATCGCCGCACCGCAGCCCGTCGATGCGCGGCAATCCTTCAACATCCCCTTCTGCCTCAACCCACCCCCGCGCGGGGTATTGAGCCACCCCTCATCCTCGGGCCTGACCCGAGCGAGGATCTCTGACCGATCAAGCCCCCCATACGCGGACAAGACGCGGGCCTTGCCGCTACCGCAATCGCGGCGGCTGCTCCGGGTCCGATCCCGGCGGCTTGCGCGCAGGCACCGCCATCTCGGGCAAATCAAACCGCAACCCGCAAACCGCCATCCGCGCCAGCACCGGGTCGCTGGCCTCGAAAAACCCCACATCGAGCGCCGCCGCCTCCAGCCCGGAAAACGCCAGCACTTCTGAGACCGCCCGCGCCAGCGCCCCCTCGGCCCCCGGCACCGCGCCCACAAAGCCCAGCAGATGCCCGCGCCCGCCGCCCTCGTAGCGCACGCCCACCAGCCACGCCGCGCGCGCCATCCCCGCCATGCCCGCCAGCCGCGCATCGAGCGCCTGCAACACCGCCTCCGGCAGCCCCTTCGGCACCGATATCTCCACCGGGCGCGCCGCCACCTCCTCTGGCCTCCCGGCCAGCACCTCCGCCAGCCATGCCACCGCCTCGGCAGGCAGCAGGATCGCCGAGGGCGCGACCCCCAGATTGAGCCCCAGCCCCATGCCCTGCCCCGCCAGCATCGCCGCCAGAACCCGCCCCGACAGCGCGGCATAGGGCGCGGGGCCGCCCGCGAAGGCCGCCAGCCGCGCCTCGCTGTCAAAGACCAGCACGCAGTCCCGCCCCTCGGGCGCGATCACCACCGGGTCGATCCGGTCGCCCTCGGCCTCGGCATTCAGCAACAGGCACAGCTCGCTCGCCGCCAGTCGCTCGTAGAACCGCAGCCGCGCGGCCTCATCCTCGGGCGCGGCCTCCATCGCCGCGTGCGCCGCATCAAGCGCGGTCGTCTCGCCCATCTCGCTCATTCCAGCACCTTTCGCACCGCGCCCCGCAACGCCGGGAGCACCTCTTCCCCGAACCACGGGTTGCGCTTCAGCCACGCGGTATTGCGCCACGACGGGTGCGGCAAGGCAAAGAGCCGCGGTGCATGGTCACGCCAGCCGCGCACCACCTCGCTCACCCCCTTGCGCGTGCCAAGGTGATAGCGCTGCGCGTGCCCGCCCACCAGCACCGTGAGCGCCACCTCGCCCAGCTCCGCCATCACCCGCGCGTGCCATGTGCGCGCGCAGATCGCGGGCGGTGGCCGGTCGGCCCCCTTGGCGTCATAGCCCGGAAAGCAGAACGCCATCGGCACGATCGCCACCCGGTCGCGATCGTAAAAGGTGGCCTCGTCCAGCCCCAGCCAGTCGCGCAGCCGCGCGCCGGACGGGTCATCGAAGGGCCGCCCCGAGACATGCACCCGCATCCCCGGTGCCTGCCCGGCAATCAAGAGCCGCGCCGTGGGCCGGAACCAGACCACCGGGCGCGGGGCGTGCCCGGTCTCGGTCGCGGCGAATCGCTCGGCACATAAACGACAAGACCTTATGTCGCGGGCGAGCGGTGATCCGCCCGCAGACCCGCCCGAACCCTGCGCCTCGCGCGCGGAACCGGTCGGTTCACTCAAGCATCACCCCCGCCGCGCTCATCGCCGCCTCCGCCGCCGCGCGCGATCCGTCAAGGTCGATCGCCCGGCACAGATCGCGCCGCACGGTCACCGCATAGCCCAGCCTTGCCGCGTCAAGTGCCGAGAATTGCACGCAAAAATCCGTGGCCAGCCCTACCATCACGAGCGCCGTGATACCCCGCGTCTGAAGATAGCCGTCAAGCCCGGTCGCCGTCGTCCTGTCATTCTCGAAAAACGCCGAA
The DNA here is from genome assembly GCF_040547535.1 of Roseovarius sp. MBR-78. Lineage (NCBI taxonomy): Bacteria > Pseudomonadati > Pseudomonadota > Alphaproteobacteria > Rhodobacterales > Roseobacteraceae > Roseovarius > Roseovarius sp. MBR-78. The sequence continues at coordinate 2,029 of NZ_JBEPPX010000031.1, forward strand.
TAACTGTCTATTTTCAATGACATACCCTTGCGAATGATAAGCCCGGCACGGGCCGTATCGAGCCCGTCATGAAACGCCGCCCCCCGGCTTCCCTGCACGCAATGATCCGGCCACAGCACCTGCGGCCCATACGCCATCTCCACCATGTCGAACGGTGCCTTGCCCGGATGCGATGACGCGAACGAGGAATGCGCCGCCGGGTGCCAGTCCTGCGTGAGGATTATATCTTTGAAATTATTCATTAAAATATTGATTCCGGGCACGATCTCATCACCGCCGGGCACCGCCAGCGCGCCTCCGGGGCAGAAATCGTTCTGAACGTCGATGATGACGAGCGCGGTTGTCATGGGCACATCTCCTGTCGCCATCATGGGTAAGCAGCCCCGCCTGCATCGTCAATGGCAGCAGGGCTTGCCCCGGCGCGGCCCAGCGCGTAAATCCCGCGCCATGTATCGGATCGCCGCGCTCTACCATTTCACCCGCTTGCCGGACCCACGCGCCCTGCGCGCGCCGCTCCTTGAACTCTGCGAGGCGGCGGGCGTGCGCGGCACGCTCCTGCTGGCACGAGAGGGAATTAACGGCACGATTTCAGGGCCTTGCGACGGGGTTGCCCGCGTGCTCGACCACCTGCGCGGCCTGCCGGGCTGCGCCGGGTTGGAGTGGAAGGACAGCCACAGCGCCACGCCGCCTTTCGGGCGGATGAAGGTGCGCGTGAAGCGCGAGATCGTCACGATGGGCATGGCCGATGTCGATCCGCGCGCGCGCAGCGGGCATTATGTAGCCCCCGCCGATTGGAACGATCTGATCCGCGCGCCGGATGTGGCGGTGATCGACACGCGCAACGCCTACGAGGTCGCGATCGGCAGTTTTGAGGGCGCGATCGACCCCGGCACCGACAGCTTTCGCGACTTTCCCGCGTGGTGGCAGGCCAACAGGCACCGCTTCGCGGGAAAGCGCGTGGCGATGTTCTGCACCGGTGGGATTCGCTGTGAGAAATCAACGAATTACCTCCTCGGCGAGGGGATGGAGAATGTCTACCACCTCAAGGGCGGCATCCTGAAATATCTCGAAGAGGTGCCTGCAAGCCAAAGCCTGTGGCACGGGGCGTGTTTCGTCTTTGACGGGCGGGTGTCGGTGACCCACGGGCTGCGCCCCGGCCCCCATCTGCTCTGCCACGCCTGCCGCCGCCCGATCCTGCCCGAGGATCGCGCCCGCCCCGAGTTCGAGCCGGGGGTTGCCTGTCATCACTGCGCCCACGAGACGAGCGCCGCCGACAAGGCCCGCTTTCGCGAACGCCAAAGGCAGATCGCCCTCGCCGATGCCCGCGGCACGCGGCATATCCGCTGGATGGCCGAGGGCTGAGACCGCTCAGGTGATCTCGAAGAGCTTGTCGCGCGATGTCTGCCCGCGCAGCAGCACCACCCGCGATTTTGCCACCCCAAGCGCCTTGGCCAATAGCCCCTGCACAGCGGCGTTGGCCTTGCCATCCTCCGGCGCGACGGTGACATAGGCGCGCCAGATCGCACCATCCGACACCAGCCTCGTGCGCGACGCTTTTGGCGTCACTTTGACCGCGATGAGGGTTCCCGGCACGGCGAGATGGCTCAGGTCGGGGATATCCAAAACCCGCTCTCCTTCGGTGCAGGCTGTCCACATGAAGCACAGTGTATAAACACGCCAGAAGCGCGCGCAACATCGCGCTCGGAATGACGACAGGCGCGACGGGCCTCGGCTTGATCGAATACCGGTTAGCCATCCTCGCCCTCCTCCTCATCGGGGCGCACAAGGCTGATCTCGCCCGCCGCTTCGAGCCGCCGCACCGCATTGACGATCTCGGTCTGCGCCGCCTCGGCCTCGCGCGGGGGGACGCGGCCGCGCTCCGCGATCTCCTCGCGCAGCGCCTCGGCGAGGCGCCTGGACATGTTCGCGAGCAGGAATTCCGCCACCGGGGCAAGCGCGCCATCCTGCGCCCCGGCCAGCGCATCGACCAGAAAGGATTGATCCACCTCGCGCAGGATGCGCGGCACATCGACCGGTTTCACGCGGTCGGGCAGGTGGACGAAGGTAAAGATCGCCCGCCGCACCAGCGCGGCGAAATCCTGATCTGTCTCTTCCAGCCCTTCCAGCACCTCGTCGCGGATCGCGGCAGCGGAATAGTTCAGGATCGCGCCCACACGCTCCACCGCGCCATCGGCAAAGGCGCTTTGCGGCACATCCTGAAGCTGCGCCGCCAGCGCCAGCCCGATCCGGTCCACCGCTTGCGGAGAGACAGAGCCGGTCTGCGAAATGGCATAGGTGATGCGCCGCGCCACCGGGCCGGGCAGCAGCCCGAGCAGATCGGCGGCGCGCGCGACATCGAGCTTGGACAGGATGACGGCGGCGACCTCGGCGCTCTCTTCCTCAAGGATCGGTTTGAGCGTGGCGGCATCGGTGGCCTTGATGAGCGCCCATGGGTCGCCATATTGGCGCACCCCCGCCTCCTTGCGCAGGCGCGCCGCGGTCTGCGGGCTGATCCGCCCGTCAAGCGCAGATAGCGCACCGGGCAGACCGCGCGGAAAGGTCAGCCCCATCCCCTCGAGTTCATTGGCAAATTCGGCCACCACCTCGGCCAGTGCGCCGCGATCGACATAGCGCATGGAGCCCATCTGCGTGGTCAGCCGCGCCTGCAGCTCGTCCGGCAGATCGGCGAGCGACACATCCGCCCCCTCGTTCATCAGAAAGCGCACGATGATCGCCGCCTTTTGCGCGCGTGTCAGGTGCGCCGCCGCGCCGCGCGGGCGCGCGGCCTCGATCCGTGCTGGTGGTGCGTCCATGCTCCGGCATCCCGTTCTCTCGACCTTGCCGGGACCATAGCGCACGATCCGCTAACAAAGCATGAACACCCGCCCGGTTTCTTCTTGGCCGAAATACCTCGGGGGGGCCGCCCTGCAAGGGCGGCGGGGGCAGCGCCCCCGGCCTGTTAGCCGTCCTGTTCGGCGAGCCACCGCTCGGCATCGAGCGCGGCCATGCAGCCCATCCCGGCGCTGGTCACCGCCTGCCGGTAGACGTGATCGGTGAGGTCTCCGGCAGCGAACAGCCCCGGCACCGAGGTCCGCGTGCTGCCCGGCTCGACACGCACGTAATCGCCGTGATGCATCTCGACCTTGCCCTTGACCAACTCGCTCGCGGGCGCATGGCCGATGGCGATGAACACGCCCTTGCACGCAATCTCGGTGATCGCGCCGGTCTCGACATGGCGCAGGCGCACGCCCTCGACGCCCTTGGGATTGTCACCACCCACCACCTCGTCGAGCGTGTGAAACCACAGCGTCTCGATCTTGGGGTGTTTGAGCAGGCGATCCTGCAATATCTTCTCGGCGCGCAATTCGTCACGGCGATGGATCAGCGTCACCTTGGAGGCAAAGTTGGTGAGAAACAGCGCCTCCTCAACTGCCGTGTTGCCGCCGCCCACCACCACGATCTCCTGCCCGCGATAGAAGAACCCGTCGCAGGTGGCACAGGCCGAGACGCCAAAGCCCTTGAACGCCTCCTCGCTCTCCAGCCCCAGCCATTTGGCGCGCGCCCCGGTGGCGAGGATCACGGCATCGGCGGTATAGGTGGCCCCGCTGTCGCCGCGCGCCACGAAGGGGCGGCTTTCCACGTCCAGATCGGTGATGATATCGCCCACGATCTCGCAGCCCATAGCCTTGGCATGGGCCTCCATCCGCACCATCAGGTCGGGGCCTTGCACCTCGGTATCGCCGGGCCAGTTCTCGACCTCGGTGGTGGTGGTGAGCTGCCCGCCCGGCTCGATTCCCTGCACGAGGAGGGGCGAGAGCATGGCGCGCGCGGCATAGACCCCAGCGGTATAGCCCGCCGGGCCGGAGCCGATGATGAGGCATTTGGTGTGACGTGTCTGCGGCATGGCGGCTCTCTCTGAAATTCGGGGTTCGCGCGCAGATATAGCGGCGCGGCGCGGGGCATGTAACCCCTTGCAAGGCGGCATTGCGCCACCAGCAGGGGCCGTGCCCCGACATTATCTTGCGCAACTGCGAAAGATAATTGCGCGCGCCCGCCGGGCTGCTATAACATCTGCGAAAATAAGCAGGAGGCCGCAATGGCGGGCACGCGTCTCGATCCGATCGACCGCAAGATACTGGCGGAATTGCAGGGCGATGGCCGGATGACCAATGTGGAACTGGCCAAGCGCGTCGGGATTTCCGCACCACCCTGCCTGCGCCGGGTCCGCGCGCTCGAGGAACAGGGCTATATCCGCGGCTACCACGCCGATATCGACGCGCGCGAGTTGGGCTTCGAGGTGCAGGTTTTCGCGATGGTCGGCCTGCAAAGCCAGGCCGAGGCCGATCTTTCGGCGTTCGAGGCGCGCTGCCGGGCCTGGCCGCTGGTGCGCGAATGCCACATGCTGAATGGCGAGGTGGATTTCATCCTCAAATGCGTGGCGCCCGATCTTTCGACCTTTCAGCGGTTTCTCACCGAGGAGTTGACCGCCGCCGACAACGTGGCCAGCGTCAAGACATCCCTAGTCATTCGCGGGGCCAAGGACGAGCCGGGCGTGCCCTTTGATATTCTCGAGGCACGGCTGGAACAGCCCGCCTGAGCACGACTGGCCTGAGCACTGGCCGCGTTCAGAGAAGATCGAGCGTTTCGGGCGCGTCGAGCGGCAGGCGCATCTGTGACAGCGGCCCGAAATCGCCCGGTTGCGACAGGTGGGGGAAGGCCCGCATGATCTGCCGCAACGTGGCTGCGTCAAGGCCGCGCTCGAACCCGGAGCCGGGGTGAAAGCTTTCACTTTCAAGCCCGTTGACCACGATCCCGGCATGGCGGCGCAGGGCGAGATGGTAGAATGTCACCGGCTGCCGCGCGACCATGCGGATCGCGTGCGCCCCGTCGGCCATGGCGCGAGCCGGGGTGAGCACCCCATCCCCGCCAAGGCGCGCGCGCAACTGGCGCGGGCGGCTCAACAGCCGCGCACCGGGGCCCAACATCAGATCGGCCAGAGGCCGCCCGAGGCCAAAGGCATCGGCCATCACGCGCGTGAGCGTCACCCCGTCGCCAAAGCGGTCCGGGCGCAGGGTGACAGAGCCGATCCAGACCACCGGGGCCGCGCCGCCCGACCCGGTAACAACCATGTCGCCGGGCAACATATCCTCCACCGCGACCGGCCCGCGCGGGGTGGATACGAGCGCGCCCCGCGCAAAGGCGGCATGGGCAGCATCGAGCAGCGGCAGCGCCGGCGCGCTATGCTCTTGCACCTGCACGCACGCCCCGGCATCGCGCCAAAAACAGGTATAGGCGCGCCGTTCCTCGACCCGTGCGGCGGGGGCCGGTGACGGATATGGAAGCTCAGCGCCAAAGCGGGCTATGGTCATGGGCGTCACCTCGCGTTCAGGGCCGTCAGGGCCGCGCCACCGCACCGGCAACCGCAACCTGACACTCAAGCCCTGTCATGACCGGCAATCCGGGCATTTTTGGCGCAATGTTTCAGAGATTTCAGGGCATTATCCGCGATAGCGATGCAATCGTGACGACCGTCAGCCATTGTTTCGCATGGATGCTCCGGCCGGTGCCCACTTGCCGCGCTTCAGTATGCGGCGCGCGCACTCAACACTGCGCCGCGTCGCCCCCGCTCAGCGCAGGACAAGATCGGCATATTGCCCGGTGCCTTGGTCCGAAATGAATCGCAGCGTGTTGCCGCGTGCGCGCACCGCCTGACAATTGGCGCCAAGCTCCATGCTGCCCCAATACAGATCACGGCAGAAATATCCCTCAGTCCAGCGCCACGCCCCCGTGACATCCCGGCCAAAGGCGCGGCCCCGGATGCGGCCATCGGGCGTCACCTCGAGCCGGATCCCGAACCGCGTGAGGTCGCGCCCCTCGATCAACGACACGAACCGATGACGCTCGGTCACCGGTGCAAACTCTGCCCGCGCCGCGCCAGAGATCAACAGCAACCCGATGATGACGGCCAGAAATCGCATCGCCCAAGACCCTTCATGCATGCATGCCTGATCTTGATACGCGGCAATGCGCCGCCCGGATCACCTGTCCGAGAGGCCCAGCACATCCATCATATCGTATTCGCCGGGCGCGCGTCCCTGCCCCCAAAGCGCCGCGCGCAGCGCCCCGCGTGCGAAAATCGCCCGGTCGGTGGCGACATGGCGCAGGATCACCCGCTCGCCCGCCCCGGCAAAGATCACGTCATGCTCGCCCACCACGTCACCGCCGCGCAGCGCGGCAAAGCCGATATGGCCCCGCTCACGCTTGCCGGTGATCCCGTCGCGACCGCGGTCGGCGACATGATCCAGCACCACGCCGCGTCCCTCGGCGGCGGCCTCGCCCAGCATCAGCGCGGTGCCCGAGGGGGCATCGACTTTCTGGTTGTGATGGGCCTCGACGATCTCGATATCGAATGCCTCATCGAGCGCGGCCGCCACCTTTTTCGTCATCTGCACCAACAGGTTGACCCCAAGGCTCATATTGCCCGCGCGCACGATCACCGCGTGCCGCGCCGCCGCCGCGATGCGCTTCAGCCCGGCCTCGTCAAACCCCGTGGTGCCGATTACATGCACCACCCGCGCCTGCGCCGTCAGCGTGGCCATCTCCACGCTCGCGGCGGGCGCGGTAAAGTCGATCACCGCATGGGCCCGCGCCACAAGCTCAAGCGGATCGTCGCTCACCATCACGCCGGTCTCGGCCCCGCCCATCGCGCGGCCAAGATCCTGCCCGATCCAGTCATGGCCGGGCCGCTCCAGCGCGCCGATGAGCCGCGCCTGACGGCTCTCGCCCACCACCTGCGCCAGCATCCGCCCCATCCTGCCCGATGCACCGTTGATGACAATACCCGCAAGATCGCCCATGCCGCCCGCTCCTGTCCCTGCTTTGACCCCTTGCATATCCCGCGCCCTGCGGTCCGGCAAGCGCACGGCATTGATCTCGGCCCGACTTTGCGGGCATAGTCCGCCTGACCAGACCCCAAACCACAAGGATGCCCGATGGAGCCGCACCAGATCACCGAGAATTTTGCCGTTTCAGCCCAGATCACGCCTGCGGACATCCCCGCCATCGTCGCCGCCGGGTTCCGCACGATCATGTGCAACCGCCCCGATGGCGAAGACCCCGGCCAGCCCGAGGAGGCCGCCGTGGCCGAGGCCGCCCGCGCCGCCGGGCTCGAGATGTGCTGCGTGCCCTTCACCTCCGCCACCATGACCGAGGCCGATGTCGCCGCCTTCCGCGAGGCGCTCGACAAAAGCCCCAAGCCGATGCTCGCCTATTGCCGCACCGGCACGCGCTGCACCATGATGTGGAGCCTGATCAACTACGACACGCTCGGGGCCGAAGGTATCCTGAGCGCCACCTCGGCGGCGGGCTACGACATGTCCGGGCTCGTGGCGCGGCTTCGCGCGCAGCAATGAGCCGCTGGCGGCTCTGCGGCCATGACGGCACCACGGGCCGCGCGCTGGCGCTCGACGGGGCGCGCATCCTGCATGAGGCGCGGGGCGACACCGCCGATGCCGCCCTCGCCGCGCTCGACGCCCCCGGCCCGGTGCTGCGCGTGGGCGAGGGCGTGGCCGCCGCGCTGCCCGCGCCGCTCCTGCCCGAGCGTGTCGGCCCCGGCCTGCCCGGCCTCACGCAACACGCGCCGCCCGATTGCCTCGACGGCTGGGTGCGGCTCTTGCTGATCGGGCTTGCGGGCGCGCCGCCCCATCACGACGGTATCGCCTGCGTGCTCACCCCGACGCTCGCCCATTGGGTGCATCTTAGCGCGGGCGAGGCGGTCAGTTGCCAAAGCTTCCTCACCCCCCGCCTCGCCACCGCCCTCGACGCCGCAGACAGCGCCGACGACCAAGCCATTGCAGACACGCTGAGCCGCCCCGAACGCCTCGCCGCGCATTTGCGCGCGGCGCAGGTCTCGGGCGCGCCCGCCGCACTCACCGGCCACCTGCTGGGTGCCGAACTGGCCGCCGCGCGGCCCTACTGGCTGGGCCAGGGCGTCACGCTGATCGGCCCCGCACAGGCCACCACGCCACGCGCCACGGCTCTTGCGGCGCAGGGCGTGCCGGTCACGCAGACCGACCCCGAGCACCTGCTGCCCCCCGCCATCGCCGCGCTGGCCACGCGGCGCGGAACCAGCACCTGACAGGCCCCGACAGCCCCGCGAAAATATCCCTTTGCAGCCCCATTGATCCCGCCCCGGCGCGGGGCCAGATACCCTCGGCCCCGCAGATCGAAAGGCATGGCACCATGATCGACATCTGGCTCCCGCTCGCAGGCGGGCTCGTGCTGCTCATCGCGGGCGGTGATCTTCTGGTGCGCGGGGCGGTGCGCGTGGCCGAACGCCTGGGCGTGTCGCCGCTGGTCATCGGGCTGACGCTGGTGGGCTTCGGCACCTCCACGCCCGAGCTTGTCACCTCGGTGCAGGCGGCGCTTGCGGGCGCGCCGGGCATCGCGTGGGGCAATATCGTCGGCTCCAACATCGCCAATATCCTGCTGATCGCCGGGGTCTCGGCGCTGGTCTTCCCGATCATCGTGGCGGCCCCGGCGCTGAAACGCGACGCGGGCGTGATGCTGGCGGTGGCCGCCCTGTTCACCGCGCTCGCCGCCTTCGTGCCGATGTCGCGCGGCCTCGGCGCGGCCTTCCTGCTGGCGCTGGCCGCCTATACCGCGCTCGCCTTCCGGCAGGAGCGTGCATCGGATGGCGGTGCCCTCCATGACAAGCAGACCGCCCTCGCGGCACTCGATCCTGCCCTCGCCCCCGGCCCCGCGCGCCGTGGCGCGCTCCTCGTGCCGCTGCTGCTCACGCTCGGCGGGCTGGCGCTGGTGATCGGCGGCGGGGCGGCGCTGGTGCGCGGGGCGGTGGCGCTGGCGCAGTCCTTTGCCATCCCCGAGACGGTGATCGGCCTCACCATCGTCGCCATCGGCACCTCCATGCCCGAGCTTGTGACCTCGGTGATGGCGGCGCTCCGGCGACAGGGCGACGTGGCCTTCGGCAATATCGTCGGCTCCAACATCATCAACATCCTCGGGATCGGCGGGATAACGGCGCTGATCGCGCCCACCCCCGTGCCCGCCGCGATCGCGGGTTTCGATGCGCCGGTGATGCTCGCGGTGACGGTGCTGCTGGTGGTGGTCGCGGCCACCGGGCTGCGCATCGCGCGCAGCGAGGGGGCGCTGCTGCTGGCGGGCTATGCCCTCTATCTCGCGGTAATCTGGCCGTGAACGGCCCTGGCCCGCGTTAACCATTCCTAAACGCCTGCCGCGCTAGGCATTAACCATGTTTCCACAACCGGCGGAGGGCACATGGTCGCACGCGCCTATACCGTGGCCTTCGAGGGGGTCGAAGCGCGCACCGTCGAGGTGCAATGCGCGGTCCTGCCCGGCCTTCCCGGCTTCTCGCTCGTGGGCCTGCCCGACAAAGCCGTGTCCGAGGCGCGCGAGCGGGTGCGCGCGGCGCTCTCGGCGCTGGCCATCGCGCTGCCGTCGCGGCGCATCTCGGTCAACCTGTCGCCCGCCGACCTGCCCAAGGAGGGCAGCCATTTCGACCTGCCCATCGCACTTGCCCTGCTCGCCGCGCTCGAAATCATCCCCGCCGACGCAGCCGAAGGCACCACGGCGCTGGGCGAATTGTCGCTCGACGGCTCGCTCATCGCGGTGACGGGTGCGCTGCCGGCGGCAATGGCCGCCGCCGCCGAGGGGCGCCTGCTCCTTTGCCCCCGCGCCTCGGGGCCAGAGGCGGCCTGGGTCGATGCGGCACAGGTGATCGGTGCCGCCTCGCTGGGGGAGGTGGTGCGCCATTTCACCGGCGAGCGCATCCTCGCCCCGGCCACGCCGGGCGAGGTGACCGCCCCGCCGCCGGGCCGCGACCTGCGCGACGTCAAGGGGCAGGAACGCGCCAAACGCGCGCTGGAAATCGCCGCCGCAGGCCGCCACCACCTGCTGATGTCCGGGCCGCCCGGCTCGGGCAAATCCATGCTGGCGGCGCGGCTGCCCGGCATCCTGCCACCACTCAGCGCCACCGAGGCGCTGGAAACCTCGATGATCCACTCGGTCGCGGGCCTCATTTCCGAGGGCGGGATCAGCCGCACCCGCCCGTTCCGCGAGCCGCATCACACCGCCTCGATGGCCGCGATCACCGGCGGCGGGCGCAGCGCCAAGCCGGGCGAAATCAGCCTCGCGCATAACGGTGTGCTGTTCATGGACGAATTTCCCGAATTTCCCCGCGCGGTGCTAGAAACCCTGCGCCAGCCGCTCGAGACCGGCACGGTGATGATCGCGCGCGCCAATGCCCATGTGAGCTACCCCTGCCGCTTCCTTCTGGTGGCCGCCGCCAACCCCTGCAAATGCGGCCACCTGACCGATCCGGCCCGCGCCTGCTCGCGCGCGCCCAATTGCGGCGAGGATTACATGGGCCGCGTCTCGGGGCCACTGATGGACCGGTTCGACCTGCGCATCGAGGTGCCGCCGGTGGCGTTTTCCGATCTTGACCTGCCCGCCTCGGGGGCCCCTTCGGCGCAGGTGGCAGAGCGGGTCGCGACGGCGCGGGCGGTGCAACGGGCGCGGTTTGCCGCCCGGCCCGACATGCGCCTCAATGCCGATGCCGAAGGCGAGGCCCTCGAAGAAATCGCCACCCCCGACGCCGAGGGCCGCGCTCTGCTCACCCGCCTCGCCGACCGCTTCGGCCTCACCGCGCGGGGCTATCACCGGGTGCTGCGCGTAGCCCGCACCATCGCCGATCTCGACGGCTCCGACACCGTGCGCCACCCCCATGTCGCCGAGGCCGCCAGCTTTCGCATCGCCGGGATCAAAGAGACCTGATCCATCCCGCAACATCGCGCAGGCTCGCACGCGCCTCGGGCAGGATATTGTGAAAGATCGGCCAGACATGGGGCAGATCTCCCTCGATCCGCTCGGCCACCGCCACGCCCTGCGCCCGCAGCCGCGCCGCCATCCGGCGGGTATCGTCGCGCAGGATCTCGGTGTCGCCCACCACCAGCCAGACCGGCGGCGCGCCGGTGAAATCGGCAAGAAGCGGCGAGGCGCGGGGATCATCCGCCGCCGCCCCCTGAAGATAAAGCGTCGCGATCTCCTCGGCCCGCGACGCGGGCAGCATCACATCGGCACGCGCGTTCTGGCGCAGGCTCTCGCCCGAAAAGGTCAGATCGGTGAGCGGCGAGAACGCGAACAGGCCGCGCGGCGGCGGCAAACCCTGCCGCAGCCCCTCGGCTAGAACCGCCAGCGCCAGCCCGCCCCCGGCACTGTCCCCGCCAAGGATGACGCCACCGGGCCGCGCCGCCAGCGCCCGCCACACCGCCAGCCCATCCTCGACAGCCGCCGGAAAGGGATGCTCGGGCGCAAGCCGATAATCCGGCAGGCAGGCGGGCAAGCCCGTCTCCGACGACAGAAGGCCCAGCATCGCGCGATGCGTGTCGGACGAGCCAAAGACATAGCCACCCCCGTGGAAATACAAGATCACAGGACCGGCCCCCCGCGCCACTCCGCGCGCCGCCACCCATTGCACCGGCACGCCCGCAATACTCTCGCGGGCAAACCCGGTGCCGCGCGGCGCATGAAAGAACAGCCGCGCCTTGACCTCGAAAGAGCGCCTGAGCGCAACCGGGTCCTGCTCCCGCGTCAAGCGCCGCTTTTCCGTCAGCCGCAGCCAGGCGTTGAGAAGGGGCCGCGCGAGGCTCACCCCCGCCGCGCCTCGATCGCATCCCAGATCAGGCCAGCGCCGTTGGTGCCGTCGAACCGCTCCAACTCCTGCAACCCGGTGGGCGAGGTCACGTTGATCTCGGTCAGGTAGTCGCCGATCACGTCGATACCCACGAAAACCTGCCCCTTCTCGCGCAGAAGCGGCCCGATCCGGTCGCATATCTCGCGGTCGCGCGCGGTCAACTCCACCTTCTCGGCACGCCCACCGACATGCATGTTCGAGCGCGTCTCGCCCTGCGCGGGCACCCGGTTGATCGCACCGATGGGCATGCCATCGACAAGGATCACCCGCTTGTCGCCCCGGCTCACGGCGGGGAGGTATTTCTGCACGATCAGCGGCTCGCGCGAAAACCCGGTGAACATCTCGTGCAGGCTCGCAAGGTTGCGATCGCTCTCGGGCAGGTGAAACACCCCTGCCCCGCCATTGCCGTAAAGCGGCTTGAGGATCACGTCGCCATGCCGCGCGCGAAAATCACGAATCGTGCCGATATCGCGGGCGATTGCAGTCGGCGGCATCAGGTCGGGAAAATCGAGAATCAGCAGCTTTTCAGGGAAATTGCGCACCCAGAACGGATCGTTCACCACCAGAGTGCCGGGGCTCAGCCGCTGCAACAGATGCGTGGTGGTGATGTAGAACATGTCGAACGGCGGATCCTGCCGCAGCCACACCACGTCGAACGCGCCAAGATCGACATGGCATTCCTCGCCGAGGGTAAAATGATCCCCCCGCACCCGCTGCACGCCGAGCGGCCAACCCCGCGCCGTCACCCGCCCCTCCTCATAGGCGAGCCGCTCCGGCGTGTAATAAAACAGCTCATGCCCCCGCTCCTGCGCCTCGAGCGCAAGCCGAAACGTGCTGTCCGCGGCGATATCGACCGGCGCGATCGGGTCCATCTGAAAGGCGACCTTCATTGCACTCCCCGCATGGTGGTTTCACCCTTTCATGGGCCAAGCCGCGACAGGGCGCAATTCAGAAATGACCGAAGGCCGCCTCGCGCAGGTCAACCGCCCCGGTCGCATCGACCGCCGCCACGTCGAAGCGCACCGGCGCAAGCTGCCCCTCGGGGGTGAGGCCGATATATTCCGAGGCCGCGTGATAGATGCGCTCCAACTGCCCGCGCCGCAGCCGCGCCAGCGCCGCATCAAAGCTTGGCGCGCTCTTGACCTCGCAAAAAACATAGCTGTCCGGCGCGCGTAGCACCAGGTCGATCTCGCCGCTCTCGCCCCGCCAGCGCCGCGCCAGAACCGTGATCCCGCGCGCCTCGTAAAGGCGCGCCACCGTCTCCTCTGCCGCCTGACCCGAGAGCCAGGCCCGCAATCCCCGCTCCTGCCGCCGCGTTCGCAACACCGGTGCCGGAGCCGCCGAAAAATCGAAGGCCAGTTGCCGCACGCCCATCCCCGTCTTCATACCCGTTACCATCCTTCACCTTTTTGCAGCCATCACCACGAAAGCCGGTTCAATCCTCAGCCCCATCGGGCCGGTCAAGCCCCGCCGCCAGTTGCAAGGCGCGTTGATAAACCTTGCGCCGTGACAGCCCGAACCGTGCCGCCACCTCATCGGCGGCATCACGCACCGACCCGTAGTTTAGTGCCTCCTTCACCTCCCTGTCTAAGTCCATTTCCCTAATATTTGACGAATCCCCCCGATCTATCACCACCACGATCTCGCCCTTGAGGCTCTCGGCGGCGCAGCCGGTGGCGAGAGCGGTGAGGGTATCGCGGCGTATCTCCTCGAATTTCTTGGTGATTTCGCGGCAAAGCGCCGCCGGTCGCTCGTCTCCCAGCACCCGCGCCGCATCCGCCAGCATCGCCGCCACCCGCCGTGGTGATTCGTAGAAAACCAGCGTCGCGGGCACCGCCGCCAGCTCTTGCAGCGCCGCGCGGCGCCGTGCGGCGGTGGCAGGCAGGAACCCGGCAAACAGGAACCGGTCGGTGGGCAGGCCCGACAGCGTCAGCGCCGCGATTGCCGCCGACGGTCCCGGCGCCGAGACCAGCCGATATCCCGCCGCCACCGCCGCCCGTGCCAAGTCAAATCCCGGATCGGCTACCATCGGCGTGCCCGCCTCGGCGGCGTAGACCACCACCTGCCCCGCCGCCAGCGCCGCCATGATTCGCGGGCGCATCCGTTCGCCATTATGGTCGTGATAGGCCCAGAGCGGGCGCGCACCGAGGCCGATGCCATGGATCTCCATCAAGTGCCGCAGGCTGCGGGTATCCTCGGCCACCAGAACATCCGCCGTCCCGAGCAGGTCGAGCGCGCGCAGCGTGATGTCGCGCGCCGTCCCGATCGGCGTCGCGATGAGGTAGAGCCCGGCCTCGGGTTTGCGCCGCTCGGAATTCATCGCTGGACCCTTTTCACATGGCGGTTATGATCGCCGCGACAGATACCCCGTCGCCAGTGCCCACAACAGGGAGTTTTCATCCGCCATGTTTGCCGTTCCCGCCGCCCTTCGCAAGCCCGTCGCCCGCCTCGCGGCGCTTGCCGCGCTCATCATCCTTGCCGCCTGCCAGCCGGTGGCGCTGGGCAATACCGGGCCGGTGTCGCGCGGCGGTGCGGTGCCGGTGGCGCTCCTGGTGCCGCATGGCACGCCCGACGCGCAGGAGGCGCAGCTTGCCCGCGATCTCGAGGCCGCGGCACGGCTCGCGGTGAGCGATCTCGACGGGGTCGCAATCGACCTGCGCGTCTACGGCACCGCCGGACAGCCCGCACAGGCGCGCGCCGCCGCGCTCAATGCCGTGGCCGATGGCGCGCGCATCATCATCGGGCCACTGCACGCGGCCTCGGCCAATGCCGTCGCGACCGCCACTGCCGATCGCGGCATCAACGTGCTGGCCTTTTCCAACAACCCGACCATCGCGGGCGGCAACCTCTTCGTTCTCGGCCAGACCTTCCGCACCACCGCGAGCCGGCTTGCGCGCTACGCGGTGCGCAATGGCAAGAGCCGGATCATGGTGGTTTATTCCGACAACCTCGCCGGTCGCCTCGGGCGCGACGAAATCGCGACCGCGGTGCAGGCCGAGGGGGCGACGCTCGCGGGCAGCGTGTCCTATGAATTCTCGCAAGATGGCGTGGTCAACGCCGTGCCGGTGATCCGCACCACCGCCGAGACCAACGCCGCCGATGCGATCTTTCTCACCGCCAACACCGCCGGCGCGCTGCCGCTCTTCTCGCAGATGCTGCCCGAGGCGGGCCTCGGCCCCGATCGGTTCCAGTATATCGGCCTCACCCGCTGGGATACCCCGCCGCAGATCCGCGACCTGCCCGGCGTGCAGGGCGGCTGGTTTGCGCTGCCCGATCCCGCCCGCGCGGACCGCTTTGCCAGCCGTTTCGAGGCGGCGCAGGGCAACCCGCCGCATCCCATCGCTGGGCTGGCCTATGACGGCATCGCCGCGGTTGGCGCGCTGGCCCGCGCCGGGCGCGGGCTGACCCGCAGCGACCTGACACAGCCCGCCGGGTTCCAGGGCGTGAGCGGCGTGTTCCGCTTCCTGCCCGATGGCAGCAACGAGCGCGGCCTCGCGGTGGCGACGATCACCGATCGCAAGGTCACGGTCCTGTCGCCCGCCCCGCAAGGCTTTGGCGGCGCGGGCTTCTGAGCCGCGCGCGCCATATCCCCGCCATGACCCGTCTCGATACCCCCGCGCGGCCCGACGACCTGATCCTGCCGCCCGAGGACATCCTCGACGCGGGCGCACTCGCGCGCGCGCTTGACGCGGCCGCCGCAGAGGCAAGCGGCGGAACCGACCGCGCCGCCGCCCTGCGCCGCGCCGCCGTGCCGATCCTCGCCGAGGCCATGAACACGGGCCGCGCGGCGATCGCGGCGGCCTTTGGCGCGCGCCCCTTCGATGCGCGCCCCGCCACGCGCGCCTGGTGCTGGCTCACCGATTGCGTGGTGCTCGCCGCGCTCGACCTGGCCACGCAAAAGATGCACCCTCTGCCCAACCCCACCGAAGCCGAGCGTATCGCGGTCTGCGCCGTGGGCGGCTACGGGCGCGGCGAGATGGCCCCGTTCTCGGATGTGGACCTGCTCTTTCTCACCCCCTACAAGATCACCCCCTGGGCCGAGAGCGTCATCGAATCGATGCTCTATATCCTGTGGGATCTGCGCCTCAAGGTGGGCCATGCAAGCCGCACCGTGCGCGATTGCCTGCGGCTCGGGGCCGAGGATTACACCATCCGCACCGCGCTTTTGGAAAACCGCTGCCTTGGCGGCGACCGCGCACTTGCCGCCCGGCTCGATACCCGCCTGCGCGACGATCTTTTCACCGGCACCGAGCGCGACTTTACCGAGGCCAAGCTTGCCGAGCGCGACACCCGTCACGAAAAGCAGGGCGAGCGCTACATGGTCGAGCCCAATGTCAAGGAAGGCAAGGGCGGCCTGCGCGACCTGCAATCGCTGTTCTGGATTGCCAAATATATCCACCATGTCCGCGACGTGGGAGAGCTGGTTGGCCTCGGCACCTTTACCGCCGAGGAACTCGGCACCTTTACCCGCGCCGCGAATTTCCTCTGGGCGGTGCGCTGCCACCTGCACCTGATCGCGAACCGCGCCAATGACCAGCTCACCTTCGACATGCAGGTCGAAGTGGCTGGGCGCATGGGCTATGCGGATCGCGGCGGGCGGCGCGGCGTGGAAATCTTCATGCAGGACTATTTCCGCCACGCCACCGCCGTGGGCGATCTCACCCGCATCTTCCTGACCAAGCTCGAGGCCGCGCAGCAAAAGGCCGAACCGCTGCTGCAACGGCTGCTCAAGCGCCGCAAGAAGCTGCGCACCGGCTATCGCCAGATCAACGGCCGCCTCGCCATCGCCGACGAGGCCGCGTTCCTCGCCGACCCGCTCAACCTCCTGCGCCTGTTCGAGGAGGGGCTGCGCACCGGGCTGCTGATCCATCCCGAGGCGATGCTGATGGTCACCAACAATCTCGGCCTGATCGACGAGCGCTTTCGCCACGACGCGGGCGCGCAAAAGCTGTTTCTCGACCTTCTGCTGAAACATGGCAACCCCGAACGCGCGCTGCGGCGCATGAACGAGCTTGGCGTGCTGTCGGCCTTCATCCCCGAATTCGAGCCCGTGCGCGCGATGATGCAATTCAACATGTATCACCACTACACGGTGGATGAGCACATCATCCAGTGCATCTCGCATCTTGCCCGGATCGAGCGGCGCGAGTTGATCGAGGAATTGCCGGTCTCGTCGGAAATCCTCAAGGAGGGGATCAACCGCCGCGTGCTCTATGTCGCGCTTTTGCTGCACGATATCGGCAAGGGGCGTGACGAGGATCATTCCATCCTCGGCGCGCGGATCACCCGCAAGGTGGCCCCCCGGCTGGGGCTGAAACCGCGCGAGGTCGATACCGCCGAATGGCTGGTGCGCCACCACCTGCTGATGTCCGACACCGCCCAGAAACGCGACATCGCCGACCCGCGCACCGTGCGCGACTTTGCCAAGGCGGTGCAGAGCCGCGAACGGCTCGACCTGCTCCTGCTGCTGACGGTCTGCGATATCCGGGGCGTCGGCCCCGGCACCTGGAACAACTGGAAGGCGTCGCTCCTGCGCGCGCTCTACCGCCAGACGCGCAGCGTGCTCGAAGACGGGATGGAGGCGCTCACCCGCGAGCAGCGCGGCTCGGACGCCAAGCGCAACCTGCGCGAGGCGCTCCCCGATTGGGACGCGCGCGACATCAAGCGCGAACAGGGCCGCCACTATGCCCCCTACTGGCAGGGGCTGCACGTCACCGCCCATGCGGTCTTTGCCCGGCTGCTGCGCGACCTGCACGAGGACGAGATCGCCATTGATCTGGCCATCGACGAGGATCGCGACGCCACCCGCGCCTGTTTCGCGCTGGCAGATCATCCCGGCATCTTCTCGCGGCTGGCGGGCGCTCTGGCGCTGGTGGGCGCGAACGTGGTCGATGCGCGCACCTATACCTCCAAGGACGGGTTCGCCACGGCGGTGTTCTGGATCCAGGACGGCGATGGCCACCCGTTCGAGACAAGCCGCCTGCCGCGCCTGCGCCAGATGATCGACAAGACGCTGAGGGGCGAGGTCGTCCCCCGCGAGGCGATCAAATCGCGCGACAAGCTCAAGAAGCGCGAACGCGCCTTTCGCGTGCCCACCCATATCACCTTCGACAATGACGGGTCCGAGATCTACACCATCATCGAGGTCGATACCCGCGACCGCCCCGGCCTGCTCTATGATCTGACGCGCACGCTGGCGGCGGCCAATGTCTACATCGCCTCGGCGGTGATCGCGACCTATGGCGAACAGGTCGTCGATACCTTCTATGTCAAGGACATGTTCGGCCTGAAATTCCACACCGCCGCGAAGCGCGCCACCCTCGAAAAGAAACTCCGCGCCGCCATCACCGAGGGGGCCGAACGGGCGCGGGAATGAAGCCTGCGGCCACGACCGTCATACCGTCGATGCGACGGCCCAAGCCGCTTGAACGCGGCGCGCGATTGCGACATCGTTGCCGCACAACCCCCGAACCGGTTGGCTGTTGTGGCAAAGACCCGAGGCAGAGAGTGGTATGAGCGGATTACTGGCCCTTTTCGATGACGTTGCGGCAATTGCCAAGCTGGCGGCGACACAGCTTGACGATGTCGCAGCGCAGGCCAGCAAGGCCGGGACCAAGGCCGCCGGCGTGGTCATCGATGATGCCGCCGTGACGCCGAAATACGTGACAGGCCTGCCAGCCGCGCGCGAATTGCCGATCGTGTGGAAAATCGCCCGCGCCTCGTTTTTCAACAAGCTGGTGATCCTGCTGCCAGTGGCGCTTTTGTTGCAGGCATTTCTGCCGTGGATGCTCACGCCGCTTCTGATGATCGGCGGGGCGTATCTGTGTTTTGAGGGGGCCGAGAAGGTGTGGCACCTGATCGTGCCGCACAAGGATCACGGGCCGCAACAGGCAGAAACGCTGAGCGCGGCGCATCTTGAAGAGCAGCGGGTGAAAGGCGCGATCAAGACCGATTTCATCCTCTCCGCCGAGATCATGACGATTTCGCTGGCGCAGCTCGACATCGGCGGTTTCTGGATCCAGGCGCTGGCGCTGGCGGCGGTGGCGATCGGGATCACGACGCTGGTCTATGGCGCGGTGGCGCTCTTGGTAAAGGCCGATGATCTGGGGATTTTCCTGACCGTGACGGGCCGCTTTGCCCCGACCCGCGCGCTTGGGCGCGGCATTGTGCGCTCCATGCCCGTGGTGATGGGGGTGATCGCCACCATTGGAACCGTGGCGATGCTCTGGGTCGGGGGCAGTATCCTCGTGCACGGGCTGCACGATCTGGGCTGGCACCTGCCCTATGAGCAGATCACGCAGGCGGCCACCCTCGCCGCCGCGCAGGCGGGCGCGGCCAAGGGCCTTGTGGGCTGGGCCGTGACCGCCGGGCTTGACGGTATCGTCGGGCTGGCCTCCGGGCTGGCGCTGATCCCGCTTGTGACCCGCGCGATCATCCCGGCCTCGGCCTGGCTCTTTCCAGAAAAGGCCTGAAACCGCGCGACCTTTCGTCGCCGGGTTTTCACCTTCGGGGCGAACGCGGGGCGAGGCGTTTATAAAAAATCAAAGCCCCGCCAGTCCGGCGGGGCTTTTATCATGTTGCGCCTGTCTTTGGCTCAGTCGTCGCGGCCCTCGGGGGTTTCGACGAAGTTGTCGAACACACCGCCGGTATCCACCTCGTCTTCCCCGATGATCGGGGCGGCGAGGGCTGCGGCGGCCTCGGCCTCCTCGCGGCGGGCCTCGATCACCACGTTGTCCCGCCCTGTGGCGATGCGGCGCACCTCCTGCGTGGCACGCCCCGTGCCCGCCGGGATAAGACGCCCGACGATCACGTTTTCCTTGAGCCCCACAAGGCGGTCACGCTTGCCCTGAACCGAGGCTTCGGTCAGCACGCGCGTGGTCTCCTGGAACGACGCCGCCGAGATGAACGAGCGGGTCTGCAACGACGCCTTGGTGATGCCCAGAAGGATCGGCGCACCGGTGGCGGGACGGCCACCACGGGCCTCGGCCTTGGCGTTGGCCTCGTCGAACTCGACCTTGTCGAGATGCTCGCCCTTCAGAAGCGTGGTATCGCCCGATTCGTCGATCTCCCATTTCTGGAGCATCTGGCGCACGATCACCTCGATATGCTTGTCGTTGATCTTCACGCCTTGCAGGCGGTAAACCTCCTGCACCTCGTCGATCATGTAGTTGGCCAGCGCCTCGACCCCCATGATGGCAAGAATGTCATGCGGCGCGGGATTGCCGTCCATGATGTAATCGCCCTTCTGGACATAGTCGCCCTCCTGCACGGGGATGTGCTTGCCCTTGGGAACCATGTATTCCACCGGCTCGCGGCTCTCGTCGGCGGGCTGGATGCTGATACGGCGCTTGTTCTTGTAGTCCTTGCCAAAGCGCACATAGCCGTCGATTTCGGCGATGATCGCGTGATCCTTGGGACGGCGCGCCTCGAAGAGTTCGGCCACACGCGGCAGACCGCCGGTGATGTCCTTGGTCTTGCCACCCTCGCGCGGGATGCGCGCCACAACGTCGCCTGCCTCGACGGTCTGCCCGTCCTCAACCGACAGGATCGCATCGACGGACATCGGATAGATCACCGGGTTGCCCGCATCGTTGCGCATCGGCTCACCATCCTCACCGATGATGAAGACCTCGGGCTTGAGTTCGTTGCCACGAGGTGCTGCGCGCCAGTCGGTCACGATCTTCTGGGTCATGCCGGTGGCCTCGTCGGTGACATCGCGCACCGCCACGCCGGTGGTAAGATCGACGAACTTGGCCTTGCCCGGCTTCTCGGCGAGGATCGGCAGGGTATAGGGATCCCATTCAAAGAGCTTCTGGCCGCGTGCGATCCGCTCGCCCTCGGCAACAAAGACCTTGGTGCCATAGCCCAGCTTGTGGCTGGCAAGCTCTACCCCCGCCTCGGACAGGATGCGCAGCTTCATGTTGCGGCCCATCACCAGCGTCTCGCCACTGGAATTGACCAGCGTTTGCGCGTTCTCGAAATCGATCACGCCCTCCTGGCTCGATTCCTGGAAGGATTGCTGCCCGCCCTGCGCCACGCCCCCGATATGGAAGGTCCGCATGGTAAGCTGCGTGCCCGGCTCGCCGATCGACTGCGCGGCGATGATCCCCACCGCCTCGCCGATATTGACCAGCGTGCCGCGCGCCAGGTCGCGCCCGTAGCAGGTGGCGC
Source organism: Roseovarius sp. MBR-78 (assembly GCF_040547535.1). Classification (NCBI taxonomy): domain Bacteria; kingdom Pseudomonadati; phylum Pseudomonadota; class Alphaproteobacteria; order Rhodobacterales; family Roseobacteraceae; genus Roseovarius; species Roseovarius sp. MBR-78. Next base: position 22,931 of record NZ_JBEPPX010000031.1, read on the forward strand.
AGACCCCGTCATCGACCTCGCAGGTCAGCGGCGAGCGCAGGCGCACGGTCTGCACCGCGGTCTCGTCGAGCAGGTCGGCCAGGCGCTCGTCGATAAGCTGCCCCTTGGCGACCAGAACCCGGCCACTGACCGGATCGACGATCTCATCGGCCGCGACCCGGCCAAGGCTACGCTCGGCGAGCGAGGCAATCACCTCGCCATCGTTCACCGCCGCCTCGACGGTGATGCCGCGCTCGGTCTCGCAATCGTGCTTGCGCACGATGCAATCCTGCGACACGTCCACCAGACGCCGCGTCAGATAGCCCGAGTTGGCGGTCTTGAGCGCGGTGTCCGACAGGCCCTTGCGCGCGCCGTGGGTCGAGTTGAAATATTCAAGAACGGTCAGGCCTTCCTTGAAGTTCGAGATGATCGGCGTCTCGATGATATCGCCCGAGGGCTTGGCCATCAGGCCGCGCATCCCGCCCAACTGCTTCATCTGCGTGACCGAGCCGCGCGCGCCGGAATGCGCCATCATGTAGACGCTGTTGGGCTCCATCACGGCACCGGTCTCGTCGCGCTTCTCGTCCGAGATCGCGCCCATCATCGCCTCGGTCACCTTGTCGTTGCATTTCGACCAGGCTTCCACGACCTTGTTGTATTTCTCGCCCTGGGTGATGAGGCCGTCCATGTATTGCTGTTCGAACCCCTTGACGAGGCTGCGCGTATCCTCGACCAGCGGCCATTTCGAGTCCGGGATCACCATGTCGTCCTTGCCAAAGGAAATCCCGGCCTTGAACGCCTCGCGGAAGCCCATCGTCATGATCTGGTCGCAGAAGATGACCGATTCCTTCTGACCGCAATAGCGGTAGACGGTGTCGATGACCTGCTGCACCTCCTTCTTGCGCAGGAGGCGGTTCACAAGGCTGAACGGGGCCTTGGCATTGGGCGGCAGGAGCGCGCCAAGCTTGGCGCGGCCCGGCGTCGTCTCGACCCGCTGAAAGGTCTCAAGCCCCTCGTCGTCGATCTGCGGGATACGCACCGTCACCTTGCTGTGCAGGTGGACGTGACCGGCATCGAGCGCGTGCTGCACCTCATCGAGCGACGAGAACACCATGCCCTCGCCCTTCATCCCCTCGCGCTCCAGCGTCACGTAGTAGAGACCGAGGATCATGTCCTGCGACGGCACGATGATCGGCGCGCCGTTGGCGGGCGACAGCACGTTGTTGGTGGACATCATCAACACCCGCGCCTCGAGCTGCGCCTCGAGCGAGAGCGGCACGTGGACGGCCATCTGATCGCCGTCGAAATCGGCGTTGAAGGCGGCACAAACGAGCGGGTGAAGCTGGATCGCCTTGCCCTCGATCAGGATCGGCTCAAACGCCTGGATGCCAAGCCGGTGCAGCGTCGGCGCACGGTTGAGCATGATGGGGTGTTCGCGGATCACCTCGTCAAGGATATCCCAGACCTCGGGGCGCTCTTTCTCCACCAGTTTCTTGGCCTGTTTCACGGTGCTGGAAAGGCCCTTGGCCTCCAGCCGCGAATAGATGAACGGCTTGAACAGCTCGAGCGCCATCTTCTTCGGGAGACCGCACTGATGCAGCTTCAATTCCGGGCCGGTCACGATAACCGAGCGGCCCGAGAAATCGACCCGCTTGCCCAGAAGGTTCTGGCGGAAGCGGCCCTGCTTGCCCTTGAGCATGTCCGACAGCGACTTGAGCGGGCGCTTGTTGGCACCGGTGATGACGCGGCCACGGCGACCGTTGTCAAAGAGCGCATCCACCGCCTCTTGCAGCATCCGCTTTTCGTTGCGCACGATGATATCGGGCGCGCGCAGTTCCAGCAGACGCTTGAGGCGGTTGTTGCGGTTGATGACCCGGCGATAAAGGTCGTTGAGATCCGAAGTGGCGAAGCGGCCACCGTCGAGCGGCACCAGCGGGCGCAGTTCCGGCGGAATGACCGGCAGCACCGTCATCACCATCCATTCCGGGCGGTTGCCGGATTCGAGGAAGCTCTCAACCACCTTGAGCCGCTTGATGATCTTCTTGGGCTTCAACTCGCCGGTGGCTTCCTTGAGATCGGCGCGCAGCGTCTCGGCCTCGTTCTCAAGGTCGATATTCGCCAGCATCTCGCGGATCGCCTCGGCCCCGATATTGGCGGTGAAGGCGTCCATGCCATAGGCGTCCTGCGCGTCCATGAACTCTTCTTCCGAGAGCATCTGGCCATAGGTCAGGTCCGTGAGGCCCGGCTCGATCACCACGTAATTCTCGAAATAGAGCACCCGCTCGAGATCGCGCAGCGTCATGTCGAGCATGAGACCGATGCGCGAGGGCAGCGATTTCAGGAACCAGATATGCGCGCAGGGTGCGGCCAGCTCGATATGGCCCATGCGCTCGCGGCGCACCTTTTGCAGCGTCACCTCGACGCCGCATTTCTCGCAGACGACGCCGCGATATTTCATGCGCTTGTATTTGCCGCAGAGGCATTCGTAATCCTTGATCGGGCCAAAGATACGCGCGCAAAAGAGGCCGTCACGCTCGGGCTTGAACGTGCGGTAGTTGATCGTCTCGGGCTTCTTGATCTCGCCATAGGACCACGAGAGGATACGCTCGGGGCTGGCCAGAGAGACCTTGATTTCGTCGAACACCTTGGCAGGGGCCACCGGGTTGAACGGGTTGTTGGTAAGTTCCTGGTTCATTGTCTGATCCTTAAAGGCTGGCGGTGAAGGGGGGCAGAGCGCCGTTTTCTTGAAAAGAAAACGGACCGGACCCTTTGAAAGGGTCCGGTGCGCGGCGCTTACTCATCCTCCTCCGCATCCAGGAGTTCCATGTTGAGGCCAAGGCCCCGGACCTCTTTGACAAGCACGTTGAACGATTCCGGGATACCGGCCTCGAAATTGTCCTCGCCTTTCACGATGCTCTCATAGACCTTGGTGCGGCCTGCCACGTCATCGGATTTGACGGTGAGCATTTCCTGCAAGGTGTAGGCCGCGCCGTAAGCCTCGAGCGCCCAGACCTCCATCTCGCCGAAGCGCTGGCCGCCGAACTGCGCCTTGCCGCCCAGAGGCTGCTGCGTGACAAGGCTGTAGGGCCCGGTCGAGCGCGCGTGGATCTTGTCGTCCACCAGGTGGTGCAGCTTCAGCAGATACTTGATGCCCACGGTGACGGGCCGCGCGAATTGCTCGCCCGAGCGCCCGTCAAAGAGCACCGACTGGCCGCTGGTATCAAAGCCCGCGCGTTTGAGCGCGTCGTTGACATCGCCCTCCTTCGCGCCGTCAAAGACCGGCGTGGCGATGGGAACACCGTTGGTGACCGTGCCTGCCACGGCAACGAGCGTGTCATCATCCATGCCCTCGATCCCCTCGGCATAGACCTCGTCGCCATAGGCGATGCGCATGGCCTCGCGCACCGGGGTCAGATCGCCGGTGCGGCGATAATCTTTCAGCGCCTCGTCGATCTTGAGGCCCAGCGCCCGCGCGGCCCAGCCCATATGGGTTTCGAGAATCTGGCCCACGTTCATCCGGCTGGGCACGCCCAGCGGGTTGAGGCAGATATCGACCGGCGTGCCATCGGCGAGGAACGGCATGTCCTCGATCGGGATCACCTTGGAGATGACGCCTTTGTTGCCGTGACGCCCGGCCATCTTGTCGCCCGGTTGCAGCTTGCGCTTGATGGCGATGAAGACCTTGACCATCTTCATCACGCCCGGCGGCAGGTCGTCGCCCCGGCGCACCTTCTCGACCTTGTCCTCGAAACGGGCCTCGATCGCGCGCTTTTGCACCTCGAACTGCTCGTTCAGCGCCTCGACGATCTGCGCATCCGCCTCGTCCTTGAGGGCAAGCTGCCACCATTGGCCGCGGGTCAGCGTGGCCAGCAAATCCTCGGTGATCTCGGAATTGGCCTTGACGCCCTTGGGCCCCTTGACCGCCACCTTGCCGAAGATGAGACCGCGCAGGCGCGCATAGATGTTGCGCTCCAGGATCGCCATTTCGTCGTCGCGGTCACGCGCCAGACGCTCGACCTCCTCGCGCTCGATCTGGAGCGCGCGCTCGTCCTTCTCCACGCCGTGGCGGTTGAACACGCGCACCTCGACCACGGTGCCGAAATCACCCGGCTTGACGCGCAGCGAGGTGTCGCGCACGTCGCTGGCCTTCTCGCCAAAGATCGCGCGCAGCAGTTTTTCCTCGGGCGTCATCGGGCTTTCGCCCTTGGGGGTGATCTTGCCCACAAGGATGTCGCCGGGCTGCACATCGGCCCCGATATAGACGATGCCCGCCTCGTCGAGGTTGCGCAACGCCTCTTCGCCCACGTTGGGAATGTCGCGGGTGATTTCCTCGGGCCCAAGCTTGGTATCGCGGGCGGCGACCTCGAATTCCTCGATATGCACGGAGGTGAACACGTCGTCGCGCACGATCCGTTCAGAGATCAGGATCGAGTCCTCGTAGTTGTAGCCGTTCCACGGCATGAACGCGACGATCACGTTCTTGCCGAGCGCCAGTTCGCCCATATCGGTGCAGGGGCCATCGGCGATCACCTCGCCCTTGGAAACCGTATCGCCCACCTTCACCAGCGGACGCTGGTTGATGCAGCTATTCTGGTTCGAGCGCTGGAACTTGCGCAGCCGGTAGATATCGACACCGGGATCACCGATATCGAGATCCTCGGTGGCGCGCACCACGATGCGCTGCGCATCGACCTGGTCGATGATCCCCGCACGCCGCGCCATGATCGCGGCACCCGAATCCTCGGCCACCTTGCCTTCCATGCCGGTGCCCACAAGCGGCGCCTCGGAGCGCAGCGTCGGCACCGCCTGCCGCTGCATGTTGGAGCCCATGAGCGCGCGGTTGGCGTCGTCATTTTCCAGGAACGGGATGAGCGCGGCGGCAACCGAGACAAGCTGTTTGGGGCTCACGTCGATCAGGTCCACATGCTCGACCGGGGCCAGCATATATTCGCCCGAGCGCCGGGTGTTGACCATCTCGTTTACGAATTTCCCGCTCTCGTCGAGCGACGCGTTGGCCTGCGCCACGGTGTGGCGCATTTCCTCGGTGGCGGACATATAGACCACATCATCGGTGACCTGGCCGTTTTCCACCTTGCGATAGGGCGTCTCGATAAAGCCGTATTTGTTGACGCGCGCGAAGGTCGCGAGGCTGTTGATCAGGCCGATATTGGGCCCTTCCGGCGTCTCGATGGGGCACATGCGGCCGTAATGGGTGGGGTGCACGTCGCGCACCTCGAACCCCGCCCGCTCGCGCGTCAGACCGCCCGGCCCGAGCGCCGAGAGGCGGCGCTTGTGCGTCACTTCCGAGAGCGGGTTGGTCTGGTCCATGAACTGGCTGAGCTGCGACGAGCCAAAGAACTCGCGCACCGCCGCCGCCGCCGGTTTGGCGTTGATGAGATCCTGCGGCATCACCGTGTCGATTTCCACCGACGACATGCGTTCCTTGATCGCGCGCTCCATACGCAGAAGGCCGACGCGATACTGGTTCTCCATCAACTCGCCGACCGAGCGCACCCGGCGGTTGCCGAGGTGGTCGATATCATCGATATCGCCCTTGCCGTCGCGCAATTCCACCAGCGCCTTGACGCAGGCCACGATATCGTCGCGGTCAAGCGTGCGCTGCGTGTCGGGCTTGTCCAACGCAAGGCGCATGTTCATCTTGACGCGGCCCACCGCCGACAGGTCATAGCGGTCGGCGTCGAAAAACAGCGTATCGAACAGCGCCGATGACGCCTCTTCGGTGGGCGGCTCGCCGGGGCGCATCACGCGGTAGATATCCATGAGCGCGCTTTCGCGGTTCATGTTCTTGTCGATCACCATCGTGTTGCGGATATAGGGGCCGACATTCACACCGTCGATATCGAGCACCGGAATATCGGTGATTCCGGCATCGAGCAGGTCCTGAAGCGTGCCGCCGATGATCGTGCCGTCCTTGTCATATTCAAGCGTCAGCTCATCGCCCGCCTCGACATGGATCGCGCCGGTTTCCTCGTCGATGATGTCGCGCGCCACGAACTTGCCGACGATATGATCGAACGGCACCAGAAGATCGCTCACGCGGTCCTCGTCGATGAGTTGCTTGACCGCGCGCGGCGTGACCTTCTTGCCCGCCTCGAAAATCACCTCGCCGGTCTTGGCGTCGACGATATCATAGGTCGGGCGCGTGCCGCGCACCCGCTCGGGGAAGAACTTGGTGACCCAGCCCTTCTTTTTCTTCAGCTTGTAATCGACCGTGTCGTAATAGGCATTCATGATGCCTTCCTGATCGAGGCCGATGGCGTAAAGCAGCGTCGTCACCGGCAGCTTGCGGCGGCGGTCGATGCGGGCATAGACGTTATCCTTGGCGTCAAACTCGAAATCGAGCCACGAGCCGCGATAGGGGATGATCCGGCAGGTAAAGAGCAGCTTGCCCGAGCTATGCGTCTTGCCCTTGTCATGGTCGAAAAACACGCCCGGAGAGCGGTGCATCTGGCTGACCACCACGCGCTCGGTGCCGTTGACGACAAAGGTGCCGTTATGCGTCATGAGCGGCATATCGCCCATGAACACGTCCTGCTCCTTGATATCCTTGACGGATTTCGCGCCGGTATCCTCGTCGATATCGAACACGATCAGCCGCAGCTTGACCTTCAGCGGCGCTGCATAGGTCATGTCGCGCTGCATGCACTCCTCGACATCGTATTTCGGGCGCTCCAGCTCGTAGCTGACGAATTCGAGCACGCTTGTCTCGTTGAAGTCCTTGATCGGAAAGGCCGATTGAAAGACCCCTTTGATCCCCTCACCATCCTGCGGATCGGGCTGATCGCCGGAATTCAGGAACAGGTCATACGAGGATTTCTGAACCTCGATGAGGTTCGGCATCTCCAGAACTTCGCGGATCTTGCCGTAGGATCTACGCAAACGCTTCTGGCCAAGGTAGCTCTGTGCCATGTCGATCTCACCTTTTCATGTCTCACCGGTCGCATACGCTGTCGGGCACAGCGCTGCGGCCTTCCGAGAGGGCAGAGTGCGATCCATTCCCGGCCCCTGTCCCACCAGAGGCCTCCCGATCGCGCGAACCTCGCCTGAAACAGGCCCCGTCGCGCGGGGCCTCTCTGAGATAGGTTTGGCCGGGCCCGGATATGCCGGGCCCAGCCTTTTTCGTCATGCCGCCCGGCGGGCAGCGATCACTTGAGTTCGACCTCGGCGCCGGCTGCTTCCAGCTTGCCCTTGATCTCTTCGGCTTCCGCCTTGGAGACCTGCTCCTTGACGGCCTTGCCACCGGCCTCGACGAGGTCCTTGGCTTCTTTCAGACCAAGGCCCGTGATCGCGCGGACTTCCTTGATGACGTTGATCTTCGACGCACCGGCCGATTTCAGGATCACGTCGAATTCGGTCTGCTCTTCGGCAGCGGCACCACCGGCACCCTCGGCCGGGCCTGCCATCATGACCGCGCCACCGGCTGCGGGCTCGATGCCATACTCATCCTTGAGGATGGTTTTCAGTTCCTGTGCTTCGAGAAGCGTCAGACCAACGATCTCTTCCGCGAGTTTTTTCAGATCAGCCATTTTTCAGCTCTTTCCGTATCTAGATGTGTTCCAACGTCGGGGCACGGCCCCACACGCATATGACAGTTTGCCTCAGGCCGCTTCGGCCCGCTCCTCGATCGTCGAAAGGATGCTCGCGATGTTCGAGGCAGGCGCGCCAATGGCCCCCGCGATGCTCGAAGCAGGTGCGCCGATCATGCCCGCGATCTGAGCGATAAGCTCGTCGCGCGAAGGCAGTTTCGACGTGGCTTCGACACCGGCACGGTCCAGCGCCGCGTCACCCATTGCCCCGCCAAGGATTTCAAACTTCTTGTTATCCTTGGCGAAATCCTCGGCCACCTTGGCTGCTGCCACGGGGTCTTCGGAATAGGTGAGCACGGTCATGCCCGCGAGGTAATCGGCAATGCTTGCGCATGGCTTGCCCTCGAGGGCGATCTTGGCGAGCCTGTTCTTGGCGACACGGACCGATGCCTCTGCCGCGCGGGCGCGGGCACGAAGATCCTGCATCTCGGCAACTGTCAGACCCGTGTAGTGGGCAACCACCACAACGCCAGAGCTTTCGAAGATCTGGCCGAGTTCCTCGACCACTTTCTCTTTCTGGGCTCTATCCACAGTTTCACTCCAATTTCGGGGGTTTCCCCCCGGCTCAGTTGTGCCACCCCTTGCGGGGCGGCGTTCGGGTCCAATGTCAGGGTCCCGAGGCCAAGATCACCCGAGAGCGGCCAGCGCCGCCGGAAATCTCATCTCGTTCCCCATCTCGGGAAGGAATTATTTACCGCGACTGCGGCAAACCCTCCGTCTCGGACAGGACAGGGCCAATCAAGGCCCCGCCATTCGACCCGGATCACCGATCCGGGCGCGAATTCTCATTCAACAGCGGCGCTGCTGACATCAATGCTCACGCCCGCGCCCATCGTGGACGAAAGCGAGATCTTCTTGACATAGGTGCCCTTGGCCCCCGTGGGCCGCGCCTTCTGCACTGCAGAGACGAAGGCGCGCACGTTCTCGATCAGCTTCGTTGCATCGAACGACGCCTTGCCGACACCGGCGTGAACGACGCCCGCCTTCTCGGCCTTGAACTGCACCTGGCCGCCCTTGGCATCCTTGACTGCCTGCGCCACGTCCATCGTCACCGTGCCGACCTTGGGGTTCGGCATCAGGTTGCGCGGGCCCAGCACCTTGCCCAGACGGCCCACGACGGGCATCATGTCGGGCGTGGCGATGCAGCGATCGAATTCGATCTTGCCGCTTTGCACGATTTCCATCAGGTCTTCGGCACCGACGATATCGGCCCCGGCGGCCTGCGCCTCATCGGCCTTGGCACCGCGCGCGAACACAGCCACGCGCACCGTCTTGCCGGTGCCGTTGGGCAGGCCCACGACGCCGCGCACCATCTGGTCGGCATGGCGTGGATCGACGCCGAGATTCATCGAGATCTCGATGGTCTCGTCGAATTTCGCGGTGGCATTGCCCTTGATGAGCGCGACCGCATCCTCGACGCTGAGGTTTTCCTTGCCGGCGACTGCCTCGCGCAGGGCGCGGGTCCGTTTTCCAAGCTTTGCCATCACTTCACCTCGATGCCCATGGAACGCGCGCTGCCAAGAATGATCTGCATGGCCGCCTCGACGGAATTGGCGTTGAGGTCCTGCATCTTGGCCTCAGCGATCTCGCGCACCTGCTTGGTGGTCACCGTGCCCGCATTGGCGCGGCCCGGCGTCTTGCTGCCGGATTTCAGCTTGGCCGCCTTCTTGAGATAATGCGACGCGGGCGGCGTCTTGATCTCCATGACGAAGGACTTGTCCTGATAGTAGGAAATCACCGTCGGGCAGGGCGCGCCGGGTTCCATATCCGCCGTCTTGGCGTTGAACGCCTTGCAGAATTCCATGATGTTGATGCCGCGCTGGCCCAGTGCGGGGCCGACGGGCGGGCTGGGATTGGCTTGCCCGGCTTTCACCTGAAGCTTGAGCGTCCCGATCAGTTTCTTGGCCATGCGGCCTCTCCTTTGCTTCCAACACCGTCGGGGCGCGCCCCTCCGGCTCTCTCGTCGTGTGGTCCGGTCCGGCGGCCGCGGCCGCCTCGCCTCCCACTTCTCACGTCGTCAGGTCTGCTTGGTGACCTGCGTGAATTCCAGCTCGACCGGCGTTTCGCGGCCAAAGATCGACACCGACACCTTCAGGCGCTGATGGTCCTCGTCGACATATTCCACCATGCCGTCGAAATCCTCGAACGGGCCGTCGTTGACCTTGACGCGCTCGCCGATCTCGAAATTGATGAGCGTGCGGGGGCTTTCCTCGCCCTCCTGCACCCGGCCAAGGATGGTCTGCACCTCCGCATCGCGCATCGGCATCGGGCGGCCCTGAGGCCCGAGGAACCCGGTCACCCGGTTGATCGAGTTGATCAGGTGATAGCCCTTGTCAGACATCTCCATATGCACCAGCACATAGCCCGGCATGAAGCGACGCTCTGCGGTCACCTTCTTGCCGCGCCGGATCTCGATCACCTCTTCGGTGGGCACCAGAACCTCGTCGATCTCGTCGCCCAGGCCCTGCTCTTCGACCGATGTCCTGATCTGCTCGGCGATCTTCTTCTCGAAATTCGAGAGAACGCTGACCGAGTACCATCGTTTTGCCATCGTCGATCCATGCCCTTGTCTTCACCGGCCTTGGGCCGTATTTCCTTGATCTTTCAGACGGCTACCGCCGCGACCCCGTGAAATGAAAAGCGGCGCGCAACACGAATCGCCGCGCGCCATCATCCGGAGTGTGGGCCGAATTAGCCCCGTTTCGCCCTGACTTCAAGGGCTTTCTCCGCGCGCGTGCCCCGCAGCAAGGGTCTTAGCCGAAGAGGCCCAGTATCCCCTGCAACCCGCCCCGGATCGCAAGATCGACCAGCGCAAAGAAGATCGCGGTCAGCGTCGCGAGGATGAATACCATCACCGTCGTCAGAAGCACCTCGCGGCGGGTCGGCCACACGACCTTGCCGACCTCCGAGCGCACCTGCTGGATAAACTGGAACGGATTGGTTTGGGCCATCTGCGCGATCTTTCCTGCAACGTCTCGGGCGGACATACGCGGGCCACGCGCCGAATTCAAGGGCCACGCGCCGCCTCAGTGACGGCGGTCGCACAACCGCTCGAACGGCTCGGGCATGTCCTCGAACGGGTCTTCCCGCGTGGCGCGCCGCGCCCGAAACCGCCCAAACGCCGCGTCACGCAACCGTTCAAGCAGTTCCGGCCCAAAGAGCGCCACCGCGACCAGGCAGATCACGAACCCTGCAAACAGCACAACAAGCACCGCCTTGGGCCACACAACCACGGCGGCAAAGGCCACGCCCCATAGCGCGGTCACGGGACCGGGCCGAAACCCGCGCAACCGCGTCAGCATGCCGGGGGCCTGCGCCGCCTGCTGCGCCTGTTGCTGCCGGGGTGCCGAAGTCTGCGCCGCCTTTTGGGCGCGGCGCCGCCGGGGTGCGGGGGCTGCCTCTTCTGCCACCATCTCGTCTGGCAAGACCAGTTCGGGCAGATCCGCGCGCACGCGGCGCGCACGGTCCTCGCGGATCAATTCGCCGATGGTTTCCACCGCGTTGCGCACGGCAATCTCGGTGGTGGCGGCATCCTCGGGTGTCCGGCCCTCGTATTCCTCGAGACCGGCTGCGAAATAATCGACCGGGGCACGCCCCGAAATCACATGATGTTTCATGGCAGCAACACTCTTCATCCTGATCCACGCCCCCACGCGGATCGGCACTGGCCAAGGGCCTCATACCGATTGGTGGCGGTGATGGGGCGCAATTGTGGCACAATCGTGGCACAACGGCGTCAGAAATATGGAAATTACGATTTTCAACACAATTTAGACGTGTTTTCGGCATCACGTCGGGCAGCACGCGCCTCCCCGACCCGATGCGCCGATCTGCCAAGAGCCAAAGCCCCACCCCGCCCTTTCGAGCGCGGATCTAGCGGCAGGTTCCGGTGATTTGGCAGGGGCAGCAGGGTTCGAACCCGCGACCTACGGTTTTGGAGACCGTCGCTCTACCAGCTGAGCTATACCCCTAAGACGCTGGTGTCGTAATGTTTTTCGCAGGGGTGGTCAAGCGCCGATACGAATGTTATCACAACGGTAATCACTTAGCGGTAAGATCATGTTCTACCCGCGTTCGGCTTTGTTGCGCAAATGCCTCAGGGGATTCATCTCGTGAATCCAGCGGAGTAGCTGGGATGCATGAGCAGACCTACACCCCCGACCTACAAAACCAGGAACTGGCCGACCTATAACGAAGCGCTCAAGCGCCGCGCCTCGCTGACGATCTGGTTTGACCCCGAGATGAACTGGGAGGCCACGCCGTCAGGCAAGCGTGGTCGGCAGCAGACCTATAGCGATACCGCCATCCAGACGTGCCTGACGATGAAGGTCCTGTTCGGTATGGCCCTTCGGCAGACGACTGGGTTCGTCGAGAGCCTCCTGCGCCTGATCGGCCTGGATTGGACCGTGCCGGACTACAGCACTCTCAGCAGGCACCAAAAGACCTTGGTTGTGCACATCCCTTACCGCGGCTCACATGGCCCGCTGAATCTCCTTATCGACAGCACCGGAATCAAGCAACCGTCTCAGGACGGCGGGTTTGGTTGCCATGGCGTGTCGCGCTTGAGGACGGTGTTGGCGAGGAGGATGAGCTTTCTGGCGG
>NZ_JBEPPX010000032.1:0-26647 GCF_040547535.1 Roseovarius sp. MBR-78
TGAGCCCGATCGCGATCATCGCGGCCGTTGACAGAAGCCGCCTCATGACAGAGCGCCGCCGCTAACCTGTTGTCGTATAATAAGACTTATGTTAAATATTAAACCATCTTTAATATATTTAGGCTTGCAATAATATATTTTCGTATCTACATTGGTTATGGTTTGTGGAGGTTAATTTTACCATGCAATTCTCTTCCAAGAAACATGTCCTCCTCTTTGTGACCGCCTTGGCTTTTGCGAACATGTCGCTGCCGTCGAGCAGCCGAGCACAGAGCTATCCCATCGACTGCGCGATCCTTCTCTGTCTGTCCGGCGGTTGGCCAGCATCTGTTCCTTGTTCTCGAGCGCGCGCGGAGTTTATCCGCCGGATCACGCCTTGGCCGGTCGAGCCACCACTGCAAATCTGGCGCTGCCCGATGGGCGCGTCGTATAAAACCGAACGTATGCCGCGCAGAATTGACCGAATCTTCGACGCCTTGTCCCCAAGAGATGATCGTCGTCCGCGCCACTCCTTTCCTGTGAACCATCGCGTTCCAGATGCAAGAACAAAAGCAGTCACTTCGAGCTTTGACAAGACCTCAGACGAACTCGTCCCAGTGGATTATATCCTCCGTCTTGTCCGAAATCGTGCAGACATCGACATAAGCGGCCCGGAGTTCAATTTCGTCCGGTCTATTCGGGTTTTTGACGTCCGTTTCGCGTCACAGAGAATCGCAGGCGAGAACGATGAGTGCCGTCGTTATGCGCTGGTCTATAGTGGTACATACGGCACGCAGGGCGAATTCTCATGGGCCGTGTCTACGCCAACGGCCCTACCCGACGCTCATGTCGGGCTCGAAGGGTGGGGATCGGACTGCCCAAGCGTTTATAATCGGTCGGTATTCGTGGACTGGCGCGACTATGAGGGCCACTATGGGTTCGAGCAGGTGAACTACTAGACCGTTGCTATCGATCTCGCTACGAAAAAACGCTTGGAAACCCGAAGGGCCGGGGACGCACTTGTTGATCGGTGCGAAGTGTTTACGAGTTGTGAACTGGCGTGCTGGGGAATGTCTCTCAAATGTCAGTTCGTGAGCGGTCATGGTCTGGAATCGTCGTGTTCAATCCTGGGTTTCTGCCCTTGGAGCTTGCGCTGCGCCAAAATACGGTATATTTTGACGGTATTATGAAGGAGAGCAATCGTATGGTAGCTGCGACAAAGCGCAAGACATCCCTGACGCTTGATGCCAAGGCGCTTGAGGGCGCAAAGGAACTTGGGATCAACGTCTCCGCAGTAGCCGAGACGGCACTTATCGAGGCCGTTGCAGGGGCTCGACGCAACAAGTGGCTCACTGAGAACGCGGGCGCATTTGCGGCCCAATCGGAGTGGCACAAACGTCACGCACACCCGCTCGCTGACATCATGACAGCACCCGGCGCCGCGTCATGGCGACCTTGACCCGCTTTGATGTCGCAGAGTATAATGGCATTTCCATGGTCGTTGTCGAAAGCGACCTGCTGCCGACCGATGCTTCGATCGTCGTCATACCGCTTCTTTCCGACTATCCCGCGGTGCGGCACCTGAACCCTGAACTCGAACATGACGGCCGACACTTGGTGCTTGCGACGCGACTGATTGCGGCTGTGCGGCGGTCGGCCTTGCGCCGAACAGGGAACGTTGCAGACCAGGGTGATCTGGTTACCCGGGCGGTAGATGTCTTGATGGGCGGCGTATAGCTCCAAAAAACCAAGCCACGGCCAACGATACCGATGCCTGTTAGACCTCGTCCGGTCCGTCCCGTTCTCCTCGAATATTTGTCAAACCGTCAAAGTCGATTTCGCGCTTTTGCGCATCGGTCAGCTCAGGATCCACTGCTGCAACCCGTTTCGGGCCGTCACTCCATTTCACCGCGAGCCCGCCCGAATACCAACGATACACCAATCCGACGACACTGTGTCCATCCGTGCCGATTAGCGCTGCAATCGCAACAGCTTCGTCGTTTTCTTTGTTCACTCGTTACAAACCCTCTTTGTAATTTTCCGCTTCACGTCGGAGCGCAGGTTGCCGGATTACCGTGTCCCGGTGGGTGTGCTGGCTCCTCGGCAGGTGGGTCTTGGAATTTGTCAGCTCTAAGCTGTGCCAATAGACAACCGCGAATGGGCCCGCGCGTCCGATCAATCATTTGTTTCAAATCCGGTGGTCGGGCTCCGTGGCGGCTTCGACGATCGCCAAAACCTCGAAGGGGTCAAAGCCGATCGCGCGCGCAAGGACGACCAGCTCGACGACGTCGACCCGGCGCTGGCCGCTTTCAATGCGCGCCACGAGAGATTGATGGCACTTGAGCCTGTCCGCCAAGTCGTCCTGGTCCAAGCCTGCGCTTTTACGCGCGTCGACCAACGCCTGGCAGAGTGCCACCTGCCCTTTGCTTCTGATTGTTTTTGCCACGCGTCACATACCTTTTGTGACGTCGCTAGCGGATGAAATCTGTTATCTAAAAAGTAGATATTTGAGAGTGTTATCGGCGTCTGGTTTCCATGGGCTGCAAGTCTGATGCTCCCTAGGCTGCCCATCAATCCCCTACCAATTGCAGAAATCGGCCATAGTCCTCGCTGACTTCGCGCGCTTCCTCGAAGGCGCGGGCGCGTTCGCTGTCGAGGCAACGGAAGTAGCTCTGGATATCCTGGATGTAGTCTTCGAAATCGCCACGGATGATGTCTGCATAGTCCCGCGCTGCCTGCGAATCGCTTGGCAGGAAAGGACGGGCCGGGGCGAAGCAGGATTCCGCCAAAACTGGTCCGGGAACGCAGATCAGAAGGACCATAGCTTGCAATGGGAGCAGCCCTGTCAACCTTGGGTTTCTCAAACCTGTTATCTCCTTGATCGCGGACACTGGCCGTGACTAGTGTTTGCGTGACCAAACTACAGCTAAAGCACGATATTACATCTTGCGGTTGATAGTATACTATCGTAACTCTGGGCTTCAAGTGGGAATGCCTGGGGTCGCGCCATTGGAGAAAGCGTGAGCCGGGCCATGAACTGGGACATCGAAGCACCAAATGTGGTTACGGAAGCCAGGTTCCGCGAGCTCGTGGAAAGCGGCTATAGCGCAGAAATCCTGTGCCAGGAGTCGGCACATAGGAAAGGCCCCAGCTATTACGGGGTCTGGATCATGCGCATTGTCTCTGATGATGGCGTGGAAAAGCTCCTCGTCACCGCCCGCACGCGGACGACCTACAACGATATCAAGATCCGCGAGTTCAAGACGATCTCCGGCGTGGTGTCTTTCTTTATTGGCCTTGGTTTTGCGCATGTCGACCTGCCGCTTGAAGCGGGGACAAGCCGGAGCCACAAGCTCGCCCCATCAGACAAGGGCGCTGGCAGCTAACCTCGTCTGTCTCTGGCTGGTCGCAGCACCTGCCTCAGCGCAAATGGTCCTGGTCATGGAGAGTGACGGCTCTCTGAGCCCGTCCCGCTCCCAAAGCAGCTGTGCTCGAAACTACAATGACGGGATTGGTCAGGGTTCGGCCTCCGATGGGATCGCGATCTTCGGCGAGGTAGAGGCCGAGCAAGAGGGCGTCCAAGTCGCGGCCCTTGCCCGCCCGACACCCCTGCCCCGCGCCGATGTCCTCTCCGGGATTCAGACCACGGCCTTGCGCTATGCCGGCCATCCCGGCCTGCGTCGCGCGGGGCTTTCCGTGACGGATTGGCTGGCTCTCTATCGGGCGAATATCGAGGTTGAGAGCGCCTATCGGCAGGATGCGATCTCACATGCGGGCGCCATTGGCTTTGGTCAGCTGATGCCCGACACCGCGCGCGACCTCGGCGTTGACCCGCGTGACCCTCAACAGAACCTCGACGGCTCTGCCCGCTACCTCGCGATGATGCTGGAGCGCTTCGGCGATCCGCATCTGGCGCTGGCGGCCTACAACGCCGGTCCCGACGCCGTGCGCCAACACGGTGGCATTCCCCCTTACCGAGAAACCCAGAACCACGTGGCCCGCGTCATGGCTGTCGTGGCTCGATTGGAAGGATCAAATTCATGAAACAGATTTCAAACCTCTTTGTCGCCTCGCTGGCGCTATTCCTGCTGATTGCCGAACCCGACCTTGCGCAAAGCATCGATCTCTCCCCGATCCAGAGTTTGCTCCAGGGCATTGTCGATGCGCTGACCGGACCCCTTGGTGTGGTGATCGCCACACTCGCCGTTCTCGGCGTTTTCTTGAGCTGGTTCTTCAACATCATCGATCTGCGCCAAGCACTTTGGGTGCTTGTCGGCATCGCCGGTGTTGCGGCAGCCCCCACGATTGTTGCTGCGGTCTTTGCCGGTGGCTGAACGCTCGCCCCTCTTTCTTGGGCTCGTGCGCCCGCCGAAGCTCCTGGGCCTGCCCATCATGTACGCGATGGTCTGGCTCTTCGGCTCGGTGCTTCTCTTCGTCTGGGTCCAGCACATCGGGGTACTGGGCGTGGCCGCCCTGCTCTATCCGGTGCTGTGGAAGGCCGCCGATTGGGACCCGCGCTTCATCGACGTGATGATGACGTCGCTGCAGGAGACACCGCCCACGCGCAACAGGTCCATTCATGGCGGGGACAGCTATGCCCCGTGATGCCCATGATACAGCGCTCGATCCCCGCACGATGACGCCGGACTGGTATGCGCGCGAGACCCGACTCGCGCATATGCTGCCTTATGTGAGCCTCGTCGACGACCAGACTGTGCGGACACGGGTGAACGAGCTCTTCCGTTGCATCCGGCTCGAGGGGATCAACAGCTACACGACCGATGATGCCTATCTCGACAAGGTGACGGCACTTTTTGCCCGCATCATCGCGCAGCTCGGGCCGGAATTCAGCTATTACGTCCACAAGGTTTCCAAGGCCATCAAACCTGATCTCGACCCGATCCGTGAGGACAGCTTCGCAGGCGAGGTTGACCGGCGCTGGCGCGCGAAACTCGAGACCAGCGGGCTGCGCGACAAGACGATGACGCTCACCGTCATTCACCGCCCGCCTCCGAAAAGCCTCCTGCCGTTCCTGAGCCGCAGCGCGCCGGACCGACTGAAGGAGGAGACCCGCAAACGCCTGCAGCGCTTGGGCGAGGCCGTGAACGTCTTCCTTTCGGGGCTTACCGAGCTCAAGCCGCGCCTGCTGTCAGCCGGATCGGGAGAGTTGGTGGGATTTTTGGGCGCGCTTAACACGGGCACCGAGCTGCCGCTCTACCCGGCCAACACCTACGGCTTTTTGTCCGTCAACGTCGCCAATACCCGCGTGACGTTCCACGGAGACCATTTCGAGCTCTCGGAAGGCGTGGTGGGGCATCGCTACGGCAAGAGCTTCACCATCGGAGAATATTCCGAAGGCACGTCCTGCACCATGTTCGACATGCTAAACCTGCCGGTCAACATGATCGTCACGCAGTCCTTCACGCCGATCAATTCGAACCTCATGGCGGGCCGCATCAAGCGGCAAAAGCGCCAGATGCAGGCCAGCCAGGACGCGGCCATCTCGCTCCTGGAAGCCCTCGACATCGCCGCCGATGATCTCGAGGCCAAGCGCCAAAGCTTCGGCGAACACCATATGGTCGTGACGCTCTTCTGCGAAACGCTCGAAGAACTGCAGACGCTCAGCGCCGAAATCGTGAACGCCGCCGCGACCGAAGGCGTGAAGATGATCGGTGAGCGGGTCGCCGCAAAGGCCCATTACCTCAGCCAGCATCCCGGCAACCAGCCCAAGCGCGTGCGTGCCAGCGCCGTCACCAATCGCAACTTCGCGGATTTTGCGGCCTTTCACCGGACACAGCTCGGCAAACCCGCCGCGAAAACCCCATGGGGCCGAGTCGTCACTTATTTGCCCACGCCGGAGCAGAGCGCCTACCGGTTTTCCTATCACGAGCAAGGCTCGCCCGACAAAGAACCCACCAGCGGCCATACCCTGATCATGGGGCGGCCCGGGTCAGGTAAATCTGTGCTTTCGGCCTTCCTGATGACCCAGGCCCGTCGCGCGGGCGCCCGGGTCTTCGTCTTCGATTACCGTCTTGGTATGGAGATGGCGGTCCGTGCGAATGGCGGGCGCTACGCGTCCCTGAACGCCGGTCAGCCCACGGGCCTCAACCCGCTCTGGACAGAGACCGATGCCCGCGGCACCGCCTGGCTCTCGGACTGGCTTGCCACGCTTCTTTACCGCGCCGACAAGCCGCTCACACCGGCACAGACCAATCGCATCCAGGAGGTCGTGCGCCAGAACGCGCAGGCCTCCAATCCGGCCCTGCGGAACTGGCGGGATTTCGCATCGCTTTTTGTGTCCACCGATGATGGCGGCGATCTGCACCAGCGCCTGCTCGAGTGGACCGAAGACGGCCGCTATGGCTGGATCTTCGGGCAGAGCCTCGAGGACACGTTCTCGCTCAAGGGCGATGTCGTGGGCTTCGATCTGACCGGCATTCTCGATAGCGAGGCCGACAAGGAACGGATGGCGGTCCTGTCCTATCTTTTCCGCCGGGTCGAGCGCGAGATCGAGGACCGCCGCCCCACCATCATCGTGATCGACGAGGCCTGGAAGGCCCTCGATAACGCGTATTTCGCGGAGCGGCTGTCGAACTGGCTGGTGACCGCGCGCAAGCAGAACACCGTCGCGGTGATGATGACGCAATATGCCAG
Source organism: Roseovarius sp. MBR-78 (assembly GCF_040547535.1). NCBI lineage: Bacteria > Pseudomonadati > Pseudomonadota > Alphaproteobacteria > Rhodobacterales > Roseobacteraceae > Roseovarius > Roseovarius sp. MBR-78. The sequence goes on from NZ_JBEPPX010000032.1 coordinate 6,634, forward strand.
CCAGCTTGAGCGCACCCGGACCGGCAAGACCATCGTCGAAGCCGTTCCGACGCAGATCCTGCTGCCCAATATCCGCGCGCAGCCTGCGGACTACGCCATGCTGAACCTCACGGAGAAGGAGCTAGACGTCCTTCTCAACACGGGCAGCAACAGCCGTTTGGCGCTGATCCGCGACGATCAGGGCTCGATCGTGGTCGATGCCGATCTCAGTGCTCTCGGGCCCAATCTCACCATCCTTGGCGGCATGGAAAAGGGCGAAGCGCTTGTCGGCGCCGATTACCGCGACCGCCCGGACTTCTGGAGGCTTTCATGATCCGTACCCTGTTTCTTATCACCGCGCTCGGCGCTTTGGCCTCCTGCACCCAGTACCGGGAGCCGCAGGCGAACTGCTTCACATTCCTCGCGTCAACGGCACCTGTCGCGCCTGATTGCACCTTTACGCCTCTAGATGCGCCGGAGGGCGACATTGAAGTCTAGCCTGCCTCATATCCTGGCACTTTGCCTGCTGCCCGGTCTCGCCTTGTCTCAAGGCGTGCCGACCAATGACACTGGGCTGACCGCGCGTGACATCGTCGAGACTGGCGATCGCGAGGCCGACTTGGCCGTTCAGGTGGACAAGCTTGCCGTGCGCGAACTCATTGCCGAGATCGAACGGGAGCAGCTGGAAACCCTACAACGCATCCTCGATGCCCAGACCAGCTTCGGCGGCCAGGGCTTGCCCGCGATGGTCTCTGGACTGGAAAGCGGCAGCGGGGATCCCGACCGCTCGGTGGCGGCGGTCTATGGCACGGGCGAGATCGATCCCAATCCCGGCGGTGCGCAGATGTTCGGCGACGCGTCTGAGATCATCGAGCAGCTCATCATCCGCGTTGCCCAGGAGACCAGCGGCTTTGCGGGTGTTGGACGCGCAGGGCTCTCCCCCGTCCAATGGCGCGCGCTGCTGCAAGCGCTGATCTGGCAGGAAAGCCGTTTCACCATCGGTGCACGCTCTCCCGTCGGCGCTTATGGTCTCACCCAGATCATGCCGGGCACGGCCAGCGATCTCGGCATCAACCCGGAATACTATGACAGCCCCTACCTTCAGGTGCATGGCGGCGCGCGCTATCTCGCGACCCAGCTCAACACATTCGATGGCAACATCATCAACGCCCTCGCGGCCTATAACGCCGGACCCGGCCGGGTTTTCGAGTATGGCGGCGTGCCACCCTTCCGCGAGACGCAAGCTTACGTCCAGGTGATCCCCGAACGCTATAACCTCTATTTGACCCGTATCGGCGGGATCGAAGCGCTTGGCACGATCGACCCCGCGCTTCTGGCCAATGCCAACCTCTCGCTCACGGGTCATGGGGCAGCCTTTTATGGCAGCAACTCACCAGCCGCGATCAGGCAAGCCGCCCTGCGTATTGCGGATATCGTCGAACGGGTTTCCGAAACCGAGGATGTGCAGGAGAGTGTCGCGCTCAACACCTATGCCCGCGCCGAACTCGTGCGCCTCGTCGCTGCACGCATCCGGCTTCAGGCCGCCCGCACCCGCGTGCTCTCTGCCGAGGAGCTGGCCCAAGCCAGCGCCCGCATGACCGAAGGCGCGTTCATGGATTTTACGATCAGGGAGATTGAATGATGGGACATCTGCTCGTGAGGACGGCCTTGGCCACGACACTTGGGATCGGTCTGCATCTTGGCGCCCTATCCCCTGCCCTCGCGCAAGGCGTGCCTGTCGTCGACACCCAGAACATCGCGCAAAACATCCACCAGCTGCGCCAGATGATCGAGGACGAGATTCTGCAAAACGAGCAGCTGACGCAGCTCCGCGAACAGCTTGCCACACTCACGGATCAACTCGCCGAGCTGCAAAGAACCTATGAAGCGCTCACCCGACTTGCCGAGCTTCCCGAAATCATCCGGACGGAAATGGAAGACGAGTTGAACGGTCTGCTCGACCAAGAGTTCGGGGACATCCTCGCCACGATTGAGGCGATCAAGACTGGGGATTTCTCGGGCCTCTCGGGCTCCGGCGCAGGCGAAATCGAAACCCAGATGGACCAGGTGCTGGCCGATCTCGGCTTCGATGAAGACACGCTCTCGGAAATGGCCACCAGCGGCAATCCCGGGGCCAACCGCGTGGCGACGCAGGCCACAACCGGCGCGCTCGTCTCAGCCGCCGCCCAGAACAGCTATGAAGATGCCGGCCAATCGCTCGAGCGGGTAGACCGCCTTGTCGGACTCATCGACGATATGGACGAACTCAAGGAAAGCATCGATCTCAACACGCGCGTGACCGCTGAATTGGCCATCGCCCTCGTGGCAATGTGGCAGCTGGAAGCGATTCAAACGGTGGGCGATGGCACCGGCGGCGTGATCGATGCCGCCACCATCGCCGAAGAGCAGCGCTTCATGGATTTCACGCTACCGGACCTCCGGGCAGACTGATCGTGGGGGCATGACGGGTGGCGACTGAACAAGAAATCATCGAGGAAGAACTGGTCTACGGTGCCCTGCGCCGCGAACGGCTCTGGCAACGCCTTGGCCTCGTGGGCCTTGTCTTCGGTGTCATCGGCTGTCTGAGTGCAGCGGCTGTCTCGATCCTCGATGTCGACCCGCCCCCCGTCGTTGTCCCCTACGATCCCGCCACCGGCTTTGCTCTCCCCGAAGCCTCGGTGGGCGCCTCCTCGGTGACCGCCAACCAGGCGATCATCGAGGCGGAGGTGTTCCGCTATGTGACCGGCCGGGAGGTCTATAACCAGCTGGACAACGATCTGCGCATCCGCAGCGTCCTGCGCCGCTCGGATGGGGCCGCCGAGAGCGGGCTGCGCCAGATCTGGAACAGCGCAAATGAGACCTATCCGCCGACCGTCTATGGCCCCAATGCCCGGCTCGACGTGGAAATCCTCAGCATCAATCGCATCGGCACCAACCGCGCGACGGTCCGCCTGCGCAAGCGCCTGACGTCCATTAACGGCACCCAGACCGGCCTCTTCACCGCGACGCTTCTCTTCGAGTTCCGCCCGGAGACCCGCCGCTCCATCGATGAGGTCTGGACCAACCCTTTCGGCTTCACCGTGCTCGAATATTCCATCCGCTCCGACAGATTGGAGAACTGACGTTGTTGTTTATAAGATCGCTTATTTTTGTCATTGCCCTGTTGCCCGGCCTCGCCTCTGCCGAAGCCATCCCGCGTGGCGGTCCCAACGACAGCCGGGTGCGCTTGGCCACCTACCAGGAGGGTCAGGTCTACCGTCTCAGCGTGTCGCTCACCCATGTGACCACCATCGAGTTCGGCGAGGGCGAAAGCATCCGCTCGATCATCGCGGGCGACACCGAGGGCTTCGAGATCGACGGCGTCCCGGGCGGTCAGACCTTCGCGATCAAGCCTGTGGCGCGCGGGGTGCATACCAATGTGACGGTCTACACGAACAGGCGCAGCTACTATTTCAACGTCGAGGAGGTCCGCAGCCCGACCTTCTACGTGGTGCAGTTTCGCTACCCTGACGACGCTGCGCGCCCGACCCGGGCCATCGCCGCCCAAGCGCCGAACTACAATTACGGTGCCAGCGCGCGGACCGAGTTCACGCCAACCCGCATCTGGGATGACGGGACGTTCACGTATTTCGCCTTTCCAAGAAACGCGCCTGTGCCCGCGATCTTCCGCTACGCGGGCGGCCGTGAACGCACGGTCAACACGCAAACCCCTGAGGACGGCGTGATCCGCGTCAGCGGCGTGAACCGCCAATGGGTCCTGCGACTTGGCGAAGAGGTGGTCTGCATCGAGGCGATCCCGCCCGCGGAGGCCGCCTCATGAGCGATACCGAGAACACCGAGCTGGAAAGGCGCCTCGCCGCCTTTGAGAAAGGCAGTGCCCGCGCCCCCACGGCGGCGCAGCGCCGGTCGCCCCTTCTCGCGCTGATCGTGATCCTCGTCATCGGCGCGGGTGGTGCCCTGCTTTATCTCCTCTCACAGCCCGACGAAGAGGAAGCCTTGCCGACGGCCACCCCGGACGTCTTCCAAAACGAGGGGGACGGCTTTGGCGCCATCGAGACCTTGCCCCCGCCCGAGCCCGAGGTTGTGTTCGTCGGACCAGACCCCGTTGAGCCCAATGCCGAGCTTCTGGCGCAGATCACCGCCCTGCAGGCCCAGATCGAGGAGTTGCGCAACGCCCCTGAACCAGTCGTCGAGGAAGACACCGCCGCCGCAGAGGCGATCGACGCGCTGACCGCTCAGATTGCGGCGCTGCAAGCCGCCTCGGAAGCAGCACAGCAACGATTTCAGGACGAATTGACGGCGCGGGATCGAAGTCTTGAACAACTCCGCATGGATCTGGAATTGGCCCAACTCGAGGCCAGCCGACCCCAACCCGCGCCAGTGGGCCCCACGGAGGATGAGCTGCGCGCACGCGAGCAAGAGCGACTGCGCCGCGAGGAAGAAGCCCGGCGCATGGCCGAGCTGGAGCGCCGGGCCGCGGAGGAACGCGCCTTCCAGGAGCGGCGCATCGCCTCGCCCACCATCGCGTTTGGCGGTGCCTCAGGAGCGAATGAAACGGCTCTGACCGAACGCACTTTTGGCGAGGTGACGGATTTCGTGCTGAACGGGGCGCTGCCCTCGACGGTGACGCAGGCCGAGGTGATCGCCAATCCCTCCAACACGATTCTACAGGGCACCATGATCCAGGCCGTCATGGAAACTGCCCTTGACAGCTCCCTGCCCGGCCAGACCCGTGCCGTGGTGTCCGAGGATGTCTACAGCGTCGATGGCGTGCGCCTCTTGATCCCCCGCGGATCGCGTCTCATCGGGCGCTACCGCGCCGGCGTCGATATCGCGCAGCGCCGCGTCACGATCGCCTGGGACCGGATCATCCTGCCCGACAACCAGACCGTCCAGATCAGCTCCTTCGGAGGTGATGAACTGGGCCGTTCTGGCGTCACCGGTTTCGTGGACACGCGCTTTGCCGAGCGTTTCGGGTCGGCCGCCCTGATCTCGCTGATTTCGGCCGCGCCAAGTGCCGCCGCCTCCGAGGTCCAGGATGAGACTGCCGCCGACGTTCTCGAAGACGTGGGCGATGATCTGGCAGATGCGACGGACAGCGTCATCGGCGACTATCTCTCAATCGGCCCCGTCATCTATGTCGACCAGGGCGCCCGCGTCACGGTCATGGTCGACCGCGATCTGGAGATATTCTGAGCCCATGTCGCTGAGCTATCTCGAAACCTCGCTCGACCGGATCGACGCCGCCGCCCGCGACGATGTCATCGAGATCTGCATTAACCCGGACGGGACCTGTTGGGGCGAATTCCAGGGCGATCATTTCATGCGCGCGCTGGATCAGCAGCTGACCGGCGTCCAGGTGCGGGACCTCGGCAACCAGATTGCCTCGTCGGCCAATACCACGATGAGCAAGGACCGCCCCATCGTCTCGGTCTCGATCACCTACAAGGGCCGCCCGATCCGCGCGCAGGTCATCACCCCGCCCGCCGTGCTCTCGGCCATGTCGATCAGCCTGCGGTTCTTCTCGAGCCTGCCGCTCGAAGGCATCGCACTCGATTTCCTCTATGGCAAGGAGCGCAAGCTCGAAGACCTGCGCGTGGAGAAGAAGCGCGCCTTGCGCGCCGTCGTGGCCGCGGCCGTGATCGATGATGCGCTGGCCTTTTGCGTCGAGAACAAGCTCAACATGATCGTCTCGGGCGGCACCTCCACCGGCAAGACCGTGGCCGCCCGCAAGATCCTCGCCCATGTCCCCGCCGAGGAGCGCATCGTCACCATCGAGGAAGCGGCCGAGCTGCTGCCGACCCAGCCCAATGCCGTGACCCTGATCGCCAATCGTGACGCGGAGTTCCAATCCGCCGACGTGCTCCTCACCGCCACGCTGCGCATGCGCCCCGACCGGATCATCCTGGGCGAGGTGCGCGGCAAGGAGGCCATGACTTTTCTGGAAGCCATCAACACCGGTCATGGGGGTTCGATGACCACGCTGCATGCCGAAACCCCGCAACTCGCCGTGCAGCGCCTCGCGATCGCGGCCCTCAAGACCGAGATCCCGATGACCTATGCCGACATGATCCAGTACATCGAGAATTCCATCGACGTGATCATCCAGGCCGGTCGCCATGACGGCAAACGCGGCATCACCGAATTCTACCTCCCCGGCGCAACTGAGATTGGAACTTCCCCATGAAAACCTTTGAATACAATATCCTGTCCTTTCCCATGACCCGTAAGACCAGCCTCTCCGACATGCAGGCCAGCCTGAATGCCAAAGGTGCAGAAGGCTGGGAGGTGGTGTCGATCAGCTCCTCAGAATTCGCCAATGTCGGGCACACGGTCTTCCTGAAGCGTGAGACCACACCAGCCGGAGCCACGGCATGAGGCAGGCGCAGCACCTCACCTTGGCCGCGCTGGCCCTAAGTCTGACGCCCGCCTTCGCCGTTGCCGAGCGCAACCTAGTGCCAACCCTCGATCGCAGCTTTGACGTATGTCCGGACCGGCCCGCCGAGCCCGTCTGGATGCAGGAAATTCCGCTCCGCCAAGCCTATCAGCGGGTTCTGGTTCAGGACATCTATCGCGCCCAGAATCTCGAGCGGGTCGTCGAGATCAGCAACTGCGACTGCGCGACTCGGTTCCCGTCCTGGGACGCGGCCGAGGCCGTGTTTCGGGAGAGCTACGCGAGCGACGAACGATGGGAAATGCTCGAAGCCTCCGACGCCTACAACCGCCGCGCCAACGCCGCGCGCCCTGCCGCCAAGGCCATCTGCGACGCCGCAGGTAATTGGTAAGGCAGCCCCGCGATGAGTGTCGTCACCTACTTCGTTGAAACCTCCCAGGCCTATCTCGACACCGCCGCTGAGACCCAGTTTGGTGCGGTTGCGGCAACGGTCGGCACGCTCCTGGTTTTGGGGACAACGCTGGTGGTGATCCTCGTCGGAATCAACATGATCTATCAATACCGGGCCATGGATGGGCACACAGCCTTCTGGCTCGCGGTCAAGATCGGGCTCATCGGGATATTCGCGACCAACTGGATGCAGTTCAACGCGTTCTCGTCTGCCATTCTCTATGGGATCGACAGTATCGCGGGTGCGCTGGTGGCCTCGGTCGGCGGCGGCAGTCCGGGACCCTCTGGAACTTTCGCTGAAGAATTCGACCGGCTGATCGCGGAACTGGGCGACTATCTGAACGCTGCCGGATCCGAGCTGAACTGGATGGCCGGCGCCATGCTCGACATCGTCGGTGTGCTTCTGCTCTCGATCCTCGGCGGGTTGGCCGCCTTTATCCTTGTGGCCTCCCGACTGATGATCGCGCTCCTGATCGGGATCGCCCCGGTGATGATTTTCCTGACCCTCTTCGATGTGACCAAGGATTATTTCGCGCGCTGGCTGTCGGCGCTGATCTCCTTCGCACTATACCCCATCGTCGTCGCAGGCGTGTTCGCAACGATCACAGGCGTTTCCTCCGCGCTCATCGGTGAACTAGGCGATCCCGAAGGGGCCTCAAACATCGGCGCGCTCATCCCCTTCTTCATGATGGTGCTCATGGCCAAGGGCTTCATTATCGCCACGCCCTTCATCGTCCGCGCGATCTCCGGCAACATCATGATGCCCGCCCTCTCCGGAGGTCTCGGCGGCGGCTACAGCTTTGCCCGCGCCGCCATGGGAAGCCAGCAGGCCTACAATCGCTACCTCATCGGCGGGGCCAGTGGCGCAGAATACGCAGCCCTCAGGGCGCGGCAGTTCTTTGGCGTACAGCAGATGCCAGTGCGGCAAGGCATGGGGCAGACGGGTTCCGGAGGCGGCACAGGATCCGCAGACTCGGGATCAAAAATGCTGGCGCAGCTGGCTAGATTGGGACGGCTTGGGCGACGGTGACGGCCCAAGCGGCTACTCGATTTTGCATCACAATGCTACGTTGCGGCCTTTAATTACCGGTGCAAGATCGGATTCAGGACGAACTCACGCTAAGTGAACAATGTAGGCGTTGTGGGAGTTGTGACACTCTGCCTTACTCCACCTTCGTTGACGCCCGGATGGGACGCTACAGAGGAACTCGCCGCCGGTGTTTTGGCCATCCTAGGTGTAGAGTTCCGACTACTTACCCCTTAGGCTGTACTTCTGTCAGCTCGCTTAAACAAATCACGTGCTCTTCATAGAAGCTCTGACTTGATATTTTCGCCCGCGATGAAGCGCGGCAGGTATGGTCGACGTCGCACCATGTTTAGCAGATCCCAGTGCATAGCTTTAGCGAATGATTGGTTCAGTCCGGCTGGCGGTTCGAATTTGTACATCTGCATGTGCATCTTCTCATCAAACCAAAATACCGTTGAACGGTCATATTCCGGTTGGAGATAGTAATGTATCTCCCAGATTATGGCACTTAGAAACTCGGCGATTTGGCTGGATTGATACACGAATGCGTGGTCGTAGAACCACTCTTGGAACTCCGGCAATGCCAGATAACATTCCTCCATTGTTTTGACGTGGCCGTTTGCTTCTAGCGTTGATTGGAAACTTTTCACGACGCCCTCTAGGCGGGTGAAATTATGCTTCCCAATGTCACCTGTCATCTTCAGAGCCTTGATGCGTTGAACTTTCATATCCAACTCTAGGTCCATGGAGGAGAACCAAACCTTCTCGATGATGGTATACCCGTCAAGCCAAGATGCGAAGGCGCTTACAGCTTCGCTTAGTTGGGCAGTCGCCGGGGCGAGTTTCGGGTCGTCACATACCGATTTTAGGAAATGAAGATATGTCCGATGGGAACCGTCCCCGTCTTCCGGAGGCGGAGGGAGGTCGAATGGCATTAGCCCACCCTTTTTGGGATTTGGGATCGATAATAAGTCGCCCAGAAGGATGTTGAACAGTCGCGAATGCGCGCCGGTCCGGAACATGATGTTGCTCCAATCAGGCGACCATTTCTCGACCAACATGCCATAGTTGAGCATGTCGTCGATCAGATGACAGACCGCGTTCAGGATTATCGCCTCCCGCTCAATCTCATTCAGGGAAGGAACATTGAATGCAAGTTCTCGTTTCATCGGTGGTCTTTCTGTCAGGCCCTAATCCCAAATCGCCGCTAAGTTGGCGGCAAATGTCTCGCGACGGTCTGGGCTGACCTTGTCGAGATTTGACAGTTTCCATCGGACCGCGGGCAGTTCGGCAACCTCCTGTAGGTCGGCAAGCTGCCATCGCACGTTTCCGCGTTCGACACCGATCAAAAATTCTCGATGGTCCTGAGGCATCTGACCGACGACGATCTCGATCATTTCTTCTCGTGTAGATATCAGATCTTCGATCCGTACCGGGGCGGCCGTCATACCCACGAAGTTGTTCTGGAATTCCTGTTCTATTTCTTTTCGTCTGGGGGCCAAAACCTCGGCGGCGGGGCGATTGTGGCTCAAGATGTAGACGAGGAAGGCTTGTCGCAATGTGTCGCTTATGCCTTCATGTGCCAGCAGATCCCGCACATCGAAAAGGTCGCGTGGGTGCTGCCTGTCGAGAGCGGCCACAAGTTTACCTGCATATAGATCGTCACGTGATACGACTAAGGTCTCGGCGAAGCTGAATTGGTCCTCAACTTTCTCAGAAACGGCCATGATCGACGGCTCAAAAACACATCCGCGCATGACTGGCGTCACTTCGATTTTTATCTGTGCTTGTGGTGATCGCACTATCAATCGGTTAAGCGTTCGTTCCTTGGCCAATCGGCTCGGAAGGACCCGTAAGTCTGGTAGGGTTTCTGAGATCGACCTGCCGATCCGTTCAAGTGCTTCATCAATTTCCGTCAGTGACTCACCACGCGGTTTGACCGGTAGGTACGTTAGGTCGATATCGACAGACAGACGTGGTAGGTCGCGCACGAACAGATTGATCGCGGTTCCGCCTTTCAATGCGAACACATCCTCAGACGCGACGGAGGGCAGTGTCCGTACCAATAGTTCGACCTGCTGGCGATAGCGCTCGTCAATGGCCATCCAAGTTCTCCGGAACCGTAATCTGGTATTTGGAGTCTAACCGTCCAGATTTTGCGATCACCCTCTTTCCACTCCCGATAGCGATCTCTGCCAAGTCTAAATGCTTCAACCACGTATGCTGATATCGCTCTGCGAACCAGAGGAAGAGGCGCGTGGCCTTAACGCTGTCACATCGTTCGAGGAGCTTTTGAAGTCGTCGGGGACTCAAATCCGTAAGTCCGGTGAACAGGTCAGCTGCGTGTTCAAAGGATTGTCTGTTGGGGATTTCATCCAAGAATTCCAGAGTCGCTCTCTCAGGGCTTGAAATGATCATTGGCCATTCCCGATCACCCCACACAAATCGTTTTAGCCCACCTGATACATGCGATGCTCCGGTATGGTTGGCAGGGAACGTGAGATCGGGAAGTTCCGTGACTGCGTGTTCGATGTCGGCCTCTTTAAACAGCCTGTTTGCATTTCGTTGCTCAAATTGGATTGACGGATCGACTTCGCGAACCCATTTGGCAAGGCGGGCCTCGGTATAGAGATAGACGCGGTGCCCCTTGCCCAGCCGGACATAGTGGCCGTACCCTTGTAGTTCGAGGGCGGATAGGCCGCCTACCGCGACGGGCTGACGCATCAACGACTGCAGGGATATAACCAGATGTTGCCATCTCGTTTCCGCACCCGGACGTGTGTAGATTCCGCGCGCTGGCTGTTTCAACCAACCGTTGGCGACATACTTTCCGCGCAAGGCGCTGGAGTAGCCTCTGTCCTCGAGCCAAGCGGCACTGACCACCAAACCTTCAGGAAGGATGTGTTGAAGCGAGTTTAGCTTTTGACCTCGTTGCGTACTCATGGTTGGTTAATTGTGCCTTTTGTAAACATGAGATCGGTTTGATCTTGTCGATATTAGATAACCTATGGTACGTAAAAAAACAAATACATAAACTGAAAGCCGAAACCCGCCATGATCGTCGCCGACAATGAGACAGCAGTCGACCTGCTCTATTATGAAGCGGTCGCAAAGACGGTCGTACGCGTCGTCTCCGAAAAGTCAGACGAACCGCTCAGCGTCGGGGTCCACGGTGACTGGGGTGCTGGCAAATCCAGTATCCTGATGATGGTTGAACAGACGTTTAAGGATGACGAGCGTGTCCTGTGCATACGTTTCAACGGATGGCTGTTCCAAGGGTTTGACGACGCGAAAACGGTGCTTATCGAGACGATCGTCGAGGAGTTGATGAAGAGCCGTTCGGGCTCACAGAAAGTTATCGACCAAGGAAAAAAACTGTATCGCCGCATCAACTGGATGAAGATGGCGCGCAAAGCCGGCGCATACGGCATGACGGTTGCGACAGGGATACCCCACCCGGATACGCTGTCAGATCTCTACGCGGCTGCGACATCCGTCGTCAAAACCGGGGCCGAAGCCATTTCGGTGGACAGCTTGAAGAGCGTAGTCGACAGCGCCGGCGCGTATCTCAAAGACGCCGAGGCCGAGAGCACACCGCAACAGATGCATGAGTTCCGCCAAGAGTTCGAAACACTACTCGAGGTCGCCGACATCGACAGGCTCGTCGTCTTGGTCGACGACCTTGACCGATGTTTGCCCGAGACAGCGATCGGGACCCTAGAAGCAATTCGTCTCTTCCTATTCGTCCCGCGAGCAGCTTTCGTTATCGCCGCCGACGAGGGCATGATCGAATATTGTGTCCGGCAGCATTTCCCAGACTTACCGACGGCCACAGGTCCCGCGACCTACGCAAGAAACTATCTCGAAAAGCTTATCCAGGTTCCGTTCCGTCTACCCTCGCTCGGCTATACCGAGACGCGCATCTATGTGGCGTTGCTGCTCGTCTTGAACGAATGTGGCGATGACTCCGACACCTTTAAAAAACTGGTTCCGATAGCGCGTGCCGCACTCCAAAAACCCTGGATTGGCCCCGGATTGGACCGGACCAGCTTGAAAGTGGCTTTTGAAACGATACCGGACGCCGTAGAACGGGCCCTCGACATAGCCTATCGAATCGCCCCGATCCTGACTGACGGCTCGCGTGGTAACCCTCGACAGGTCAAACGGTTCATCAACACGATGGCGCTGAGACTCGCAATCGCCGAGGAACGGGGATTTGCCGATGAGTTGAATATGAGCGTCCTCGCCAAAGTGATGCTTGCAGAGCGGTTCGCGCCGGAAGTCTTCGACGCACTAGCGAGGGGCGCGGCGGACACCGGTTTTTCAGACGAGTTGATCGCCTTAGAATCGCACGCGGCATCGGACGGCACAGAGACCGTCCCTGTCAAAGCCAACGGAAAGGCGTCTTCGGCGAAGAAAGCGCCCAAGGCCAAGGAGCCTGTTCAACTTCCCGACTGGCCAAACATCGAATGGGCTAAGCGGTGGGCAGGTATTCCGCCGACTCTCGCCGAAGTCGACCTGCGTCCCTACGTGTTCGTAAGCCGTGACCGGCGTGGTGGATACGGGTCACAAACACCACTCGGTGAACTTGACGAGATGCTCGGCAAGCTCATGGGCCCGCCGTTACAAGTCAAACAGATCACGACGGAGATCAAGAGATTGACCTCTGTCGAGGCCGAACAACTCTTCGACGCATTGCGTGCCAAGGTTGCCGACGCCGAAGACCTTGTCGAAGAACCAGACGGCATGCACGGGCTGGCCGCCATCTGCCAGCATCATCCGTTCCTGCAGGCGTCGCTTGTCGGCTTCTTCAGGGACCTGCCAGTGACCAAGGTAGGGACATGGGTCATGACGGGCTGGGCGGGTGCCATCACAGAGGCAGAGGCAAAGGCCGCGTACGACGCTCTCAAGTCAGATTGGGCCGAACAGAGCGATAACCCGGCCCTGAGCGCCGCGGCGAAGGCTGCCGCAAGCATGGGCCGCAAGCGAGGTGAACGCTGATGGGCACGTCGGGAAGTTTCGGAGGGGGAAGGCCCATGGTTCCGTCATGGGTGAGTGATCCGGCTCCGGGTCCCGCGGCACCGCCGCAGAATCCGCCGCAAGACGGTCAGGATGGAACACCGGATGATGGACAGGGATCGGACACCGCGCCGCCCGCGCCAGCCGCCCCCACCCCCTATCCAGCAATTCAACCGCCCGCGCAGGGGTCCAACTACGGGTCCGCGCGTAGCGACATGACTTCGGGCACCAAGAATGGAAGTTCCGGATCAATCCGTCGTGGTGCCGGCAAGTACGTTGCTGCCAGTGGCGGCGGTCGGGCGGCCGCACGGCAGCTGGGAAGTTCACGCGCGCTCGCGGGCGGTATTGCCGGTCTGGCGAGTGCGATTTCGCGGGATGGTCCGGCAGAGGCGCTTCGTCGTTTTAACCTCGAAAGTCTGGCCGGGGCTCCGGCTCAGGACGTGTTCGTCGCACTCACCGACGCGCTCTGTCCCCCAGGGGGGACGATCGACGAGGCGATCGCACGCGACGCCTTGTTGGAGACGATCGCGGATCTCGCCGCCAAGGGTATAGGAAACTTTGACGAGCTGACGCAGGACGATCTCCAAGAAATATTCATCGGCGTCGTTTCCCGTTCTATCGAGGGAAGGATACTGAACGAGGTAGGCACCAATTCGATTAAACTCTCTCCAGACATAGCCGCCGTGGACCGTGCCCAGAAAATGTTGCACAGTTTCGTTGTCGGGTGCGTTAGGGACAGGTTCCAGGATTCCGGTGAGTCCGTCTCATCGCTCGATAGCGGGCAGATAGACGGCTTCGTCTCCGACCTCTACGCAGCGTCCTTCGATCTCATGCAAACGATGGGAGAGGCGGAATGAAACGTTTCAGCCTGATCACGCGTCTCGGTAAGACCGATGCCGCCAAGGTAAACGTCCTGCAGCGTGACTCGTCGGTGCATGAGTTAGACTTTCTCGATGGTGACAACCGCCTAGCCTATGGTCTGGGCCAGGCGTTGGCCCAGCTGGCATCTCTCGGCCTCACCACGCCCGAGACCGCGATCGACCTCGCGCTCCTCGCCGGACTGGTGAACGCCGCCGACACGCGGGTATCCCGTGACATCAACGCCCAGGGCGGATGGACGCGGGAAATTGATCTGTACCTGCCTGTCAGCGATCCTGACCGCTGGTCCGCACAGGCAGACCATATCGGCAAGATGCTTCGTTTCCTGACCGGAGACCGTTGGCGGCTGTTCTTCAGGCTACGACCGAAGGAGGCATCCTCTCTCAGCGTGGCTACAGACAAACTTCCGTTGCACGGGCTGGACGAAGTCAGTCTCTTCTCTGGTGGCCTCGACAGTTTGATTGCGGCAATAGACTCGCTTACAGAAGGGACGCACCCACTGTTCGTCAGCCATTACTGGGACGCGGAGACGGCCAAAGCGCAGTCATATCTGTTAGAGCGGTTGGAGACGAAGTTTGGTGACGAAGCCTTCAAATCGATGCGTGTCCGTCTGGGTTTCGACCGGAACGCGCTGGACACGGGTCAGACCGAAGACACGCAGCGAGGACGGTCGTTCCTGTTCTACGCCTTGGCCTCTCTGGCAGCCGCATCGTTCGGCACTAAGACGACCGTGAATGTGCCAGAGAACGGGCTGATCGCGCTTAACGTCCCTCTTGACCCACTCAGGTTCGGTGCGCTTAGTACCCGGACCGCGCACCCACACTTCATGGCGAGCATGCAGCGTTTGCTGGATGGACTCGGCTTACAGGTAAGTCTCAACAACCCCTATCGACACCGGACCAAGGGGGAGATGACCGACGATTGCGCGGACAAGGCCTATCTGAGAACTATCGTCGGCTCTTCGATGTCCTGTTCCTCCCCGGCCAAGGCCCGCTACAAAGGCCTCTCGCCGAGACATTGCGGCTATTGCGTCCCTTGCCTAATCCGCCGAGCGTCACTCAAGGCGGGGCTCGGATCGGACGACCCGACACTCTACACCGTCGAAGACCTATCGGCCCAGACGCTTCGCAGCGACAGGGCGGAAGGGGAGCATGTGCGCTCCTTCCATATGATGGTCGCCCGCCTACGCGAACGGCCGGAACTCGCGGGCATCCTCGTGCACAAACCTGGACCGTTGATTGACGCTCCAGCGGAGATCCCCGCCTATGCGGAGGTCTTTCGTCGTGGCGTGCTCGAAGTCGCCTCAATCCTCGACGATGTCAACGTCAAGCCAGGTTGATCCTTATGAAACCTGATTTCGTCGACTTCCATGCCCATCTCGATCTATATCCGGACCTCGCAGAGGCGATCCGAATATGTGACTCCTCAAGGACCGCAACGTTGGCCGTCACGACCACCCCAAGAGCGTTTGCACGTAACAAGGAGTTGGCGGAGCACAGTCCGTTCGTGCGCGTCGCCCTGGGCCTGCATCCGCAGCTCGTCGCAGAACGCGCCTCTGAACTGGCTCTCTTCGCGGACCTGCTGCCCCAGACACGATATGTTGGTGAAATCGGACTCGACGCAAGCCCGCGCCACTACCGATCTTTTGAGGCTCAAAAGGAAGTGTTCGGAAAAATTCTAAAGCTCTGTGCTGAAGCTGGTGATAAAGTCCTAAGTCTGCATAGCGTCCGGTGTGCGAAGCACGTACTCGACATGGTAGAGGCCAGCTTACTTATGGGCCGTGGCGCTGTCGTGCTGCACTGGTTCACAGGTAGTGCCAGCGAGGCGCGAAGGGCCGTGGACATGGGGTGCTACTTCTCAATCAACGAACGCATGTTCGCAACACCGAAGGTTGATGCGGTGCTCAAGGGCATACCGACCGACCGATTATTGACGGAGACCGACGGACCATTCGTCGAACGTGACGGTGTGCCGGTTCAGCCAGGTGATGTTTCGAAGGTCGTTGACCTATTAGCGTCAAGTATTGGCGACACACCTCTCGAAATCCGGAAACTTCTAGCTCGAAATCTACGCAACTTAGTTTCCTAGAAAAGAAGCTGCAAAGACTCTCTCAAACATTGGGGTGCTGGATTGTTCGTGAGGTTTCACCTACCCCGTCAACTGTTTGCCAAGCCGCTTCAATGCGACACGGTCCTCTGCGGTCATCGTGAAGTACCTCGCCGGATAGTCAGGCGAGTATGTGCGGCTCACACGACCTTCGCCAATCTCTGCCACGATCATCCCTGCTGCCGGGTTGAACCGCCTTTGGTCCATTCCGCTTTGATCATGTAAGTCGGATAAGCTCACTGAGCCATCTCCCGCCAAAACGAGATCGACGAGATGCAAAGCGTCTGTGATCGGGCTCGACTTCAAGACAAGGGGGTCAAAAACCAGAAAGAGCTCCTCTGCCGTTTGGATGCGGGGGAGGCGCGTTCCAATTACATGCGACAGCACGACACAGCCCTCCATTTCAAGCTCAGCTAACGCCTCCTTCAGCTCGCCTTCTTCCATATCCGAAAATGCCGTTAGAATGCCCTCCTCGTCGATATTGTCAGGCATACCAGAAACCGAATGTTCACAGAGCCAACGGCCAATCCTGGATGCCAGACTACCAAGATCCCCAACTGTGCCTTCCTTAGTCTCGGGTTCGTTCCTGCCGCCCGTTTCCTCCTTAGCCTTCGGGGCAATCGGATAGCTTAAGTCCCCAAGCCAATCATCCAGCGCTGAAATCACTAGTTGGCACAACCTGGCGAACTCTCGAATGTCAGACCCAACTAGTTCCACGGTTTCACCCAGGCGCGCGTCTCGCGCGTTTTCTGCGAACTTGGCATCAACCACACCGAGATTGTGTCCGATCACATGCCGCTTCTGAATATTGAGATTGAGCAGCTCTCGCTCGTCCTCGGACAGCACGCAGAACGGATTGAAGCCAAATTCAGCATAGCGTTTTTGAGCCCTTTCGACATTCTGAAAATCGTTGCGCACAGGTTTGGCAGGCACAACACCTGATTCTTCCTTAGAAACCCTGTGAACGTAGACTACCTTTTGCACCGCTTCAAAGGCGGTCAGAACATCTTCATGCGCGTTACCCAAAAGACGGTACGCAAGTTCCTGTCGGTCTTCACCCAGATCCTCTGCTATCCGGGCTTGCTGCAAGACGAGCTCGACTTCTCGCCCGAAGTGAAGTGCGATATTTGGGGCACCGCAGTCCGGACAGTAGAGCGCAATCGCGAAGACACCATAATCCCGCCCGCAGCAGTCACAAATAAGAAGGCGCATGAGATCACGTCGACCAAATTGCGGGTTTGGGCGACGTGTACGTGTACCTGGTTTGATAGTGATCCCACCGCGGCTTTTCTGAGCAACGCCTTTGAGCATTTCCGAAAATGCAGATTCGACGTCTTGCATTGCCGCATGTTTGACGATCTTGATCGCGGCCTCCTGGTCCTTCGGATGCGTGAAGTCCCCGTCATCGCCGATGACACCACTGTAAGGACATACAGTCTTTGTCGTCCCTGGTTCCTGCCTCATCCGCTCACGCTTGTGCTCTTCGACGAAAAAACCGGCTTCCCTATTGCCAAGAACGAAGTGTCGGGGATGCGCGATTTCATTCGGAGAATAGCGGTAAACGCGTCCGTCCGGTGTTTGAGGCAGCGGAATAGCTAGCTGCATTCTGGATCCTGTGCCGCCCACTTTGTATTTTTTTAGGCTTTTCATTTTCATCAGTCAGCCCCCACTCGTTCGAATTTCTTGGAAGGAAACACACATCATTTCGCCATTGTACGTCACATTCTGCCTGTCCTGCACCAAGCTGACTACTGGTATCATCAGTCCTCGAAGTACTTCTTAGCTTGCGGGTGCTCCCTAAGCTGTTCAGGCCGGTAGGGCTTCACTTCACCAACTTGAGGCACAGAGTCAGCCTTTAGCCGCTGAATTACCGATGGGTGCAGCTTAAAAATTGGATCGACGATACGTGGTTTGGCCGGCCACTTCCTCTTTAGTGGGCCGAACTTGAACATGTATGTTTCTTCGTGTTGAAGAGCGACTGGATCCGGAGATCGGAAAAGAATGCTTTTGTTTATCTTTATCTCAGGTACGCATTCCTTCAACTCGCTGACCATCCAGTCCAACGCAATGTCACTGAGTCGAGATTCTGGTTCCAGATAACTGCCGCCCACATCGCTGTGGCACCCGGCAAACCATACTTGTTTCAACCATTCGGGCTTTCTGCCTGCTGTTTTCGCCGCCTCGGCTTTCATCGCCCACTTAACCCGTGGGAAATCTCTCCGATGCTCGTCTATGGCCAATGCATGACGGGCAAACCCAACATCGGAATCTAGCCACTTGTCATAGTTTTTGCGGTTCCAGACTGCTCTGTGACCGTGTTTCCAGATTGACCACCAATCGCGTGGATTCGAGATTCTCAATGGCTTTTCGGGATCGGGAGAAAAATACTTGAACTGCGACCAGCGCAACTTGATGTACCAAAATGAAATGACCGCCAGTAACACTCCTGGAGCGGACCAAAATATCCAATGCCAAGACCAGTACAAGGCCGCAGAGAACACACCGCCAAGCGCCACCAAACTCGCGATTATGAGATACCCAACAACTACATTTCCGAGCGCTGCAACTGTATCAAAGACGCCTATAAACGTGGGTTGTACGTTGCCTTGAACATCTTCCTCCGCACCTGGGACGAAACTACCGTACTTTCGTCGAAACCGCCTTCCGAGCTCTTCCCTTCGGGTAAAATAGGGTTCCTGACCGCGCGAGTATCCGTTCCCATGATTATAGACGAAATTGACTGCGTCGCTTGCGATCTTCCTAAGCGGCGCTCCATAGCGTGGGACAGCAGATCCATCCGGCATTTTGGTTGGGATGCCACAGAGGTTCATCACGTTAGCTACGGCGCGTGCGGTGTATGCACCACGTGAAAAACCAAACACAAGGATGCGATCACCTGGTTCGTAGTAGGAAATTATTTTTTCGTAGCAATCGATAACGTTTTCATCGATTCCTGTGCCTACTGCCGCAGAAAGCACGTTGCGCACTCGCTGAAACGTCAACCCGCCAACTTCTCCCGCCCCGAGGCCTGCGTCATAGAAGCAAACCTGTTCGGATGGCTTGATCGGGGAGGATGGACCGGGCCTGGCCGCACGATACAACTTATAGACATTTGAGAGCCGTTGGTCTGGCTTCATGCCACCGACTTGTCCGGTCCCATCCGAGAAAATTAAAATGTTCTTCGGCATGCAATTAACCCCGCTTCGTTCTTAATTTGTTCCTCTAAATCGCTATTCGCTGGTTGTCGTAAAGTCAATTAAACTCGCCAGACCAAATCTGGGGATCACAGAGATCTTCACAATCAGCGCCCATGGGAATTGGATACCGTTGGCGCTAGGCTTGAGCGCGCGAAAACGGACTACGAACCAATATGAATAACTAAATCCCTTCTCGTACGCCGTTCTTGCTCCGCTCCATAGTTGCCTCCAACGTATCAAGACCATCGACAGCAGAGCGCATCTGCGCCTCATCAACGACGCTCGCAGCCTCGGCATCCGCAACCTGGCTCCCAAAATCCATCTCCATCTGGCGCTGTTCCTCGGCGATCACAGCTTGAACGACGGGCGCGGTTTTCTTTGGAACGCCGTCAGTTTGCCGTGACAGTTGACCACCAGAAGCCTGAGCTGAGTTTTCCACGACGGCGTCAGGTCCACTTGGTCCGTTCGCTGGCGGAGTCATTGGCATGGCGCGCACACTCAGCGGCAGGTTCCCCTGCGGCCCCCCTCCCCCCGGCTGCGGAAACGGCAGCTCCCCCGTCTGTGCCGCGTGGATCGCCTTGAACAGCCGATCGTCGAAGTACTGGATCCGCTTTGCCCGGACCGGCATCTGGGCATCGATCACCATGACAATCTCGTCAAGCGGCAGGCGGCGTGCTTCATCTTCAGGCAACAACGAGCTTTCTTCGGTCCGGGTCGACTGGCTGCGCCCTTCAAAGGGGTTCTTGCCGATGGACTGGGAGCGCGTGATTACGGTCTTCGTGGTCTTGCCGACCGCCTTGCTCAGCTCCTCGACAGTCTTTTCATCCGAGGGCGTGAGGTAGAGCTTCACGCCCGCGTTGCCCTGCAGTGCGCATTCCGGGGTGATCCGGTCGGGGATTCCGATTTGATCCGGTCACCCATTCCAATCTGATCCGGTCACCGATTCCGGAGTATCCGGTCACC
>NZ_JBEPPX010000033.1:0-25202 GCF_040547535.1 Roseovarius sp. MBR-78
CTCCTGCCACTGCCGCCCTACGCCCCAGAGCTGAACCCGGTCGAGAACATCTGGGCCTACCTGCGCGCCAGCAAACTCGCCATCTCGGTCTTCGAGACCTACGACGACGTCGTCGATGCCTGCTGCAAGGCTTGGAATTTCTTCGCAAACGACCCCGACGCAATCCAGTCAATCGCACCCCGTGATTGCGCCAAAACAGTCAGTAATTAAGGCCGTTGGTATTATAATGAACTTTGTTGTCGACTGTCCGATAAGCAACAATTACGGTTTTGGATTACTGGACTCAGGGAAGCAGCACCATGGCCAATACCGAACTCAAGTCACGGGTCACGTCTTTTGCCGTTGCAAGCGCCGTCGCGCTCCTTGCAGGTGTCGCGACGGGGGGTGCCACGCCTGCCAAGGCCAATTCCGGCGAGAGCAGATCGTCATGCATTCAGGCCAACCGCGTTTCGCATGGCTATTCAGATTCGATGAAATTCACCAATGTCTGCGGTACCCCGGTTTTCATTATCTATTGTGGCGACACACCCTCGGGCGCGCCGTCTTGCCAAGGCGGTCGCCATTCCAATTATTTCACCCATTCGCTGAATGTGCGGCCCGGTATGACGGCCTCGGCGGCGCTTCGGCAAGGCGGTGATATCCGGTGGGGGGCCTGTGATGGCACGATCGGCTTTGGCAATGACGGGTATTTCACCGATAGCCCCGACGGGCGTTATGGCTGCTTGCCGCGCTGATCCGGTGCAATAAGCAAACGTGGGGCCGCGTCTCGGGCTGGCTCTGGTTTGGTCAAATCCTCCGGGAAACCCAGTGACCGGTGATGGAAGGCGCGTCAGCCCGATGGAGGTAGCGGTTTTCGCCTGACCCTGTGGATGCCCACCCCGCTCACCGTAATTTCAACGTCGCCAGCCCGATCAGCGCGAGGATCAGCGCGATGATCCAGAAGCGGATGACGATGGTCGGCTCGGCCCAGCCCTTTTTCTCGTAATGGTGGTGGATGGGCGCCATGAGAAAGACGCGCTTGCCGGTGCGCTTGAAATAGAGCACCTGCACGATCACCGACAGCGCCTCGGCCACAAAGAGCCCGCCGACGATGCCCAGCACCAGCTCGTGCTTGGTCGCGACCGCGATGGCCCCCAGCGCGCCGCCCAGCGCCAGCGACCCGGTATCGCCCATGAACACCGCCGCCGGGGGGGCGTTATACCACAGAAATCCAAGCCCCCCGCCCGCAAGCCCGGCCACGAAGATGAGGATCTCGCCGGTGCCCGGCACGTAGTGCAGGCCGAGATATTCGGTGAAATCGGTGCGCCCCACGGTATAGGCGATGATCCCGAGCGCACCCGAGGCGATCATCACCGGCATGATCGCCAGCCCGTCAAGCCCGTCGGTGAGGTTGACGGCATTGGCCGCGCCCACGATTACGATCATCGCGAAGGGGATGAAGAAAATCCCCATGTCGACCAGCACATTCTTGAACACCGGCAGCGCCAGTTGCCATTGCAGTTCGGCCGGGTGGTGCCAGCTTGCCCAGACCGTGGCCACCAGCGCGATGGCAAAGCCCAGCCCGAGCCGCACCTTGCCGGGCACGCCCTTGTGGTTGCCCTTGGAGACCTTGGCGTAATCATCGGCAAAGCCGATCAGCGCAAAACCCAGCGTCACGAACAGCACCAGCCAGACATAGGCGTTGTCGAGCCGCGCCCAGAGCAGCGTCGAGGTCATCAGCGCACCGACGATCAGCAAGCCCCCCATCGTCGGGGTGCCCGCCTTGGCGAAATGCGTCGCGGGGCCGTCCTCGCGGATCGGCTGGCCCTTGCCCTGACGGCGGCGCAGCGTGAGGATCAGCGGCGGCCCGAAGATGAAGCCAAAGATGAGCGCGGTGAGAAACGCCCCACCCGCCCGGAAGGTGATGTAGCGAAACAGGTTGAACACATCGCCGCCATCCGACAGCAGGGTAAGCCAGTATAGCATCAGCCTTGGTCCTTTTCCTCGGTGCGGCCCGCACGGCGCAGGGCGTCGGCGATGACGCTCACACGGCTGCCCTTGGAGCCCTTGACGAGCACCACATCGCCCGCATCGATGAGCCGGTGGGCGTCCCTGGCCAGCGACTCGGCGGTCTTGGCGCGGCGGCCGCGTTTTTCCTCGGGCAGGGCGTCCCACAGGGCGCGCATCCGGGGGCCTACGCAATGCACCTCGTCCACCGCCTGCATCGCGGGCAGATCGGCGAGCGCGGCATGAAGCGCCGCCTCGGCCTCGCCCAGTTCCAGCATGTCGCCGAGAATGGCAATGCGCCGCCCATGCGCCACCCGTCCGACATCATCGCGCGGGCGCGCGGCGGCCAGCACGTCGAGCGCAGCCTCCATCGAGGCGGGGTTGGCGTTGAACGCGTCGTCGATGAGGTCGATGCTCATATCGTCGGCGGCGAGGTCGAGCACGAGCCGCTGGCGGGTGCCGCGCCCCTTGGGCGGGGCCCAGCGTCCAAGATCGGCGATGGCCACCGCGCGGTCAAGCCCCAGCGCCAAGACCGTGGCCAGCACCGCCAGCCCGTTCATCGCGAAATGCCGCCCCGGCGTGGCGATCTTGTAGAGCAGCGGCGTGCGCCATGCGCGCGCGCGCGCCACGGTGGCCCGCTCGTGCAGATCGACCGACAAGAGCCGGTGATGCGCGCCGCGCGCGCGGCCAAAGCCGATCACGCGGCTTGCATGCGCGCGCGCCGCCGCGCGCAGGATCGGCGCGGTGTCGATATCGGTGTGGTAGAGCGCTGTGCCGCCCGGCTCCAACCCCTGATAGATCGCGGCCTTTTCGCGCGCGATCCCGTCCAGATCGTCGAAGGCCGCGAGATGGGCGGCGGCGACGGTGGTGACCATCGCGATATGGGGCCGCGCCATGCGCGACAGCGGCGCGATCTCGCCCGGCGCGTTCATGCCGATCTCGATCACCGCAAAGCGGGTATCGGCGGGCATCCGTGCCAGCGTCAGCGGCACGCCCCAGTGGTTGTTATAGCTCGCCTCGGCGGCATGGGTGCGCCCCTGCGAGGCAAGAACGGCGCGCAGCATTTCCTTGGTCGAGGTCTTGCCGACCGAGCCGGTGACGGCGATGACGCGGGCCCGGCTGCGCGCGCGCGCGGCGCGGCCAAGCGCCTCCAGGCCGCTTTGCACATCCTCCACCACCAGGAGCGGCGCATCGGCGGGCAGGCCCTCGGGGCGGCGCGCGACCAGCGCCGCCGCCGCCCCCTGTGCCAGCGCCTCGGCCACGAAATCATGGCCGTCGCGCGCCGCGCTCAGCGCCACGAAGAGATCGCCGGGTGCCAGCGTGCGCGTGTCGATCGAGACGCCGGTGGCGGCCCAGTCGCCAGTGGCGCGCCCGCCGGTGGCATCGGCGGCGTCCTGCGCGGTCCAGAGCGTCATGCCACGCCCCCGTCCAGCACCGAGACGGCAAGGCTCGCCTGTTCGGCATCATCAAAGGGCAGCACATCGCTGCCCACGATCTGCCCGGTCTCGTGCCCCTTGCCGCAAATCAGCAGCGCATCGCCGGGGCCGAGCGTGTCAACGCCGCGCAGGATCGCCTCGGCGCGGTCGGCCACCTCGGTCGCGCCGGGGCAGCCCGCGCGCACTGCGGCGCGGATCGTGGCCGGGTCTTCGCTGCGGGGGTTGTCGTCGGTGACGATGACGGCATCGGCAAACTGCGCGGCGGCCTGTCCCATCAGGGGCCGCTTGCCCCGGTCGCGGTCGCCGCCCGCGCCGATGATCGCGGTGAGGCGGCCCATGACATGCGGGCGCAGCGCGCGCAGCGCGGTGGCCACGGCGTCGGGGGTATGGGCGAAATCGACGAACACCGCCGCGCCGGTATGCCGGGTGGCGGCAAGCTGCATCCGCCCGCGCACCGTAGTCATGCCGGGAAGGGCGGCGATCACGCGGCCCGCATCTGCCCCGGCGGCGATGGCAAGGGCGGCGGCAAGCGCCACGTTTTCCGCCTGAAAACCGCCGATGAGGTCGAGCCGCACCTGATGGCTGCGATCCTCCCAGTCAAAGCGCAGAACCTGGCCGGTGGCGTCAAACCGCTGGCCGGTGAGGTGCAGATCGGCCCCCGCGCGGCGGCCCACGGTGATAAGATCCTGCCCGCGCTCGGCGGCGATCCCGGCCATATGGGCACCGTTTGGGTCGTCGATATTGACCACCGCCACCCCGTCCTCGGGCAGCACGCGGGCAAACAGCCCGGCCTTGGCATCGAGATAGGCGGCGAAATCGGGGTGATAGTCGAGGTGATCCTGGGTGATATTGGTGAACGCCGCCGCGCGGAGCCGCACCCCGTCGAGGCGGCACTGGTCAAGCCCGTGCGACGAGGCCTCCATCGCGGCATGGGTGACGCCCTCGCGCGCGCAACGCGCCAGCAGGTGGTGCAGCGTGACCGGATCGGGGGTGGTGTGGGTCATGGCCGCGCTGATCGCGCCCTCAACCCCGGTGGTGCCGAGATTGACGGCATCGAGGCCAAGCGCCTCCCATATCTGGCGGGTGAAGCTGGCCACCGAGGTCTTGCCGTTGGTGCCGGTGATGGCGACCATGGTCTCGGGCTGCGCGCCGAACCACAGCGCGGCCGCATAGGCCAGCGTCTGGCGCGGGTCTTCGGCGAGGACGAGGGCGGCATCCGCGCCCGCCAGCGCATCGGCGGCGAGGCGTGCGCCGGCCGCATCGGTGAGGATCGCGCCAGCACCCGCCTCAAGCGCGTCGGGGATGAAGCGTGCGCCATGCACGTGGCTTCCGGGCAGTGCGGCAAAGAGCGTGCCCTCGCGCACCGCGCGGCTGTCGCTGGTGATCGCGCTCACCCGTGCCTGCCGCCCGCCCTGCGCGGTCAGCCCCAGCTCTGCCAATGATCGGATTTGCGCCACGCGCCTGCCACCCCTGTCACCCTAATTCGCTACGCGCCTTATAGCAGCCGCCCCGGCCTGTTCAATCGCAGGTCTGAGGCCCAGAAGCGGGGCCGTGCGGCGGATGATTTCGGCGGCTACGGGCACCGCCGTCCAGCCCGCGGTGCGGCGCGGCTCGTCGCCCGATGTCTCCACCGGCTCGTCCAGCGTGACGACGATCACGTATTTCGGATCATCGGCGGGGAACATGCCCGCGAAGGTCGCGATCACCTTGTCATCGGCATAGCCGCCGCCGGGGGCGGGCTTGTCGGCGGTGCCGGTCTTGCCGCCGACGCTGTAGCCGGGCACTTCGGCGAGGCTCGCGGTGCCATCCGTCACCACCTGCCGCAGCATCGCGCGCATGGTAGCCGATGTCGCCTCGGATATCACGCGCGGCCCCGGCGCGCGGGCGGCATCGTGCAAGAGCGTGGGCGTCACCTTGCGCCCGCCGCCCACCACGGTGGCATAGGCGGCCGCAAGGTGCAGCGGGCTGATGGCAAGGCCGTGGCCATAAGAGATGGTCATGGTCGACAGCTCTGACCAGTTCGACGGCAGCAGCGGCTGGCTACCGCCCGCCTCGGTGATTTCGAGCTGCACCGGGTCGAGCAGGCCCAGCGCGCCGAGAAAGGCGCGTTGCCGTTCGGCCCCGGTCTCGATCGCGATGCGCGCGGTGCCCACGTTCGATGATTTCACCAGAACCTGCGAAACGCTGAGTTCGCGCCCGTAATTGTGGAAATCGCGGATGCTGTATTTGCCCCATGTCATCGGGCTTTGGGTGTTGATAATGGTCTCGGGGGTGATCTGCCCGCGCTCCAGCGCCTGCGCGATGGTGAAAGTCTTGAAGGTGGAGCCAAGCTCGTAGACGCCCTGCACCGCGCGATTGAACAGCGGGCTGTCATCGGGCTTGCCCTCGATGGCCGCCGCGGGGCGGTTGTTGGGGTCGAAATCCGGCAGCGAGGCGATGGCCACGATCTCGCCGGTCTGCACCTCCATCAGGATGCCGGCCGCGCCGCGCGCGTTCATGATGCTCATGCCGCCCGCCAGCACCTTTTCCAGCGCCGCCTGCACGCTCAGGTCAAGCGACAGGCGCAGCGGCTCGTGGGCGCGGGCCGGGTCGCGCAGGCGTGCGTCGAGCGCCTTCTCGATCCCGGCAACGCCCACCACCTCGGCGGCGCTGACCCCCTCGGTGCCAAAGCCCGCCCCGCCCAGCACATGAGCGGCCATCCGCCCGTTGGGATAAAGCCGCATCTCGCGGGGGCCAAACAACAGCCCCGGCTCGCCGATATCATGCACCGCCTGTTTCTGCTCGGGGCTGAGCGTGCGGCGCAGCCACAGGAACTTGCGCTTGCCGGTGAAATCGCGGCGCAGGCGCTTGGCGTCGAGATCGGGGAAAATCGCCGCAAGCTTGACCGCCGCGCCCTCGGGGTCGATCATCTGCGGCGGCTGGGCATAGAGGCTGAACGTGTCGAAATTGGTGGCCAGCACCCGGCCCTTGCGATCGGTGATGTCGGCGCGCTGGGCGAGGATGCGCGCGCCGCTGGCCTCGCTGCGCGGCTCGGCGGGCTCGGATTGCGCAAGCACCGCCATCTGCCCGCCGATCACGATGAACCCGGCCAGAAACAGCCCCGCCAGCACCAGAAGCCGCCCCTCGGCGCGGCGGCGGGTGCGGTCGCGCTGCTCCTCGATACGCAGGCGGATGTTCTCGCGCTCGATGGCGTCGGGGTTCTCGCCCTTGCGGCGGGCGTCGAGAATGCGCGCCAGCGGGCGCAGGGGGGTGCGGATCATGGGCGCACTCCGTCATTCATGACATCGACGGGGTTGGTGATGGTCAAATTCGGCGCGGCCACGGGATAGGAAACCTGATCTATCCGCCCGAACTGATGCGGTTGCAGCGGCATCAGGCCAAGCCGGTCGAAATTCACCTCCACCAGGTCCAAAAGCCGCTCGGGGCGGTTGAGATAGGCCCATTCCGCCCCCAGCATCCGCAGCCGCTGGCGGGTGGTGGCAATGTCCGATTGCAGCGCGTCGGCGCGCGCGAGCGCCTCCTGCGTGCGGTAATTCTCGCGATAGGCCCAGAAGGCGAGGCCGATCACGGCCAGCGCGGTGACGATGTGAATAAGGCTGCGCATCATCGCTCTCCTCTCAGCAATGGCATCCCGAGGGCGGCGCGGTCGGCGTGGCCGGGGGGCGCGTCGGTGCGCACCCCGAGGCGCAGCCGCGCCGAGCGCGCGCGCGGGTTGGCGGCAAGCTCGTCCTCGTCGGCGGCAACGGGCTTGCGCGAGGGCAGGGTGAATTGCGGCGCGGTGCGCGGCGCAGCGGGGGCGTGACGGCTGCCGCCACCCCCCAGCCCTGCGCGATCCTGCAAGAACCGTTTCGCGATCCGGTCCTCGATGGAATGGAAGGTCACAACCGCAAGCCACCCGCCGGGACGAAGCGCGCGCTCTGCCGCCTCCAGCCCCGCGACAAGCGCGCCGTATTCGTCGTTGACGGCGATGCGGATGGCCTGAAAGCTGCGGGTGGCGGGGTGCGCCTGCCCCGGCTTGGGGCGCGGCAGGCAACGCTCGACGATGGCGGCGAGCCGCGCGGTGGTCTCGATGGGTGCTGTGGCGCGGGCACGGCCGATGGCGCGGGCGATGCGGCGGCTGGCGCGTTCCTCGCCATAAAGAAACAGGATATCGGCCAATTCGTCCTCGGGCGCGGTATTGACCAGATCGGCGGCACTCGGCCCCTCCTGGCTCATCCGCATGTCGAGCGGGCCATCGGCGCGGAAGGAAAAGCCGCGCTCGGGCCGGTCAAGCTGCATCGAGGACACGCCAAGATCGAGCACCACCCCGTCAAGCGCCTCGGCATAGGCGTCCAATTGCGCGAAATTGCCCTGCACGAGGGTCAGCCGGTCGCCATATGCCGCGCCCCAGCCCTGCGCCATCTCGATGGCCAGCGGGTCGCGATCCACGCCGATGACGCGATCCGCACCCGCATCCAGCAGCCCACGCGCATAGCCACCCGCGCCCAGCGTGCCGTCAAGCCACAGCCCGCGCACCGGCGCCACGGCGGCCAGAAGCGGGCGCAGCAGAACGGGGATATGCGGGGCAGGGGGCGGCGGTGTGGCGGCGGCAGCGGCCATCGGTCAGGTGCCTTCGGGCTGGTCGAGCAGGATCAGCGGATCGAAATCCTCGGGGAAGTCGTCCAGCCATTCCTCGGTCTTGGCGAGTTCCTCGGCCTCATAGGTCTCGGGCTTCCATATCTGGAACGTGTCCCCGGCGGCGATAAAGAACGCCTCGCCCTCAAGCTCGATCTTGCGGCGCAGCTTGGCAGGCAGCACCAGCCGCCCGGTCTCGTCCACCGATGTGGGAAAGCTCTGGCCGTGGAACAGCCGCTGCAAATGCTTGCGCGCGTTCGAGCCACGGGGCAGGGCGGCGATCTTGGCATCGACCTCCTGCATCGCCTCGACGGTATAGCATTCGAGGTAATGGCGGCGGTGGTCGCCATAGACGATGATAAGCTCGGGTGGCAGGCCTTCGGTCCAGTTCGGGTCGGATGCCTCGATCACACGGCGAAACAAGGCCGGGATCGACACCCTGCCTTTTCCATCTACCTTGTGGAGGCTCTCGCCCCTGAAAATCCGGCCCACTGTCCCGTTGGTCCCTTGTTGCGCCCCCGCGTTGCGAATTCCGTCCCCCGGATACGAAACGGCGGGCTGATCTGCTGCCACTGATCAACCCGCCGCCCTCGTCCCGCGTCTGCGGGGTTTCCGACTGCGCGCGCCACCTGGGGGGATGTCTGCTCGCCCGCGCGCCGGATCTCGTCGTTCGATGAAGGCGGGTGCCTGTATGAAACCTGACTTGGGAGTTTTTCGGGGTCTTGCTGACCCTCTATGATCCCGTCCTCATCTTGTGATCCAGATAATATGGGAAACGCTCCCATGGCAACTGTTTTTTCCCATGAGTGACGCATGATCTTGCTTTTGAGGGAGGGTTAGAACAAGATTTGGTATTCAGATTTCGGCTTTGAGTGGCTGATATTGGTATAGTGACGCTTCAGATCACAATATATGCGCAAAAAGTTGACTTGCCAGAATATCCCATGATTTCCAAGAAATATCGAAATTTTCCCGGATATGACCCCGAGACCCCACCCTAACGACGGCTTAGCCCCGCAAATTCTGCTATTTTCGGGCGAATCATCCGGCGCTTGAGTCGATTTCACGGCCCTTGCGACCTGTGTGGCCAAGGGATGCCCATGATTTCCCGTCAGTGCCGTGATTTCCCGTGCTGCGCGCCCGGATGCGACGAAACCCCGTCCCTTGGGAGCGGGGTTTCGCAAATCTTGTGCCGGATTGCCCCGAAGCGGGGGGCGCGGCTCAGTTCACCAGGCGGCGCAGCACGGGCAGGCGTTGCAACAACAGCGCATCAAGGGCCAACACCGTGATCAGCGTCAGCCCCGCCATCGGAAAGGCCACAGACACCACAAGCCCCGCCAGAACCGCACCCTGCCACATCGGCATGTTGCGGGGCAGGGGCGGGGCTGCCAACCGCCCGGCCATGCCCGCCGGGCGGCGCTTCCACCACATCACGACGGCGCTGATACAGAAAAACAGCACCGCAAGGCAGACCGCCGTATTGGCCAGCACGCTCCACAGCCCCAGCGTGCCCATGTGCAGCGCGATTCCCACCGCCATCGCCTTGCCCGCCAGCGAATAATCACCGTAGCCGACATCGGCGAGGATATTGCCGGTATACTGGTCGATATGCACCGTGCGGTCGCTGGTGGGGTCTTCGTCATCGGTGTTCATGGAATCGCGGCCCAGGGTCCAGACGCCGGTATCCCCTTTGGGCAGGTTGAGCTGATAGCGGGCATCGAATCCGATCCGCCGTGCCAGCGCATCGACCGTGTCGATGGTCACCGGCCCGTCAATACCGCTCGCGCCCGCGTTGCTGCCCGAGGCGGGCATGGGCGTCAGTTCCAGCGCCCAGGGCACCTCGTTGCGCGCGTGGTTCAGGCTGGCATGGGTCACGTCCGAGAGCGGGACATTGTCCCATTTCCCGGCGGGAAACTGGCTCCAGGCCTGCACCATCATCCCGCCCCAGACCCCCGCCCAGGCAAGGCCGGAGACAAGGAAGAACACGAGGACAAGCGAAATCCACAAGCCAAGCCCCCCGTGCAGCGAGCGCCAAAGCGCCCGACCACGCCCCAATGCGGGAACCAGCGCCGCGCGCCAGCCCGCCTCACGCGGCCACCACATGTAAAGGCCGGTGGCAATCAGCACCATGCCAAGCGAGGCCGCGATCTCCAGCATCCGGTCACCGGTCACGCCAATCATCAGGTCGGAATGGATACTGTCGGCGAAATCATACCAGCCAGAGCGCCGGGGGAATATCTCCAGCACTTCGGCGGTATAGGGATCGACGACGACCATCTTCGCGTCGCCCTCCAGGTCGACGCGAAAAATCGCCGCCAGATCGTCGCGGCGTGGGGCCACATATTGCTTGAGTGTGCCGCCGGGAACGGCGGCGACGGCCGCCTCGGCCTGCTGCGAAACGGCGAGCGCGACCTCTTGCGCGATCACCGCCGTGCGCTCGCCATCGCGGCCGTCCACCCAGGATATCCAGAGCATCATCATGCCGGTCACGGCGAGGATGCAAAAGAACGGGATCACGAAAAGGCCAGCATAGAAATGCCAGCGCCACGCGGCGAGATAGAAAGGGGTTACCCCGCCGCGCGCCTGCGCGGGGGTTTGGGTCGTGTCAATAGATGTCATGGATCGGCTCCATCATATACCCCCGATCAGGGGGGGAATGGTCAAAACAGGTGAATTTCTTTGAAATCAGGCGCTTGGCGGCGCGCGGGATCCCGGCCGGGCATGGGCCACGGCCCGCGCGAGATGCCAGCCTTCACCAGCCCAGAACCGCGCAATGCGCGGCGCGTCCCATGCTTGGGGCACAGCCACATGCTCGGGCAGTACCATCGAGGCCACGAGGCGGCAGGCCTCGCACCCGCTTGCAATGTCATGCCCGCCGCCGCCATTCTGCGCGTCGCTGTCGCAGAGATCATCGGCAGACCCACCCGCCGCGAGATAGGCCAGATAATCGGGGTCGGAGCCTCTTTCCGGTGCGCGATGGGCAAAACCCACCGCCGTCATCGCCACGCTCAGGGCGATAACCAGGATCAATCGCGAAACAAGGCTCGATGACTTGCGCATCATGCGCGTAAAAATGGCACAAGCCTGGCCCGCGCGCCAGTCTCGGCCTTGCTGTCGCTGCTTATTCGCCCAGCCATTTATACATCACCCGCGCATCGACCAGCCCCGCCTCGGGGTGGGCAAAGGCGCGGGGCAGGCGGCCCACGGTGGCAAAGCCAAGCGCCTCCCAGAGCGCGATGGCCCCGGTATTGGTCTCTACCACGAAATTGAACTGCATGGCGAGATAGCCCATCGCGCGCGCCTCTTGTTGCGAATGCAGGCACATGGCGCGGGCGATGCCGCGCCCGCGCGCGGCCTCGGCCACCATGTAGCCGCAGTTGCACACATGCGCGCCGCCGCCCGGCTGGTTGGTCTTGATGGTATAGGTGCCGACCGTCTCGCCCGCGATCTCGGCCACATAGGTAGCGCGCGGGGCCTGCATCCAGAGCGCGCGCACGGCCTCGCGCGTCAGGCTCGGCTCGATGGCATAGGTCTCGCCCGCGCGGATCACGCCGCGCAGGATCGGCCAGAGCGCGGTGAAATCGCTGTCGCGCGCATAACGGATCGTGATCTCCGGTCCGGTCTCCATGTCTCGCCCCCCCGCGTGCCTCATGGCTAGCGGGGGGCGCGTGGCTTGGCAAGGCTCAGGCGTTCACATCCACCACGACGCGGCCTCGCACCTGGCCCTTGAGGATATCCGCCCCGAGTTGCGGCAGATCGGCCAGAGTCGCGGGCACCACCATCGCCTCGAGCCTGTCCATCGGCAGATCGCGCGCGATCCGCTCCCAGGCGCGGAGCCGGTTGGCATAGGGCTGCATCACCGAATCGATCCCCAACAGGTTCACGCCCCGCAACAGGAACGGAATAACCGTCGCAGGCAGGCCCGCACCCCCCGCCAGCCCCACGGCGGCGACGCTCGCGCCGTATTTCATCTGCCCCAGCACCCGCGCCAGCATCGCGCCGCCCACGACATCGACGCAGCCGGTCCAGGTCTCGCTCTCCAGCGGGCGCTTGACCGTCTCGGCCAGGTCCTCGCGCGGCACGATCTGCGTGGCCCCCAGCGATTTGAGGTAATCGGCGGTCTCGGGGCGGCCCGTCACCCCCGCCACCTCGTGGCCAAGGCTGGCAAGGAGCGCGGTCGCCACCGATCCGACGCCGCCCGCAGCCCCCGTCACCAGCACCGGCCCATGCCCCGGCTTCAGCCCGTGATCCTCCAGCGCCATCACCGCCAGCATGGCGGTAAAGCCTGCCGTGCCCACGGCCATCGCCGCGCGGCTATCCAGCCCCTCGGGCAGCGGCACCAGCCAATCGGCCATCACGCGTGCCTTCTGCGCATAGCCGCCCCAATGCGCCTCGCCCACGCGCCAGCCGGTCAGAACCACGCGGTCGCCGGGTTTGTAGCGGTCATCCTCGCTCGCCTCGACCACCCCGGCAAAATCAATCCCCGGCACATGCGGATATTTGCGCACAAGGCCACCGCCCGGCCCGATGCACAGCCCGTCCTTGTAATTCACGGTGGAATACTCGACCGCCACCAGAACCTCGCCTTGCGGCAGGTCGTCCACGGAAATCTCTTTCACCGCCGCAGATGTCTTGCCGCTTTCCTCGTCCTTCTCGACGACCAATGCGTTGAACATATCGCTCTCCTTTTTCATCGCAGGGCCAATCCCCCGCTTCATCTTGCCAAAAATATTCCGGGGGTGCCGCCCGGATTGGGCGGCGGGGGCAGCGCCCCCATGCCCCCGCTCAGGCCCGGATTCCCTCCGGCACCACCCCGCGCCGCGTGCAACAATGACAGCAGGGGCGCGGTCATTGTGCCTCCTCGGGCATGAAAACGATATCGGTGACCGGTGCCGCCAGCCCTGCGCGCGTCAGCATCGCGTGGACCTGCCCGCGGTGGTGGGTCTGGTGGTTGAACATGTGGGCCACGCAGGCCGCCACGGGCCTCGTGACCTCGGCCCCGAGCGCGCCCGAATAGAAGGTCAGGTCGCCGGTCAGGTCGATGCTGTGGACGCGCCCCGCCCAGGCGCTGATCCGGCCATCCACCGCAAAGCGATCGGCGCTCCACGCCGCCCCGGTGGGGGTGAGCGCGGTGCTCTCGCCGATGCCGCAATCGGGACGGCTCTCATCCACGCCGAAGCGATTGAGCCACAAGCGATCCGCCCACAGGATATGGTTGAGCGTGCCGAGGATCGAGCCGAAGAACGCCCCGTGATCCTCGGTCAGCAGCTTGAGGCTCACCCCGTCGAGGCTGCGCATGATCTGCGCGTTCTGCCACGCGTTGTAGCGTGCCATGAGCGCCACATAATCCGCCGTCAGCATCATCAGCGCGGGCCTTTCCAGTCGATCTGGCAGATTTCCGCGCTGCGCCCGTCGAAATCCCACACCCGGCCAAAGGCGCGCACGCGGCCCTTGGTGGCGGTGGCCACGGTGATATCCGGCCCCATCCAGTATTCGGTGTTGGTCACGACGATATCCTGCCCGCCATGGCCCGGAACGGGGATCACCTCGCCCTGGATCTTCTTGCCCACCATCAGGCGGCGGGCGTGGCCCTCGGTCTCGAAGATCACCGGCGCGCGCTCGGCACCCAGAAATTCGCTCACCAGCACCCCGAAGAGGCCGGTGGTGCCGCGTGCCTTGCCGGAAAAGATATTGACCAGCGCCTCATACCCCGCCTCGCTCGCGCGCTCGTCGATGAAGGCCGCCGCCTTCCAGTTGCCGCGCGCCATCAGGCCGGGGATTTCCAGCATCAGGCCCACGTTCAGCCCGCTCAGATCCTCGTCGCCGTAATGGCCTTCGTCGATGCGCACACCCGACCACGCCTGACAGTATCCTTCCGTCGGCGCGTGCTTGCCAAGGCTCACCACGCAGGGACAGAACACCGTGCAGTTGCAGTTGAGGATCAGCTCCCCCTTGATCGCCCAAGGGACTGTGCCCACCGTATCCAAAGCCATCTCCGGTCTCCTCTCTCAGATTGACGTGAACAGAACCCAAACCGATGCCGCCAACAGCACAAAGCCGAGCGGCCGCGTCAGCCAGCGCCCCAGATCGGGCAGTTTCTCCAGAACCATGATCACCGTGGCCAGCCCCATGAAGGCAAGGTTCATCACCCCGCCGACAAAGGCCAGCGCCATCAGTGCCCAGCAGCATCCCAGGCACACCAGCCCCAGCCGCACACCATTGCGCGCCGCGCCCTCGTCCCAATGCGCCATGAAGAACA
The DNA here is from genome assembly GCF_040547535.1 of Roseovarius sp. MBR-78. NCBI lineage: Bacteria > Pseudomonadati > Pseudomonadota > Alphaproteobacteria > Rhodobacterales > Roseobacteraceae > Roseovarius > Roseovarius sp. MBR-78. The sequence continues at coordinate 14,296 of NZ_JBEPPX010000033.1, forward strand.
CCAGCGGGCGGCGGCATTTGGAGAGGCACGCTTCCTTGGCGGGGCTGAACTGATAGGCACCGGCCACGGCCAAGAGCACCGCCGACATGATCCCTGACCGGCTATCGCCGAACGCCGTCAAGAGCCCCGCCTGAAAGAGCGCCATCTGTGCCCCCGCCGCGATCATCGAAAACCCGAGCCAGACGCCCAGATACCCCGCCACCAGCGCGCCAAGGCGCGTCTCGCCGGTGTGGCCCAGATCCTCGTAGGTGGCAAAAGCGGGCAGCGCGGTGGGGGCCATCATCGCCGCCGACATCAGCGCCCACATCAGGATGATCCGGCCAAATCCGGCGGCATCGGGCGTCACGATACACAGGCTTTGCAGGAAATCCGCGCCGTATATCTGCGCGCCCTCGCGCAGCGCGGCGGGCAGCGCCATGGCATAAAGCAGCCCCCAGGCCCCGAGGATTAGCGCATAAAGCAGCAGCCAATGCCCGCCCCCCATCCGCCTGACCCGTGCCGCGATCATTGCCGTCCCCCCCCGACTCATCTCTTGCATTCAAATTGTCAGACATTTAAATGTAAGACAAATGAAAATTGACCCCGCTAACAAGGCCGACCTCTCGGCCCAGATCGCCGAAGCGATCCGCGATGCGATCGTCGCGGGCCAGCTTATCGTCGATGAACGCCTGCCCTCCGAGGCAGAGCTTGCCGATCATTTCTCGGTCTCGCGCCCCACGGTGCGCGAGGCGCTGAAACGGCTGGCGGCGCAATCGCTCATCCGCACGCAACGCGGCGCGTTCGGCGGGGCCTTTGTCAACCGGCTCAGCTACCCCGAGGCCTATGGCCAGCAGATCACCACCGCCACGCTTTTGCTGAGCATGAACAGCATCAGTTTTGATACCGCCTGCGAGGCGCGCTATGCGCTGGAACGCGCCTGCACGCCCTTGGCAGCGCAGCGGCGCACGCCGGACACGCTGGCCACCATGCGCGCCGAAATCCACTGTCAGGCGCAGCCGGGCCTGACCGATGAGAGCTTTTGCGCCTCCGACGTAGCCTTTCACCGCGCGCTGGTGGACAGCGCGGGCAACCCGGTGCTCAGCTATCAACTCGCCGGCGCGGTCGAGGCGATGCAGCCCTTGATGAACATGATTACCTTCACCGCCCGCTCGCGCGAGGCGATCGTGGGCCTGCACACGCGGATTGCCGATGCGCTGGAGGGGCACGAGGCTGAGGCGGCGCAGGCGGCGCTCTCGGAGTTGGAGGCCTACACGCTGACGCTGGGGCGCGACGTGATGGCGGCGCGGGCGCGGCCGAAGGGATAGCACGCGAGGGGTGAGGTTTGGGCCGGAGCGGACGTTGAGGCAGCCGCGCGAGGGTCCGACCGCGGGTGGGCGCTGCAACGGTTGTGTGGATCACTTTATGGTGCAAAATACTTGAACGATTGTGAGGATTGCAGCGTTGCAAAAGCGCCCGCCCGTCCGGGCGGTCGGGCGCTCGCGCGGCGGCGCGCAAGCGCGCCTTGTTCCGCGCGGGGGACCTTCATTTCAGCCCAGCCCCCCCTCTCACCCCCGCGCCGCGATGGCCTGTCCTGCCGCCCAGCCCGAGGACCAGGCCCACTGGAAATTGTAGCCCCCCAACCAGCCGGTCACGTCCACCGCCTCGCCGATGGCGTAAAACCCCGGCAGGTGGCGCGATTCCATCGTGGCCGACGACAGCCCGCCGGTGGCGATGCCACCCAGCATCACCTCGGCGGTGCGCCAGCCTTCGGAGCCGGTGGGGGTAAGGTGCCAGCCGCGCAGCGCACCGGTGATCTCGGCCAGCCGCGCATCGGACTGGTCGGCGAGGTTGCCCGAAAGCGCGAGCGCGGGGGTGAGGTGGGCCACCAGTTTGGCGGGCAGGTGCTGGCCCAGAACGGTGGTCAGGTTGCGGCGGCCTTGGCTCTGCCGCTCTGCGCGCAGCGTCTCAAAGAGGTTGCCCGCCGGATCAAGATCGAGCGTAATCGCCGCCCCTTCGCGCCAGAAGGACGAGATTTGCAGGATCGCGGGCCCGGACAGGCCGCGATGGGTGAAAAGCGCGGCCTCCTCGAACGCCGCCCCGTTGCAGGATGCGCGCACCGGCAGGGCGGTGCCCGACAGCGCGGCAAAGGGCGCATCCGAGAAGGTCAGCGGCACCAGCGCGGGGCGGGTCTCGGTGAGGGCATGGCCAAAGCGGCGGGCGATGTCGCAAGACAGCCCCGTGGCCCCCATCTTCGGGATCGACTTGCCGCCCGTCGCCAGCACGAGGTTGCGCGCGCTGATCTCGACCCGCGCGCCGTCGCGCTCCAGCGTGGCGCGAAAGTGGTGGCCGTCATGCGCCATCTCCGCCACCTTTGTCGAAAGCCACAGATCAGCCCCCGCGCGGGCCATCTCGGCGCGCAACATATCCACGATCTGGCCCGCGCGCCCGTCGCAGAAAAGCTGCCCCAGCGTCTTTTCATGCCAGCCGATACCGTGGCGCGAGACAAGCTCGATGAAATCCCACTGGCTATAACGCGCCAAGGCCGACTTGCAGAAATGCGGGTTTTCCGACAGGAAATTCCCAGATTCCGTGTGAAGATTTGTGAAATTGCAACGTCCGCCGCCCGAAATGCGGATCTTCTCGCCGGGCGCGCGGGCGTGGTCCACCACCAGCGTGCGGCCCCCCGCATGGGCGGCGCACATCATCCCCGCCGCCCCCGCGCCAAGGATAAGCGTGTCCAGAGCCTGTATCATGGCCCGCCTGAGACGCGAAATCCCGCGCAAAGGCAAGGGGGTTCTCTCTGGTCTTGGGGCGCGTTTGCGGGTAGAGTCGCGCTCAGACCCCGCAAAGGGGCGCATGATATCGAGGCGGCAGGCAGATGACGGAAATGGTCTATGGGGCTGTGCCCCTGCGGGACGAAGAGCCCGTTCTCCCCCGGTGGTGGCGCACGATCGACCGCTGGTCGTTCTTCTCGGTGCTGATGCTGTTTGCCATCGGCATTCTTCTGGGCCTCGCGGCCTCGGTGCCCTTGGCGGAAAAGAACGGGTTTGCGCCGTTCCATTACGTGCAGCGACAGGTGGTGTTCGGCGCGCTGGCGCTGCTGGCGATGGTCACGGTGTCGATGCTGCGCCCCGAGACGGTGCGGCGGCTGGCGGTGCTGGGGTTTCTCGGCGCGCTCATCGCGGTGATGCTGCTGCCGGTCTTGGGCACCGATTTCGGCAAGGGTGCAGTGCGCTGGTATAGCCTTGGCTTTGCCAGCGTGCAGCCGTCGGAATTTCTCAAGCCCGCCTTTGTTGTGGTGGCGGCGTGGATGATGGCGGCAAGCCATGAGATCGGCGGGCCGCCGGGGCGGCTCTGGTCCTTCTGGCTGATGGTGGTGATCGTCGGATTTCTGGCGATGCAGCCCGATTTCGGGCAGGCGGCGCTGGTGCTGTTTGGCTGGGGGGTGATGTGGTTCGTGAGCGGCGCGCCGGTGCTGCTCTTGGTGATGATGGCGGGCGCGGTGGTGGCCGCGGGCAGCGTCGCCTATACCCATTCCGAGCATTTCGCGCGCCGCATCGACGGGTTTCTCAGCCCCGAGATTGACCCCACGACGCAGCTTGGCTTTGCCACCAACGCGATCCGCGAGGGCGGGTTTTTTGGCGTGGGCGTGGGCGAGGGGCAGGTGAAATGGTCGCTGCCCGACGCGCATACCGATTTCATCATCGCGGTAGCGGCAGAGGAATACGGGCTGGTTCTGGTGCTGGCGGTGATCGCGCTTTATGCCAGCGTCGTCGTGCGCTCGCTGCTACGGCTCATTCGCGAGCGCGATCCGTTCATCCGGCTGGCGGGCACCGGGCTGGTGGCGATGCTGGGCGCGCAGGCGATGATCAACATGGGCGTGGCGGTGCGGCTCTTGCCCGCCAAGGGCATGACGCTGCCCTTCGTGAGCTATGGCGGCTCGTCCATCGTGGCGGCGGGGATCGCGGTGGGGATGCTGCTGGCGCTGACCCGGACGCGGCCCCAAGGCGAGATCGGCGACATCCTGCGGGGGCGGCGATGAGCGCGCCGCTTCTGGTCATCGCCGCGGGCGGCACGGGCGGGCATATGTTCCCGGCGCAGGCGCTGGCCGAGGCGATGCTGCGGCGCGGCTGGCGGGTGCGGCTCTCGACCGATGCGCGCGGCGCGCGCTTTGTCGGCGGGTTTCCGCATTCGGTGGAGATCGAGCAGGTGGCAAGCGCCACGTTTGCGCGCGGCGGCCTCTTGAACAAGCTGCTGGCACCCCTGCACATCGCGGGCGGCGTGCTGGGCGCGACGCTGCGGATGCTGCGCGAGAAACCGGATGTGGTGGTGGGCTTCGGCGGCTATCCGACGATTCCGGCGCTCACGGCGGCGTGGATATTGCGCCGCCCGCGCATGGTGCACGAGCAAAACGGCGTGCTGGGCCGGGTGAACGCCATGTTTGCGCGCCGCGTCGATCTGGTGGCTTGCGGCACATGGCCCACCACCCTGCCCGAGGGGGCGCGATCCGAGCATGTCGGCAACCCGGTGCGCGCCGCCGTGATGGAGCGTGCAGGTGCGCCCTATATCGCGCCGGGCGATTACCCGATCTCGGTGCTGGTGATCGGCGGAAGCCAGGGCGCGCGCATCCTCAGCGACGTGGTGCCCGAGGCCATCGCGGCGCTGCCCGACGCGATCCTGCGCCGCATCCGCGTGAGCCACCAGGCCCGCGACGAGGATATGGCCCGCGTGGCGCAGGCCTATTCGGGCGCGGGGATCGACGCCGATGTGCAGCCCTTCTTTCGCGACGTGCCGCGCCGGATGAGCGAGGCGCAGCTTGTCATCAGCCGCGCGGGCGCGTCGAGCATCGCCGATATTTCCATCATCGGGCGGCCTGCAATCCTCATCCCCTATGCCGCCGCCGCCGCTGACCATCAGACCGCCAATGCGCGCGGCCTTGTCGAGGCCGGGGGCGCGATCCGCATCCCCGAAAGCAGGCTTGACGCGGGCAGCCTCGCGGCGCAGATCGCCGCGGTGCTGGGCGATGCGCGGGGGGCGGCGCTGATGGCGCAGGCCGCCTTGGGGCAGGGGATGCCGGACGCGGCGCAACGATTGGCCGACAGGGTCGAGGCATTGGCAGGCAGGGGACAGGATCAATGAGTGCAACCACCAAGCTGCCCACCGATGTGGGGCCTTTGCATTTCGTCGGGATCGGCGGGATCGGCATGTCGGGGATCGCCGAGGTGCTGCTCAACCACGGCTACGAGGTGCAGGGCAGCGACCTCAAATCGACGCCGATCACCGAGCGGCTGGCGGGCATGGGCGCGCGCATCTTCATCGGGCAGCGCGCCGAAAACCTCGACGGTGCCGAGGTGGTGGTGATTTCCTCGGCGATCAAACCCGGCAATGCCGAGCTTGACGAGGCGCGCCGTCGCGGCCTGCCGGTGGTGCGCCGGGCCGAGATGCTGGCCGAACTGATGCGGCTCAAATCCAACATCGCGGTGGCCGGAACCCATGGCAAGACCACCACCACGACGATGGTGGCGGAACTGCTGGTCAAGGGCGGGATCGACCCCACCGTCATCAATGGCGGCATCATCCACGCCTATGGCAGCAATGCCCGGATGGGGCAGGGCGAATGGATGGTGGTGGAGGCCGACGAGAGCGACGGCACCTTCAACCGCCTGCCCGCGACCATCGCCATCGTCACCAATATCGACCCCGAGCATATGGAGCATTGGGGCGATTTCGACCGGCTCAAGCAGGGGTTTCACGATTTTCTGAGCAATATCCCGTTCTATGGCCTTGCCGTGTGCTGCACCGATCACCCGGAGGTGCAGGCGCTGGTGGGCCGTATCACCGACCGGCGGGTGGTGACCTATGGCTTCAACGCGCAGGCCGATGTGCGCGCGGTGAACCTGCACTACGAGGCGGGCGTGGCGCGGTTCGATATCGCGCTGCGCGCCGAGGGGCAGGTGATCGAGGGGTGCAGCCTGCCGATGCCGGGCGATCACAATGTCTCCAACGCGCTGGCCGCCGTCGCCGTGGCGCGCCACCTCGGTATGAAGCGCGCCGAGATCCGCGCCGCGCTGGCCAGTTTCGGCGGCGTCAACCGCCGCTTTACCCGCGTGGGCGAGGTGGGTGGCGTGACCGTGGTCGACGATTACGGCCATCACCCGGTGGAAATCGCCGCCGTGCTGCGCGCCGCCCGGCAGGCCTGCGAGGGCCGCATCATCGCGGTGCACCAGCCGCACCGCTATTCGCGGCTGTCGTCACTCTTCGAGGAGTTCTGCGGCTGTTTCAACGAGGCCGATGTGGTGGGCATCGCCGATGTCTATGCCGCCGGCGAAGAGCCAATCCCCGGTGCCTCGCGCGATGATCTGGTGGCGGGCCTCATTCGCCACGGCCATCGCCACGCCGTGCCCATCGCCACCGAGGATGATCTGGAGGCATTGGTGCGCGCCGAGGCGCGGGCGGGCGACATGGTGGTGTGCCTCGGCGCAGGCACGATCAGCGCCTGGGCGGGCGGCCTGCCCGCGCGGCTCGCGGGGTAGGGGGGTATGGCCGAGGCGCTCAAACGCCGAATCGGGTTTGGCCTGCTGACGGCCTATGGCGTGGGCACGATGGTGGGCGCGGGGATTTATGTGCTGGTGGGGGCGGTGGCCGCCGATGCCGGGATATGGGCCCCGCTCGCGTTCCTTCTGGCCGGGGTGATCGCGGTGCCGACCGCGCTGAGCTATGGTGAATTCGCAAGCCGCCTGCCCGAGGCGGCGGGCCCGGCGCTGTTCGTGCGCGAGGGGTTCGGCCTGCCGTGGCTGGGGCTGGCGGTGGGGCTGACCATTGCCGCCTCGGGCACGATCTCGGCGGCGGCGGTGCTGCGGGGCGGCACCGGCTATCTCGTGGCGGTCACCGGGCTGCCATTCGAGGCGACGGTGATCGCGCTGGGGGGGGCGCTGATCGCGGTTGCGGTGGTTGGGGTGCTGGAAAGCCTCGCGCTGGCCGCCGTCCTGACGGTGGTCGAGGTGCTGGGCCTGGTCATGGTGGTGGCGGTCGGTGCCACGACCGTGCCCTCGGCGGATTTCGCGATGCCCGAGGGGGTGGCGTGGTCGGGTGTCATGGCGGGCGCGGTGCTGGCCTTTTTCGCCTTTGTCGGCTTCGAGGACATCGTCAACATGGCCGAGGAGGTGCGCGCGCCGGAGCGCACCTTGCCGCGGGCGATTCTGGCGGCGTTGGCGATCACGGCGGTGCTTTACGGGCTGGTGAGCTGGGCTGCGGTGCGCGCGGTGCCGCTGGCCGAGCTGGGCGGCAGCGAGCGGCCGCTGGCGCTTGTCTGGCAGGCGGCGCGCGGTGGCGATGCGCAATTCCTGTCGCTCATCGCGGTGGCGGCAGCCCTGAACGGGGTGCTGGCGCAGATCGTGATGGCAAGCCGGGTGCTTTTCGGGCTGGGGCGGCGGCACCCGGCGCTGGGCGGGTTTCACCATGCCCATCCGCGCCTTGGAACGCCGGTGCGGGCCACGGCCCTTGTCGGCGCGGCGGTGATCGCGGGGGCACTGCTGTTGCCGGTGGCCGATCTCGCGGGACTGACCTCGACGCTGCTTCTGGCGGTGTTCGCGCTGGTCAATGCCAGCCTGATCGTGGTCAAGCGGCGCGCGCCTGCGGCCCCCTTCCGGGTGCCGGGTGCCGTGCCGGTGTTTGGTCTCGTGGCGGCGTTGGCGGCCCTCGGGGCGAGCCTTTGGGGGCTGGCGGCATGACCACCTCGCTCATCCTTGCGTGCCTGTGGGCGGTGGCGGCCAATGTTCTGGCCATGCTGCCCAGCCGCGACAATCACTGGCGGCGGGCCTGGGCGCTGATTGCGCTGGGGGTGCCGGTTCTGGGGCTGGTGGCGTGGCAGCACGGGCCGTGGCTGGGCCTTCTGGTGCTGGCGGCGGGGATGAGCGTGCTGCGCTGGCCGGTGATCTATCTCGCGCGCTGGCTGCGGGGCCTGCGCGGATAGGCGCGCGCCGCTAACCGCTTGCCCCCTATTCGTGGCTGTCCTACACAAGGCGCGAGTGCAACGAAGGAGGCGACGATGCGGCGAGTCGTGGTGACCGGGCTGGGGATCGTTTCCAGCATCGGCAACAACGCCGGAGAGGTTCTGGCCTCTCTCAAGGCGGGGCGGTCAGGGATCACCGCCAACGACGCGATGGCCGAGCATGGCTTTCGCAGCCGTGTGGCGGGCGCGATCAACCTTGACGTGGCAGAGCATGTGGACAAGCGCGCGCTGCGCTTCATGGGGCCGGGCGCGGCCTATGCCCATATCGCGATGACCCAGGCGATTGCCGATTCGGGGCTGGAGGAGGGCGATATCGTCAACCCGCGCACCGGCGTCATCGCCGGGTCGGGCGGGCCCTCGACCAGCGCGATGCTGGCCGCGCATCAGGTGGTGCTCAAGACCGGCTCGACCAAGCGAATCGGGCCGTTCGCCGTGCCCAAGACGATGTGCTCGACGATCTCGGCCAACCTGTCGACCGCGTTTCACATCAAGGGTATCAACTATTCCATCACCTCGGCCTGTTCGACCTCGCTGCACTGTATCGGCAACGCCGCCGAGCAGATCATGATGGGCAAGCAGGACGTGATGTTCGCGGGCGGCGGCGAGGAACTCGACTGGTCGCTGTCGTGCCTCTTCGATGCGATGGGGGCGATGTCGTCGAAATACAACGACACGCCCGAGACCGCGAGCCGCGCCTTTGACGCGGGGCGCGACGGGTTCGTGATCTCGGGCGGTGGCGGTATCGTGGTGCTCGAGGATCTCGACCACGCCATCGCGCGCGGTGCCAAGATCTATGCCGAGGTAACAGGATACGGTGCCACCTCGGACGGCTCCGACATGGTGGCCCCCTCGGGCGAGGGCGGCGAGCGGGCGATGCGGCTGGCGCTCTCGACCCTGCCCAAGGGGCGCGAGGTCAGCTATATCAACGCGCATGGGACCTCGACGCCGGTGGGCGATGTGGGCGAGGTGGAGGCGGTGCGCCGCATCTTTGGCCGTGGCACCACCCCGCCGATCAGTTCGACCAAGTCGATGACCGGCCATAGCCAGGGCGCGACCGGCGCGCAGGAGACGATCTATTGCCTGCTGGCGCTGGAACATGATTTCATCATCCCGTCGATCAATGTCGAGACGCTCGATCCGGCGCTCGACGCGACCGAGATTGCCACCGTGCGGGTGGATGATGCCGGGCTTGATACGGTGATGACCAACAGTTTCGGCTTTGGCGGCACCAACGGGTCGATGCTGCTGAGCAAATATCACGGATGACACGCAGATGACGATTTCCTTGGCTGGCAAGCGCGGGCTTATCATGGGGGTGGCCAATGACCGCTCCATCGCCTGGGGCATCGCGCGCGAGATGCGCGCGGCGGGGGCCGACCTGGCATTCACTTACCAGGGCGAGGCGTTCGGCAAGCGGGTGGCCCCGCTGGCCGAGAGCCTCGGCTCGGACCTGCTGCTCGATGTGGATGTGACCGATGATGCCTCGCTTGATGCCGCCTTTGCCGCGCTGGCCGCGCGCTGGCCGACCATTGATTTCGTGGTCCACGCCATCGCCTATTCCGACAAGTCGGAGCTGACGGGCCGGTTTCTCAACACCAGCCGCGCGAATTTCAAGCATTCGATGGATATCTCGACCTATTCCTTCATCGAGGTGGCGCGGCGCGCCTATCCGCTGATGAAGGGGCAGGGCGGTTGCCTGCTGACGCTGACCTATCAGGGCTCCAACAAGGTGGTGCCCAATTACAACGTGATGGGCGTGGCCAAGGCGGCGCTGGAGGCCACGACGCGCTATCTGGCCAATGATCTTGGCCCCGACGGTATCCGCGTCAACGCGCTCAGCCCCGGCCCGATGAAGACGCTGGCGGGCGCGGCCATCGGCGGCGCGCGCAAGACCTTCAAGCATACCGAGGCAAATGCGCCGCTGCGCGCCAATGCCACGCTGGAGGCAATCGGCGGCACGGCGGTCTGGCTCGCCTCGGAGGCCGGGGCCTGCACCAGTGGCGAGATCATCCATATCGACGGCGGCTATCACGTGTTGGGAATGCCGCAGGCCGAGAACCTATAACCGGGGTTGCCCGCGCGCGATCGTTGCGGCACAGGGATGGTAGAGGCCTCGCCAATCCCGATTATCCATATCGTGTTTGGTTCTTTTATCCTCGCATTTCGCCGAAACCGTGATTATTTCAATCAGGTGAGGCGCAGTTTTCGAGGCTAATTCCGGCAGATGATCACCCATAAGACCAAGTATGCCCTCAAGGCGCTGATGGTGCTGGCCGATGAGAAGGCGGGCGCGGCGGAGGCGTTGCGGATTGAGGAGATCGCGCAACGCTCGGGCGCGCCGAAGCGGTTTTTGGAGCATATCCTGCTCGATCTCAAGCGCGCCGGGTTGATCGGCAGCAAGCGCGGGCGCAATGGCGGGTATGAGCTGATCAAGGAGCCGCGGCGCATTTCGATTGCCGAGGTGCTGCGCCTGATCGACGGGCCGATGGCACCGTTGCCGTGCCTGTCGCGCAAGGCCTATCGGCGCTGCGAGGATTGCAAGGATGAGCAAACCTGCCGCGTGCGGGCGGTGTTTGGCGGGTTTTATGCCACCTATATCCTGATGATCGAATCGCTGACCCTCTCGGATTTGCAGCAGGATGCGGCCCCGCTTGACCGCTTCGATGGCGCGGCTTCGCAAGCCGGAGAATAATATTCTACAATCACGACTGAGATCGCCGTGATTTTTCCTTTGCAATACTCGACTATCTCTGTCGTTATTTACGTGTCAGGCGGCACTGTGCCGGGCCCGCATCCCGGTGAGTGGTGATGCCTCCCACCGGCCCGCTGCCTGACACGAGATTTGGACACGGGTTGAGCAAAGGAGACCCCAATGTATCGCACCATCCAGCTTGGCGCTTATGTGCAGGCGCAGGGC
>NZ_JBEPPX010000034.1:0-21836 GCF_040547535.1 Roseovarius sp. MBR-78
CGAAATTCAGAACCCCCGGCGCGACCAGAAGTTCTGTGGCAACCGTTGCCAGCAACGATGGCACCGGCGCAGGCGGCAGGCCAAGAGCTGACCCTTTGCGCGCGCGGGCTATTCTTCAGTGACCGGGGTAGCCGAGTGGAAGAAGGCCGACGCAGTATTCAGGACCATGTTCTGTTCCGGCATAGCCGGGATTTGTGCGAGCGGGTTATCATCATCATTAAGATAGATATCAAGCCCTTCGTCTTGGGCGGGAATCTGGAGGTGTAGCAGGTGGCCGTCTACCGCGGCGACAGTCCAAGCCCGCGACGATTCTACCAGTCCATCCTCGCCCATTGATACGGTGACGAAATCGTATTCCTTGCCAACTTCAAACATGTTCATTCCTTATTTTGGAGGCGTCTTGCGCATTATGATGATGTCGCCTGATTGCAGATGCGCTTCAAGATCAACACCCATGTGATCGAACATAGAGTTTAGAGTTTCTGCATGAACAATTTGCGATTCAGGGTCCATTGGCTCTGCAAGAGACTGAAGATAATCTACAAATTCGTCCGCAGAGTAGACATCTTCTGGATACTCTTTCTCAAGCGCAGAGACAATTTCCGCATTCATGCTGCGGCCATTATCCTGAGCGGCGCGCCGGATACGCTCTTTGAGCATGGGCGGCATGCGCAACCCAAATGGAGCAATATCACGGATCAGGTTCTCATCTTCGGTCATAGCTTCATCGTGTAGCACATTTTTCCTTGCTCACAATAGTTACATCGTGTAGCGTAACTACATCGTGTAACGTTGGAGGGCAGGGAAATGCCGGAGAAAATCAAACCCTACGGGCTGCGCATGCCTGACGATCTGAAAGACCAGGTGAAGGACGCGGCGGCGCGAGAGGGCCGTTCCATGAATGCGCAGATCGTCCAGCACCTGCGCGAAATCTACCAACCCAGCCAAGAGGAGATCGAGGCGTGAGCAAAGACAAGATGACCCGTGAACAGATGCAGACTGAGGCATTGATCATCGAAAGCCTGCTGGATGCTGCAATGGCCATGCACTCGGAAGTTGATCGAGAGGATTGCTTTCAGATGATCGAGAAAGCATCGGCCCGCGCAAATCGCCTCAACAGGGCATTGGATTCCATCAACGCACCAAGCGAATAACATGTCCAACACCCGCGCCAGCTTGCTTCCCGATCACGTCACGCCTGCCGATCTGGCAGGGCATATCGGCGTTTCCGAGCGGGAATTGCGAAGGCTGGCGCGGGAGCTTGGGGCTTGCCGGATCATAGGAAAAGCCATGATCCTGTTGCCCGAGGATGTGGAAACCATTTTGGAGGCATCTAGGCCATGCCAATCGAAATCTACAAGCGCGGCAGGTTCTGGCACTACCGAGGATCAGTTGCCGGAAGGCGACTTCGCGGCTCTACGAAAGCGACTGACCGACAAAACGCAGAGCGCATCGCGGCGGAAATCGAGCACAAGGCGTGGCAGCGTCGTTTCGATGGACCGGGCGCGGGGCTGACCATGTCACAGGTGTTCACCGCCTATCTGGACGCTCAGAAGCCTGAGAGGTTCCTGTTGAAGCTGGCAGAGCATTGGCGGGATACACCAGTTGAACAGGTGCGACCCGAGACTATCCGGCAGGCGGCGCGGCGGATATACCCGCATGCCAAAGAGCCGACATGGAATCGGCAGGTGATCAAGCCCACGCAGGCGGCGATCAACTACGCGGCGGAATTAGGCTGGTGCCAGCGCATATCCGTGAAGCGGTTCACCGAAAACCCCGAGACGAAAACACCGGCCACAATCGAGTGGGTGTTCGCTTTCCATGAGCAGGCCAAGAGTGACGGGCTACCGCACCTTGGCGCGCTCTGCATGTTCATGTTTGGCACGGCGGCGCGCGTTGGGGAATCTTGCCGTCTGGCATGGCGGGACGTTGATCTAGGCCAAGCGGTGGCCGAACTGCATCTGTTCAAGCCAACACCATGGAGCCGCACGGCGCATCTGCCGCCTGACGTGGTGGCGGCGATGGCGAATATCCCGTCCAATCGCAAGCCTGACGAGCTGGTGTTCGGCTACTCGGGCCGGGGCAGTGTCAGAGGACCATGGAACAACGTGTGCGAGCGTGCAGGCATCGAGCGACTGACCCCGCACTGTTGCCGCCACGGGTTCGCCACGTCCATGTTGCACTTGGGCTTTGACCCCAAGACCGTGGCCGAGCGCGGCGGCTGGAAAGACGCCACCACGGTTCTGCGCACCTATGCCCATGCCATGAAGGACCGCACCGTCACCAATGCCCTGTTTGGCACAAATCTGACACAGGACGTGATTGCGGATGGTCTAAGAGCAGAAAAGAAAAAGGGAAAATCTCAATGACTGCAACCCCTCGTTGGGAGGGGTGTCCCACTGACGGCTCTACAGGCCCTCCTTGAAATCATCAAGTGCCAAAGCACCTCGCCCTGCGGGTTCTGGCAATGTGTCGCAGACCGGAACCACGGCGCGTCCAGGACCAACCGGCGCAGAACGCGCTGAGAGGGGAGGGGCTCAGCCGCCCGCGTTGGGAAAGAAGAGCTGTTGGCCGTCCACCTTGTAGCCGGCAATCGCGGCCTGCCCCTCGTCCGAGAGCACCCAGTCGATGAAGGTCTGACCGGCCTCGGCCTTGACGTGTGCGTGCTTTTCCGGGTTCACGAGGATGATGCCATACTGGTTGAACATCTTCGGATCGCCCTCCACCGCGATGCGGTAGTCGCCCTTGTTGCCAAAGGCGATCCATGTCGCGCGGTCGGTCATGATATAGGCCCCCATGCCGGTGCCGGTGTTGAGCGTCGCGCCCATGCCGGACCCCGTCTCGCGATACCAGCCGCCCGAGGCCGCCCGCGCGTCGATCTCGGCCTGTTTCCACAGGCGCAACTCGGCCTTGTTGGTGCCGCTGTCATCGCCGCGCGAGGCGAAGGGGGCTTGTGTTTCGGCAATCCTGGTCAGGGCCGCGACGACATCCGTCATCCCCGCCACGCCTGCGGGGTCGGCGGGCGGGCCTATGATGATGAAATCGTTATACATCACGTCGGCGCGGCTGACTCCATGCCCCTCGGCGACGAATTTTTCCTCCGCCGGTTTGGCATGAACAAAGAGCACATCGCCATCGCCGTTCATGGCGTTCCTGATCGCCTGGCCCGTGCCCACCGCGACCACGCGCACCTCGATGCCGGTCTTGTCCTGGAACATCGGCAGGATGTGATCAAAGAGGCCCGAATTCTGCGTCGAGGTGGTGGATTGCACCACGATGAACTCGTCCTGCGCCTGTGCCGCCGTGGTCCCGAAGGCCAGCGCCGCAAGGGCAAGCGAAAGAAGGTGACGTCTGAACATTGAACGCTCCGTGTTGATTTGGGGTTAGTGGTCGGTTCCGGTATAAAGCCGTCCCTGCACCCAGGCGCGGGCGGCCTCCGAGCGCGGCGCGCCCAGAACCTGGTCGAGCGGGCCGCGTTCCGCGACGCGTCCGGCATGAAGAAAGATCACCTCGTCGCCCATTCGCCGCGCCTGCCCGCTGTCATGGGTGACCATCACGATGGTGACGCCGCGTTTGTGGGCCGCGTTCACCAGATCCTCGATCATCTGGGTCGAGGCCGGATCAAGGCTGCTTGTCGGCTCATCCAGAAACAGCAATTCCGGCTCGCACACGAGCGCGCGCGCCACCGCCAGCCGCTGTTGCTCGCCCCCCGACAGAAGCCGCGCGGGTTGGTGCGCCTTGCCCGTGAGATGGGCCATGTCCAGCGCCTCGCGCGCGCGCACCTGTCGCGCACGCCAGCCCAGCCCCTGCACCTTGAGCGCAAAGCGCAGATTGGCCAGCACCGAGCGGCGCAGCATCACCGGGCGCTGAAACACCATCGCCTGCGCGCGGCGCGCGCCTTGCCAGATCACCTCGCCCGAGGAGGGCGGCAACAGCCCGTGCAACAGCCGCAACAAAAGGCTCTTGCCCGCCCCATTCGCCCCCATGATCAGCGTGCGCCGCCCGTGCGCGATCTCGATGTCGATCCCGTGAAGCAGCGCCTGCCCGCCAGTGGCAAAGCTGAGGCCCTTCGCCGTCAGGATCGGGTCGGTGCAGGTCTCCATGCTCTCGGTCACCATGTCACGCATAGGCCGCCCTCACCGCCGAGGCGCGCAGCGCCATCACGCCAGCATTGACCACCACCGCCAGCCCCAGAAGCAGCACGCCAAGCGCCAGCGCCAGGTGCAGATTGCCCTTGGAGGTCTCCAAAGCGATGGTCGTGGTCATCACCCGCGTCACATGGTTGATATTGCCGCCCACGATCAGCACCGCCCCCACCTCGGCCACCGCGCGGCCAAAGCCCGCCAGCGCCACGGTCAGCAGGCTATAGCGCGCATCCCACAAGAGCGCGGCCACGCGGGCGCGCGCCGTGAGGCCGAAAGAGGCGAATTGCTCGGCATATTCACCGTGCAGATCCTCGACCACCTGTTTCGTCAGCGCCGCGACGATGGGAGTGACCAGAAGCGTTTGCGCCACGATCATTGCCGTGGGGGTATAGAGCAGGCCAAGGATGCCCAAAGGTCCGGCATTCGACAACATCAGGTAGACGAAAAGCCCCACCACCACCGGCGGCAGCCCCATCAGCGTGTTGAGCAGCACCGTCACCACCCCGCGCCCCGGAAAGCGGAACGCGCCCACCACCGCGCCCACGGGCAAGCCGATGAGACAGGCCAGCGCCACCGCCGAGAGCGTCACCCTGAGCGACAGGATGACGATCTCGCTCAGGTCCCGATCCCATGTCAGGATCAGGCCGAACGCCTCTGCCATGATGTCGCCAAGGCTGAACATGCGCGATTTCTCCCCTTGCCGGGAAAAAAAGCATAAAAACGCATGATGTGCGAGTCTGAATTTGCAGATGCGGTTCGATGTCGGGTAACTGGAAGGTGTCGCCCTATGGTGATGCGGCCTGCCAAGCCGTGCAAAGGGGGGTGGAAGGCGTTGCAAATCGCCTGTTGCCGCCCTTCGCCTTCTTTCCCCCGCGCGGAATCGAGGCGCGCCTTGGCGCGCCGCCGCGCGAGCGCCCGACCGCTCCGTCGCACCGAAGGTGCGCCGATTATAGTCGGCACGCCTTTGGCGTGACGGGCGGGCGCTTTTGCAATGTCTAACTCATTATAACCGTTCAAGTATTTTGCAGGCATAAAGTGCCACGCGGAGCCGTTTCAGCGCCCACCCGGCGGTCGGGCCCTCGCGCGGCGCATCGCATCATATCGAATGGCTGTCCAAGGCCTTAAGTATTCCCCCGCACACCCCCCGGCACTCTGTGTCAGGTGGCGCAGCCTACGCCCCGCCGAACTCCTCGCGCAGCGCGTCTGTGTGCGCGCCAAGACCGGGCACCGCGCCCAGGTCAGCCTCGGCCCCGTCGATCCGCGCGCCGGGGGCCAGCATCCGCACTGGGCCGCTTGGCGTCTCGACCGTGACATGGCGGTTCTGCGGGTGGGCCGCCAGATCCTCCATCTCGCTCACCCGGCCATAGGCGATGCGCGCGGCGCGCAGGCGCTCGGCCATCGCGTCGCGGGGCAGGGCGGCAAAGACCGGGCGCAGGATCGCATCGAGCGCGTCACGATTGGCGACACGGGCCGAATTGCTGTCGAAACGCGGATCGCGGGCGAGCGCGGCATCGTCTAGGATCGCCTCGCAAAATACCGCCCATTCCCGCTCGTTCTGGATCGAGATGAGCACCGATTTGCCGTCGCTGCCCTCATAGGCACCATAGGGCGCGATGGTGGGATGGTTGAGGCCCGCGCGCACCGGCACCTTGCCGCCATAGGCATATTGCAGGAAAGGAACGTTCATCCAGTCGGCCAGCGCGTGAAAGAGCGACACTTCGATATGCCGCCCCTCGCCGGTGCTCGCCCGCCCGATCAGCGCCTCGAGCACCGCCTGATAGGCGGTCATCCCCGCCGCGATATCGCAGACCGAAACGCCGGTGCGCGCAGGCCCCGCCGCGTTGCCGGTGATCGACGAGAGGCCCGATTCGGCCTGCACCAGCAGGTCATAGGCCTTTAGATCCGCCAGCGGCCCGTCGCTGCCATAGCCCGAGATCGACACGGTGATGAGGCGCGGGTTGGCGGCGCGCAGGCGGTCGGGGGCAAGGCCGAGCCGGTCGATCGCCCCCGGCGCGAGGTTCTGGATGAACACATCCGCCCGCGCCAGCATTCGCGCCATAAGCGCGTGGTCGGTCGCGTCGCGCAGGTCGAGGCAGATCGATTCCTTGCCCCGGTTGAGCCAGACGAAATAGGCGCTCTCGCCCTGCACGAGGCTGTCATAGCCGCGCGCGAAATCGCCCTCGGGCCGTTCCACCTTGATGACGCGCGCGCCCGCCTCGGCAAGCCGCCCGGAGGCATAGGGCGCGGCCACCGCCTGTTCGACCGAGACGACGAGAAGACCGGAAAGATCGGTGCGCATGGGGGCGGTCCTTTCGTTCAAGATGCGGCGAGGATGCAGAAACGCCTTGCCGGGGAAAGCCCGAGGTTGCGTGCCCGGAGCTTCCATCGCGCTGCAAAACCTGCCAATCAGGGCGTGCTATCAGAAGGACACCCCATATGACAAGTTTCGACCCGACCGCCGAATTTGCCGATATCCGCAACGGCGTGGCGCAGGTCTGCGCCGGGTTTCCGGGGCGCTACTGGCGCGATCTGGATGCGCGCCGCGCCTATCCCAGGGAATTTGTCGATGCGCTTATTGCCGAGGGGTATCTGGCGGCGATGATCCCTGAGGAATACGGGGGGTCGGGCCTGCCGCTCACCGTCGCCGCCGTCATTCTGGAGGAAATCCATCGTCAGGGCTGCAACGCCGCCGCCTGTCATGCCCAGATGTATACGATGGGCACGCTGCTGCGCCACGGGTCGCAGGCGCAGAAGGCCGCGTATCTGCCGGGCATCGCTGATGGCTCGTTGCGCCTTCAGGCCTTTGGCGTGACCGAGCCAACCAGCGGCACCGATACGCTGGCACTGAAAACCACGGCGCGGCGCGATGGCGATGCGTATGTCATCAATGGCCAGAAGATCTGGACCTCGCGCGTTGAGCATTCCGACCTGATGATCCTTTTGGCGCGCACCACGCCGCGCGCCGAGGCCAAGTCGAAAACCGATGGGTTGTCGGTCTTTCTCGTCGATCTGCGTGACAAGGTCGGCCACGGCATCGACATTCGCCCCATCCGCACGATGATAAACCACGCCACTACCGAGGTATTTTTCGACAACCTGCGCATCCCCGCCGACAGCCTGATCGGCGAGGAAGGCAAAGGCTTTCGCTATATACTGTCGGGCATGAATGCCGAGCGTATCCTCATCGCCGCCGAATGTATCGGTGATGCCAAGTGGTTCCTGAAAACCGGGTCGGACTATGCCCGCGAACGGGTGGTGTTCGGCGAGCCCATCGGGGCCAATCAGGGCGTGCAGTTCCCGCTCGCGCGCGCACAGGCCCGGATGATGGCTGCCGAGGCGATCGTTTATCGCGCGGCGGCGATGTATGACGCGGGGCACACGCCCGGTGTCGAGGCCAATACCGCCAAGATGCTGGCCGCCGAGGCAAGCTGGGAGGCCGCCGAGGCCTGCATGCAGACCCATGGCGGCTTTGCCTTTGCCGAGGAATACGATGTCGAGCGCAAGTTCCGCGAGGCGCGGCTTTATCAGATCGCGCCGATCTCGACCAATCTCATCCTGTGCTATATCGCCGAACAGGTGCTGGGCCTGCCCAAATCCTACGGGCCGGGGCGCGGGGCATAGGAGGGGCGGCATGGACGATTATTCCGACTGGATCGGGCGCGGCTTTACCCGGCAAGAGCCGATCACCGATCGCCTTATCGCGCATTTCCGCGTCACGCTGGCGGGTATGCTGGCCGGGGCCGAGGTGCCGGTGGGCCTGCACTGGTGCCTGGTGCCCGACGCGGTGACGCCCGACCAGTTGGGCCGCGATTGCCACCCGAAGCCGGGGATATTCCTGCCCGCGCTGCCCTTGCCGCGCCGGATGTGGGCCGGGGGAGAGGTGGAATTTCACGGCGCGTTCTCGCCCGGTGACATGGTGGCGCGCGAGACGGTGATCGAGGATGTGCGCTTCAAGCAGGGGCGCAGCGGGCGCCTTGGCTTTGTCACGGTTCGTCATCTCTATCGCGTGGCGGGTGCGCTGTGCCTCAATGAGCGGCAAGACATCGTTTACCGCGAAGACCCCAAGCCGGGCGTGGCAGTCCCCCCCCCGCCCGTCGAGGACTGGCCCGAGGCGACCGCCTGGCATATCACCCCCGATCCGACGCTGCTGTTTCGCTTTTCCGCGCTCACCTTCAACGGTCATCGCATCCATTATGACCACCCCTATGCAACGGGGGTCGAGGGCTACGGCGGCCTTGTCGTGCACGGCCCGATGCAGGCGGTGTGGATGATGAACCTTGCCACGCATGTCGCGGGCGGCCTGCCTGCGCGCTTCACCTATCGCGGTCTCACCCCGCTCATCTGCGGCGCGCCCGTGGCCATCGAGGCGCGCGAGGCAGGGGGCGGAGTCGATCTGCGCGTGCGGCGGCAAGCGGACGGGGTGGTGACGATGGAGGCGCGGGCCGGGCTGGAGAATTGACATAACTGGTTTTATCGTTATGTTTGTCTCATGACCCAAACCACCCCCACCGCCCGCGCGCTTGCCGCGCTTGGGCATGATACGCGCCTTGCCATCTTTCGCCTGCTGGTGCGCGCGGGCGAGGAGGGGTTGAACGTGGGCGAGATCGGGCAGCATCTGGGCCATGCCCCCTCGACGCTGGCACATCACCTCTCGACGCTGGTCGAGGCCGGGCTGGTGGTGCAGGAACGGCAGGGGCGCGCGGTGCTGAACCGTGTGGATTTCACCGCCATGCGCCGGATGCTCGATTTTCTCACCGCCGAATGCTGCACCGGTGTGCGGCTGGCTGCCACCGATAGCGCGGCCTGATTTTTTGGGCCTTATATAACGATATACCTAAGGATATTACTATGAGCGACGCCACCCTTTCTCCGCCCCGTTTTTCCAACACGCTGCGCGCGCTGTGGCGCAAACACGGCGTCTGGCTCGTCACCGCGCTGATCCTTCTGGCGCTCGCGGTATTCGACCGGGCGCAGGCGGCGGCATCTGTTGCCTTTACCGCCGACGCGCTGGCCAGCACCGCGCCCTTTCTGCTGCTCTCCATCGGCGTTGCCGCCTGGGCCACGGCCACGGGGGCCGACAACCTGATCGCGCGCGCCTTTACCGGCGCGCCGGTGGTGATGATCACGCTCGCGGCACTCGCCGGTGCGCTCTCGCCCTTCTGCTCCTGCGGGGTGATCCCGCTCATTGCGGCCCTTCTGGCGATGGGGGTGCCGCTGGCGGCGGTGATGGCGTTCTGGCTGGCTTCGCCGGTGATGGACCCGTCGATGTTCGTGCTGACCACGGGGGTTCTGGGGCTGGAATTCGCGGTGGCCAAGATGCTGGCGGCGATCGGCCTTGGCCTTCTGGGCGGCTGGGTGGTGCATTTTCTGGGCCGTGCGGGCGGGCTTTCCGATCCGCTGCGCGAGGAAATCGGCAATGGCGGCTGCGGCGGCGCGAAGCTGCGCGCGCCCAAACCTGTGATCTGGCGCTTCTGGACCGAGCCGGAGCGGCGCGCGAGGTTCGGGCGCGAGGCGCTGACTGTGACGCTCTTTCTGCTGAAATGGCTCACCCTCGCCTTTGTGCTGGAAAGCCTGATGCTGGCCTTTGTGCCCGCCGAGACGATCACCGGCGCGCTGGGTGGCACCGGGCTTGGCCCCATCGCGCTTGGCACGCTGATCGGCGTGCCTGCCTATCTCAACGGCTATGCCGCGCTGCCTCTGGTAGGCGGGCTGGTGGGGCAGGGCATGGCACCGGGCGCGGGGCTGGCCTTTCTGGTCGCGGGGGGCGTTACCTCGCTGCCTGCGGCCATCGCGGTCTGGGCGCTGGTGAAACCGCGTGTCTTCGCGCTTTATATCATGCTGTCGCTGGCGGGGGCCTTTGCTGCGGGGGGGCTGTTTCAACTGTGGCAAACCTTGTGAGGTCGTGCGCGTCAATACTATTTTATTGACAAATTATCATCGTCTGCGCAGCCTTCCACATGACCGGAGCGGGCCAACCCGCCCGGTGTCATGCGATATCAGGGAGCACATCATGAAACATCTTTTCTCACTGGCGCTGTCGGGGGCCGTTGCCCTTGGCCTTGGCGCGGGCGCGGGCCATGCGCAGACCACCTGGGACATGCCCACGCCCTATGGCGATTCGGTCTTTCACACCCAGAACATCACCCAATTCGCCGAGGATGTGGCCAGCGCCACCGAGGGCGGGCTCACCATCACCGTGCATTCGGCGGGGTCGCTTTATGCCCATCCCGAAATCCGCGACGCGGTGCGCCGGGGCCTCGCGCCCATCGGCGAGATCCTGATATCGCGGCTGGCCAATGAGGACGCGATTTTCGGCGTCGATTCGGTGCCGTTCCTCGCGGCAAGCTATGAGGATGCCGCCGCGCTCTGGGCCGCCTCGCGCGATCAGATCGCCGCCAAGCTGGCTGATCAGGGGCTGACCCTGCTTTATGCCGTGCCGTGGCCGGGCCAGAGCCTCTATCTCACCGAGGAAGTCGACTCGATCAAAGACATGCAGGGCGTGAGCTTTCGCGCCTATAACACCGCCACCGAGCGGCTGGCGCAGTTGATGGGCGCGGTGCCGACGACCGTCGAGGCGGGCGACATCCCGACCGCCTTTTCCACCTCGCGCATCGCGGCGATGATTACCTCGCCCTCGACCGGGGTGTCGTCGCAGGCGTGGGATTTCGTGAGCCATTATATCGACACGCAGGCGTGGCTTCCGAAAAACATGGTGTTCGTCAACACCCGTGCCTTTGACGCGCTGCCTGAGGATCAGCAACAGGCGCTGATCGACGCGGCGGCCGAGGCGGAGCGGCGCGGCTGGGAGATGTCGAAGGCCGAGACCGACGCGAAGATTGCCGCGCTCAAGGAAAACGGCATGCAGGTCTCGCAGCCCTCCGAGACGCTGGCGCGGGAATTGCGCGAGATCGGCGCGACCATGACCGAGGAATGGCAGGCGCAGGCGGGCGAGGCGGGGGCGGCGATCCTCTCGGCCTATCGCGCGCGCTGATGCTGCACCGGCGCGGGGCGCGGTATGCCCCGCGCCACGCCTTTGACAGAAAGGGGGCCGCGCATGATCCGCAGGCTGCTTGACCGCTTATACGATGCGGGGTTCGTTCTGGCCGCGCTGGCGCTGGTGGCGATTGCCGTGCTGGTGCTGGTGCAGGTCGCGGGTAGGGTGATCGACAAGACGCTGCTGGCGCTGGGGCAGGCCCCGCTTGGCATCGCCATCACCTCGCTCTCGGAATTTGGCGGGTTTCTGTTCGTGGGGGCGGTGTTCCTGGCGCTCGCGGGCACGCTGCGGGATGCAGGCCATGTGCGGGTGACGATCCTCACGCAATCCGTGCCACCCGGCTTGCGCCGCGTGCTGGCCGGGCTGGTGCTGCTCCTCGCGCTCGGGCTTGGGGGCTTCGCGCTTTACAGCGCCGGGGTTCAGGCGTGGGACGCCTGGGCATTCAACGCGGTGTCCTTTGGCATGGCGCGGTTTCCGCTGTGGATACCGCAAGGGGTGATGGTGCTGGGGCTGGCGATCTTCTGGATCGCGCTTTTGGACGAGGCGCTGGTGGTGCTGCGGGGGGGCGTTCCGGCCTTCCTGCGCGCCGAGGCTGCGAAACAGGGCAAGACCGATGGGCATTGATATTTTGTCGCTGATTCTCGTCGGTGTCCTCTTTGGCTGTCTGGCGCTGGGCCTCTGGGTGGGGTTCGCGCTCATTGCCGTGGGGCTGGCTGCGATGATGCTGGCCTCGACCGCGCCTGCCGAACTGGTTTTCGGCACCAAGGTCTGGGGTGCGCTCAATATCTGGGATCTGACGGCGCTGCCGATGTTCATCTGGATGGGCGAGATCCTGTTCCGCTCGCGGCTCTCGTCGGACATGTTTTCGGGGCTGGCGCCCCTGACGACACGGCTGCCGGGGCGGCTCTTGCACGCCAATATCTTCGGCTGCGCGCTGTTTGCTGCCGTCTCCGGCTCTTCCGCCGCAACGACGGCCACGGTGGGGCGCATGTCGGTGCCGGAACTGACGCGGCGCGGCTATGACGTGCGGATGATTATCGGCACGCTGGCCGGTTCCGGCACGTTCGGCTTTCTCATCCCGCCGTCGATCATCCTCATCGTCTACGGGGCCGCGACCGAGCAGAGCATCGCGCGGCTGTTTCTTGCCGGGATCGGGCCGGGGCTTTTGCTGGCGGCGCTCTTCTCGGGCTATACGATGCTCTGGGCGCTGACGCATCGAGACCGGATGCCTGCGGCGGAGCCTGCCACGACATGGGCCGACAAGGCGCGCGCCGTCATGCTGCTGGGGCCGACGATCCTGTTGATCGTCGCGGTGATCGGCTCGATCTATGCAGGCCTCGCCTCACCGACCGAGGCGGCGGTGGTGGGTGTGCTGGGCGCGCTGATCTTGTCGGCCCTGGGCGGCTCGCTCAACTGGGAGGCTACATGGGGCGCCCTGCGCGGCGCGACGATCACCACCTGCATGATCGCCTTTATCCTTGCGGGGGCGGCTTTCCTGACGGTGGCGATGGGCTATACCGGCATCCCGCGCGCGCTGGCGGCGTGGATCGGCGAGCAGGGCTATTCGGCCAATATGCTCTTGGCGGCGTTGGTGGTGTTCTTCATCGTGCTGGGCATGTTCCTCGACGGGATTTCCATCGTGGTGCTGACCACCTCGGTCATTCTGCCGATGGTGCTGGCCGCCGGGATCGACCCGATATGGTTCGGCATCTTCCTCGTGCTGGTGGTCGAGATGAGCCAGATCACGCCGCCGGTGGGCTTTAACCTTTTCGTGCTGCAATCCATCACCGGGCGCAGCATTTTCGAGATCGCGCGCCACGCCTTTCCGTTTTTCCTGCTCTTGGTGCTGGCCACCGCCATCCTTGCCATTTTCCCGGAGATCGCGCTATGGATTCCGCAGACGATGCTTGCCCGTTGAGGCAGGGGCCGGTTGTTTCCTCGGCCCATCTTGCCAGTTCCGGCCTGCCGGAACTGTCGGAGATGGAATTTGCGCTGACCATGTCCAACCATGCGTTTCAGCGCTGGATGTCGCGCTGCATGACGGCCGCCGGGATGCCGGGGCTGGCCCCGCTGGAGGTGCTGGTGGTGCATCTTGTCCACCATCGCGACCGGCCCAAGAGCCTTGCCGATATCTGCCTCGTGCTGAACGTGGAGGATACCCACCTCGTGAGCTATGCGGTCAAGAAGCTGGAGCGTCACGGCCTTGTCGAGACCGGGCGCAAGGGCAAGGAAAAGACCGTCGCCATCACCGCGCCGGGGGCCGAGTATTGCACAAGCTATGGCCGCGTGCGCGAGCAGCTCCTGGTGCGCGCGGTCGAGCAGCTTGGCCTTGACCGGGCCGAGATGTCGCGGCTGGCGGCGCTCTTGCGCGCGCTGTCGGGGTGCTACGATCAGGCGGCGCGCGGCGCGGCGGCGGTGTGAGCGGCGCGCTCGCGGCGCTGGCCCGGCATGGGCGGCTTGTGCTGGTGGCGGGTCTAGTGGTGGGGGTGCTCGCGCCGGGGCTGGCGCGGGCGATGGCCCCGCTCATTTTTCCGATGATCGCGGTGATGCTGTTTCTCGCCACGCTGCGGGTGGATATGCGCGCGGCCTTTCCCGCGCGGCGGCACCTGCCGCGCTATCTTGGTGTGACGCTGGCGATGCAGGTGGCGCTGCCGGTGCTGGTCATTGCCGCGCTCTGGGGGCTGGACGCAGAGGCCAGCCTTGTGGGGATCGGCTGCGTGCTGGTGCTGGCCGCCCCGCCGATGACCGGAAGCCCCGGCCTCACCATTCTTGCCGGAGGCGATCCCGCCCCGGCGCTGCGCCAGCTTGTGCTGGGCACCACGCTCTTGCCGCTGACGGTGGTGCCGGTGTTCTGGCTTTTGCCGGTCTTTGGCGCGCCCGAGGTGGTGGCGGGGGCGGCGCTGCGCCTGCTGGCGGTGATCGTGCTCGCGGGGGGCGCGGGAATGGTGCTGCGGGCGCGGGTGGCACGGCTGCGCGGGCCTGCGGAGCAGGGGGCGGTGGACGGGCTTATCACGCTGGCGATGGCGGTGGTGGTGGTGGGCCTGATGTCTGCCGTGGGGCCTGCGTTACGCGCGCCGGTGCCTGCGTTCTGGGGCACGCTCGCCGCTGTTTTCGCGCTCGGCTTTGGCGCGCAGATCGCCATGCTGGTGCTCGCACGCCGCCGCACGCCGCGCGATGCCCCGGCGCTGGCGATTATCGCCGGAAACCGCAACCTCGCGCTTTTCCTTGGCGCGCTGCCGCCCGAGACCGCCGCCGCGCTGCTGCTGTTCGTGGGGCTTTACCAGGTGCCGATGTATCTCACGCCGCTGGTGATGGCGCCGCTCATCCGCCACCTTGCACAGACCCCCGCCGCGCCGTAACGTCGCGGCGAGCCGCGCGAGGACCCGATGCAGAAATCCGCCCCTATGATCACGCCCGTTCTCATCGCGGGCTGCACCATCCTGATGATGTCTTTCGCGATCCGCGCCTCTTTCGGGGTGTTCCAGATCCCGATTGCCGAGGAATTCAACTGGCCGCGCGCCGAGTTTTCGCTGGCCATCGCGATCCAGAACCTTGCCTGGGGCATCGGTCAGCCGATCTTTGGCGCGCTGGCCGAAAAGATGGGCGATCGGCGGGCAATCGTCATTGGCGCGCTGATCTATGCGGGCGGCCTCGTGCTGTCATCCTTTGCCGTGTCGCCGCAGGCGCATCAGCTCTACGAGGTGCTGGTGGGGTTTGGTATCGCGGGCACCGGTTTCGGCGTCATTCTCGCCGTGGTCGGGCGGGCAAGCTCGGACGAGAACCGCTCGATGAGCCTTGCCATCGCCACCGCCGCCGGGTCGGCGGGGCAGGTGTTCGGCGCGCCGGTGGCGGAATGGATGCTGGGATTCCTGAGCTGGCAGAGCGTGTTTCTGGTGTTCGCCGTCACCATCCTCGCGGTGCTGGTGATGCTGCCGCTGATGCGCGGGCCTGCGCCTGCGGGGCGCGCCGTGCTGGAGCAATCGCTGGGCGAGGCCCTGCGACAGGCGTTTCGCGATCCGTCCTACACGCTGATTTTCCTCGGCTTTTTCAGTTGCGGCTATCAGCTTGCCTTTATCACCGCGCATTTCCC
This sequence comes from Roseovarius sp. MBR-78, assembly GCF_040547535.1. Lineage (NCBI taxonomy): Bacteria > Pseudomonadati > Pseudomonadota > Alphaproteobacteria > Rhodobacterales > Roseobacteraceae > Roseovarius > Roseovarius sp. MBR-78. The sequence goes on from NZ_JBEPPX010000034.1 coordinate 15,230, forward strand.
GGCGCTGGTGACCGAGATGTGCGGGCCGATCCTGCCCGGCGGGATGCTGCACAATATCGGCATCACCACCACCTCGGCGCTGGGCGCGGTGGCGATCTCGATCATCGGCCTTGCCAATATCGGCGGCACGCTGCTGGCGGGCTGGCTGGGCAAGCGGTATTCGCGCAAGCACCTGCTGGCGGGCATTTACGCGGCGCGCACGGCTATTGCGGCGGCGTTCATCCTGACGCCGATCACGCCGGGCACGGTGCTGCTCTTCTCGGTGGCGATGGGATCGCTTTGGCTCGCCACGGTACCGCTAACCTCGGGGCTGATCGCGCATATCTACGGGCTGCGCTATATGGGCACGCTTTACGGGATCGTATTCTTCTCGCATCAGCTTGGCAGCTTTCTCGGGGTCTGGCTGGGCGGGCGGCTTTATGATCTGCATGGCGATTACACGCTGGTCTGGTGGGTGGGGGTCGGCGTGGGGGCGTTCTCGGCGCTGGTGCACCTGCCGATCCGCGAGCGCCCGATCGCGGCCACCTGACCGGCACACCCTCAACGACAGGGATCAAAGATGATGACCAACCCGCTTTTCGAGACGTTATTCGCCCGGCACGCGGGCCGCGCCGCGCCGTTCCTGCATTTGCCGGATGGCAGCACCCTCAGTTATGATGCCTTTCTGCGGATGGCGGCGCGCTATGCCCATGCCTTGCGTGCCGCCGGTCTGGCCCCCGGCGACCGGCTCGCGGCGCAGGTGCCGAAATCGCCGCAGGCGCTGGCGGTCTATGCTGCCTGCGTGCAGGCGGGCATCGTGTTCCTGCCGCTCAACACCGGCTATACCCCTGACGAGGTTGCCTATTTCGTCGGCGATAGCGGCGCGCGGCTGCTGCTCTGCGACGGCGCGCAGGAGGGCGCGCTCTTGCCCGTGACTGAGGCGGCGGGGGCGGTGCTCTTGACGCTGAACGGCGATGGCAGCGGCAGCCTGCCTGACGCGGCGCGCGACCTGCCCGAGACCTTCGAGACCGTGCCGCGCGAGGCCAACGACCTTGCCGCGCTGCTCTATACCTCGGGCACCACGGGGCGCTCCAAGGGGGCGATGCTGACGCAGGACAATTTGCTTTCGAACGCCCGCGTGCTGGTCGACTACTGGCGCTTCACCGAGGGCGACGTGCTGCTTCATGCGCTGCCGATCTTTCACACGCATGGGCTTTTCGTGGCCACGAACGTGATGCTGCTGGCGGGCGGGGCGATGATCTTTCTGCCGAAATTCGATCTTGAGGCGATGATCGCGCATCTGCCGCGCGCCACGACGATGATGGGGGTGCCGACCTTCTACACAAGGCTCCTGGACGATCCGCGCCTCACCCGTGATCTGGTGGCGCATATGCGGCTTTTCACCTCCGGCTCTGCGCCGCTTCTGGCCGAGACGCATGAGGCCTTCGCGGCGCGCACCGGGCATCGCATCCTCGAGCGTTACGGCATGACAGAGACCAACATGACCACGTCGAACCCTTACGACGGCGACCGGCGCGCGGGCACCGTGGGCTTTCCCCTGCCGGGGGTGGAGCTGCGGATCACCGATCCCGAGAGCGGCGTTGAGGTGGCGCAAGGTGAGGTCGGCATGATCGAGGTGCGCGGGCCGAACGTCTTTAGGGGCTATTGGAATATGCCGGAAAAGACCGCCGAGGAATTGCGCGAGACCGGCTTTTTCATCACCGGCGATCTGGGCGTGATCGACGCGCGCGGCTATGTCTCGATCGTGGGGCGGTTGAAGGATGTGGTGATCTCGGGGGGCTACAATATCTACCCCAAGGAGGTGGAACTGACCCTTGATGCACAGCCCGGCGTGCTGGAAAGCGCGGTGGTGGGTGTGCCCCATCCCGATCTGGGCGAGGCGGTGGTGGGCTTTGTGGTGCCCGAGAAGGGGGCCGCGCCCGATCTTGACGCCATCGCGGCGGCGGTGTCGGGGTCGCTCGCGCGGTTCAAGCAGCCGCGTCGGCTTATCTTGCTGGACGCGTTGCCGCGCAACACCATGGGCAAAGTGCAGAAAAACGTGCTGCGCGCGGAGTATGGCAGGCTTTTTGCGGCGGGGTGAGGGGCCCTCAGTCCACGCGGTTTGAAATCTCGATCAGGTTGCCATCAGGATCGCGCAGGTAGAGCGACATGAGGGTGCCGGTGGCCCCGGTGCGGCGCACGGGCCCCTCCTCGACGGCAACACCAAACGCCAAAAGATGCGCCTGCCAGTCGGTGAGCGGCGTATCGCTGAGGAAACACAGATCGGCAGATCCGGGGGTGGGGCGCGCGGCCTTGGGGGCGAACTCTGCCCCCGCCACGTGCAGGTTGATCTTCTGCGTCCCAAAGCGCAACGCATGCCGTTCGGTTCCGTCCGTGCCGTGGAAGGTCTCGGAGAGCATGCCGAGCGCACCCTCGTAAAAGGCCAGCGTTGGTGCCATGTCGGTGATGGTCAGCACGAGGTGATCGAGGCTGGTGAGGCGTGGTCTGGTCATAACGAGTCCTCCGGGCGGCGCGTGTCGTAAACCCTGTGTATCTCGGCTGGCCCATGCGGGTTTCAGATACGCTCACGCGTCGAAGCGTCCCCTCAACATGATAGCGAATTGGTGTCGGGCGGCAAACCATTCCCGGCCATTCCTGCCACCTTACGATTTGATAGCGTCTTCTTCCAGTTTCCCGCGATGCGTTTTCCCGCGTGGGGCGCGCGCCATCTTGCAGCTTGATTTAAGCGTCACCGCCCGCTATGACGCCCGGTGTCAACAAGGCGGAACCGCCACGAAGCAGCAGAGATCGAGCAGGGTCGGCATTCCCGGCCCTCTTTGCTTTGTGGCCCGCCCGACCAATGAAACCTCTCAAGACCGGCGGAGACAACCGCACGGCCGGAAAATGCACGTTGTAAAGGACAAACACGCCACATGGCTCAGAACGCATCTATGGAGGAATTCGAGGCCCTCCTGAACGAAAACCTCGAAATGGACACCCCCGATGAGGGCTCTGTCGTCAAGGGCCGGGTCATCGCCATCGAGGCGGGACAGGCCATCATCGACGTCGGCTACAAGATGGAAGGCCGCGTCGATCTGAAGGAATTCGCAAATCCCGGCGAACAGCCCAACATCAATGTCGGCGACGAGGTCGAGGTTTTCCTGCGCTCGGCGGAAAACTCCCGCGGCGAAGCCGTCATCAGCCACGAAATGGCCCGCCGCGAGGCAGCCTGGGACCGGCTTGAGAAGGCCTATGCCGATGAAGAGCGCGTCGAAGGCGCGATCTTTGGCCGCGTCAAGGGTGGCTTCACCGTTGATCTGGGCGGTGCCGTGGCCTTCCTGCCCGGCTCTCAGGTCGATGTGCGCCCGGTGCGGGACGCGGGGCCGCTCATGGGCCTCAAGCAGCCGTTCCAGATCCTCAAGATGGACCGTCGCCGCGGCAATATCGTCGTGTCGCGCCGCGCCATTCTCGAAGAGAGCCGCGCCGAACAGCGCGCCGAGGTCATCGCCAACCTCACCGAGGGGCAGAATATCGACGGCGTGGTCAAGAACATCACCGAATACGGGGCCTTCGTGGACCTGGGCGGTGTCGACGGTCTGCTGCACGTCACCGACATGGCCTGGCGCCGCGTCAACCACCCCTCCGAGATCCTGTCGATCGGCGAGACCGTCAAGGTCCAGGTCATCAAGATCAACAAGGAAACCCACCGCATCAGCCTTGGCATGAAGCAGCTGCAGGAAGATCCGTGGGACGTGGTGGCGGCCAAATATCCGCTGGCCTCTGTCCATACCGGCCGCGTCACCAACATCACCGATTACGGCGCCTTCGTGGAGCTGGAACCGGGGGTCGAGGGGCTCGTTCACGTCTCGGAAATGTCCTGGACCAAGAAGAACGTGCATCCCGGCAAGATCGTCTCCACCTCTCAGGAGGTCGAGGTTATGGTGCTCGAGATCGACGCTGCCAAACGCCGCGTGAGCCTTGGCCTCAAGCAGACGATGCGCAACCCGTGGGAAGTGTTCGCCGAAACCTGCCCGCCGGGCACCGAGGTCGAGGGCGAGGTGAAGAACATCACCGAGTTCGGCCTGTTCATCGGCATGGAAGGCGATATCGACGGCATGGTCCATCTCAGCGATCTGAGCTGGGACGAGCGTGGCGAGGACGCGATCCAGAGCTACAAGAAGGGCGATATCGTCCAGGCTGTCGTGGCTGATGTGGATGTCGAGAAAGAGCGTATCTCGCTCTCGATCAAGGCGCTGGGCGGCGACAAGTTCGCCGAGGCCGTGGGCGGCGTCAAGCGCGGCACCATCGTCACCGTCGAGGTGACGGCGATCGAGGATGGCGGCATCGAGGTGGAATACGAGGGGATGAAGAGCTTCATCCGCCGCTCCGACCTGTCGCGCGACCGCTCCGAGCAGCGCCCCGAGCGGTTCTCGGTGGGCGACAAGGTCGATGCCCGCGTGACCAATATCGACAGCAAGACCCGCCGTCTGGGCCTGTCGATCAAGGCGCGCGAGATCGCCGAAGAGAAAGAGGCTGTCGAGCAGTTCGGCTCGTCCGATTCGGGTGCGTCGCTGGGCGATATCCTTGGCGCGGCGCTCAAGGGCGACAAGTAAGCCTTTGCCGTCAACGGCACCTGAACGGCCCCGCCTCGGCGGGGCCGTTTGCGTTTGGGGATCACCGCCTGCGCCTCGCACCGGGGGCATGGGAGGTATGGCCGGTTGGCGGGGGGGCTTTCGGCTTGGAGCTGCCGTTCGCTTTCTGCCCCCCCCGCGCGTCAAAGCCCCAGCTCTGCCCGAATCGCCGCGCTGTCGGCCCCGCGCGCGGGCGGCTCGGCCACCGGTCGCACCGCCCCGTCAAACCGGGGGGCGGGGGCCGGGGCCAGCCCGTCGCCCGCCTGCTGCCACACCCCGCGCGCGGCCATATGCGGATCGCGCGCCGCCTCGTCGGGGCGCAGCACCGGGGCCACGCAGGCATCCGTTCCGGCAAAGACCTCCGCCCAATGCGCCAGCGGCCGTTCGACGAATATCGCGGCCAGTGCCCCGCTTTGCGCCTGCCATTGCGCAGGGTCGCGTTGATCGGCGAAACGCGGATCATCCGCCAGCCCGAGCCGGTCGAGGAACGCGGCGTAGAATTGCGGCTCGAGGCATTGCACCGACAGCCAGCCACCGCAGGCGCAGCCATATATGCGGCTCCAGTGCGGGCCATCCAGAAGGCTCTGGCCGCGCGTCATCGAGAGGTTGCCCGAGGGCATCATCGACATCAAAAGCGCCATCATATGCGCCGATCCATCCACGATAGCGGCATCGACCACAGTGCCCCGCCCCGTGCGTGCCGCCCCGATCAGCCCGGCCAGCACCCCCGCCACCAGATAGAGCGCGCCGCCGCCCACATCGCCCACCATCGTGGGCGGGGTGAGCGGCGGCGTGCCGGGCGCGCCCGCATACCAAAGCGCGCCGGAGGTGGCGATATAATTGAGGTCATGCCCGGCCTGAGGCGCGCGCGGCCCGTCCTGCCCCCAGCCCGTCATCCGGCCATAGACGAGGCGGGGATTGGCGGCGTGCATCTCGTCAGGCCCCAGCCCCAGCCGCTCCATCACGCCGGGGCGATAGCCCTCGATCAGCGCATCGGCGCGCACCACCAGCGCGCGGGCTGTGGCGATATCGGCGGGCTCTTTCAGGTCGAGCACGATCGAGCGCTTGCCGCGATCGAGCAGGTTGCGCGCGCCCGCCACCGGGCTGGCCGTGCCGGGGCGGTGGATCACCACCACCTCGGCCCCCATCTCGGCCAGCATCATCGCGGCGAAGGGCGCAGGCCCCAGCCCCTCGAATTCGACCACCCGCAGCCCTGTCAGCATCCCCGGTTCCTTTCACCATTTGCGCGACCAAGCTTAGGACAGCTTTGCCTTGGCGCGCCACCGGGTTACGCTGGTCCGTATAAGGATGGAGGAGAGACCCGATGAAAATGTCCGACAGCCGCGAGATTGCCGCCGACCGCGCGACGGTCTGGGCGGCGCTGCTCAGCCCCGAGGCGCTCAAGGCCTGCGTGCCCGGCGCGCAGGAGGTGACCGGCACGCCCGAAGACGGGTTCGAGGCCACCGTGGTGCAAAAGGTCGGCCCGGTGAAGGCGACGTTCAAGGGCGTGGTGACGCTCACCGATATGATCGAGCCCGAGAGCCTCACGCTCAGCGGTGAGGGCAAGGGCGGCGCGGCGGGCTTTGCCAAGGGCGGTGCCAATGTGCGGCTGGAGGAGATCGAGGGCGGCACGCGGCTGCATTACGATGTCGAGGCCAGCGTTGGAGGCAAGCTGGCGCAGCTTGGCAGCCGTATCGTTGACGGCTTTGCCAAGAAGATGGCCGATCAGTTCTTTGCCCGGCTGGAGGCGGCGGTTACCCCGCCGCCCGAGGAGGGTGACGAAGGGGCCGAACCTGCCCCCGAAGAGGGGCCGAAAAAGGGCTGGTTCCGCCGCGTGATCGGCAAGGGATAAGGGCCGCGCGCGCCGGCAGTCGGCGCGCGCCCCGCGGCGCGCCACCCATGCCCCCGGCGATTAGGCGGCGCTGAGTCGCGCGATGCGAAGCCCCAAATACCCGCTGCCCATGAAACACGGGTGGACGCGGTCGAGCGCGGGGTAG
>NZ_JBEPPX010000035.1:0-21034 GCF_040547535.1 Roseovarius sp. MBR-78
CTGCCGGATGCGTTTTTCGCGTCTATGGCGGTGACGATAATGGGTGGCCTCGCGTTTGCCTCGGTGCTGACCCTTGTCGCCGTGCCGGTACTTTACGCACTTCTTTTCCGTATCCGTCCACCAAAAGAAGAAAGCACCGACTCGAAAACCGGAACAGCCTCTGGTTGAAGTGGTTCATGCTTCAAGTAGGTAGGGATCACCCTTGGAACAAAATGCCTTTGTAGAGTAGCGCCAGCTTCTAAATCGTGGCGAAGGCAGGCGATATTTTCTTTAGACCATCAACATTTCTTGCTTGCGCGAGGGTCAGCTACGCCCGGAAAAGAGAATGTTGCCGCAAAGCGGTCCGTTCGTTAAACGCAAAAGGCCCACCAGTGATGGCGGGCCTTCCGGTTGAATTCTCTGTATCAGTTCGCGCAGGCGCGGATGGCTTCGATGTCCGGCCCATTGTGTCACTGTACCCTAATTAATCAGAATCTGGATTGAAATTTCCCAACAATTTCAATGGCGATCTGTACCTTTAATTTCCGTATTGTGCCGTTTATTGCAATACTGCACCCTTAATTGCCAGACGGTCGAAATTGTGGAAAACGTAGCCGCCTCTTGTGGCGGGCAAACGGATATTGGCCTTCCAAGGTAGGCAAAACGTTGAGCGTCGTCCTGCAACATGACCTGTGGAAATATTGTAATTAAGGGTACAATTTTGCCCCTAATCACTCTGAACCCGCAGATTCTGATCAATTAGGGTACAGTGACAATGATCGTGCCAAAGGCGCGGTCCTGTTCGGCCATCATGTTTTCGGCCGGAACAAAAATATCGTCAAAAAACACCGATCCGCGCCCAACCGGCTTGGTGCCGATGTCGTCAAAATGGGTGCGCGTGATGCCTTCCTGGTTCAGATCGATGAAAAAGGCACTGACCCCGCGCGAGCCCCCGTCAGGATCGCCCGTGCGTGCAAACACCACGGCTGCGTCGGCTTGGGACGCAAAGCTCATCGAGGTCTTCTCGCCGTTCAGCCGCCAGCCGTTGCCGGATTTGGTGGCCTTGAGAACCAGGTTCGCCGCATCCGATCCGCCGCGCGGCTCCGTCAGGCCCAGACCAATGACGGCATCCCCCGAGACAACCTTGGGCACCCATTCCGACGCGATATCCTTGGAGGCGTGCTTGGCCACCATTCCCCCCATGAGAGAGCCGAGAAGCTGGACATAGCTTGCGTTGAAATCGGCATAGGCGATCTCTTCAACTATGAGTCCCGCAGTGACGGAGCTTTCGCCAAGCCCGCCGAATGCCTCGGGCAGATCGGCACCGATTAGACCCAGTGCGCCCATTTTCCTGATCAGCGCGCGATCAAAGGTGTGGCCGCTTGCGCGCTGCTGGTAGCCGGGCGCTAGCTTTTCGGTGGCGAATCGCTTCGCGGTTTCGCGAAACGCCTTTTGATCTTCTGTTGGCTGGAATTGCATCGGTGCTCCTCCCCGTGACTGAAAATTCTTCTTTCCAAAAATCTAACGAATGTTAGAATATAGATCAAGCGAAGTTTTGAGGAGAGCGTTCACAGTGGAAAATACGCAGAGGGAAAGCTTCGGGACCATGCTTTCGCCCATCCGCGCAGGCGGGCACATGTTGCGAAACCGTGTTATCATGGGGTCGATGCACACCAGGCTGGAAACCGAGCCGGACGGTCTCGCCAAACAGATCGCCTTTTACGTCGAAAGAGCGCGTGGCGAGGCGGCGATTCTGGTCACGGGCGGGTTTTCACCCAATGCCGAGGGGATATTCGATCCCGAAGGTCCGCGCATCGATGACCCGGATCAGGCGCGGCACCTGCGCCCGATCTGCGAGGCGGTCCAGGCCGAAGGCAGCCTGATCTGCGCGCAACTGCTTCATGCCGGGCGCTATGCAAAGATCGAAGGCTGCGTTGCCCCAACTCCGATCCGGGCACCGATCAACCGTTTCGTTCCGCGTGAAATGACCGATGCCGATATCCGCCGCACTATCGAAGATTTCGCCAAAGCCGCCGCCAATGCGCAGGCAGCGGGGTTCGATGGCGTGGAAATTATGGGGTCCGAGGGCTATCTTATCAACGAATTCACCGTCACGCATACCAACAAGCGTGAAGACGACTGGGGCGGAAGCGCCGAGAACCGCCATCGCTTTCCGGTCGAGATTGTGCGCGCGGTGCGCGAGCGGTGCGGGCCGGATTTCCTGATCATCTATCGGATTTCGGCGGCCGACCTGATCGAGGGCGGCGCGCCCGCAGATGAAATTGCCGCGCTCGCGCGCAAGATCGAGGCGGCGGGGGCCGACATTCTCAACACCGGCATCGGCTGGCACGAGGCACGCGTGCCGACGATTGCCTATCCGGTGCCGCGCGGGGCCTGGCGCAAGGCGGCGGCCAATATCAAGGCGGCGGTGTCGATCCCGGTGGTCGCCTCCAACCGGATCAACACGCCCGCAATGGCAGAGGACATACTGTCCTCAGGGGATGCAGACATGATCTCGATGGCGCGCCCCTTTCTAGCCGATCCGCATTTCGTAAAAAAGGCGCGCGAGGGCCGCGCGGACGAGATCAACACCTGCATCGCCTGCAACCAGGCCTGCCTGGATTTCATCTTCTCCGACCGGCCGGTGAGTTGCCTGGTCAATCCCCGGGCGGGCCACGAAACCGAATTCCGCGATACCCCCGCCGCGCAGCCGCGCAAGCTGGCCGTTGTCGGCGGCGGTGCCGCAGGAATGGCCACGGCCACCGAGGCGGCGCGGCTGGGCCACGACGTTACCCTGTTCGAGGCTCAGGACAAGCTGGGCGGGCAATTGAACCTGGCGCGCGCCGCGCCGGGCAAGGATGAGTTCGACGAAACCCTGCGGTATTATACCGGTCAGATGATAAAACACGGGGTCAAGCTGCGTTTGGGGCAGCGGGCTGACGCCGGTGATCTGACCGGCTTTGACCATGTGGTTATCGCCACCGGGGTGACGCCGCGCATTCCCGACCTGCCGGGCATCGACCATCCCAAGGTCGCGACCTATGCCGAAATCCTGTCCGGCGAAAGCATGGCGGGCGATACGGTGGTGGTGATGGGGGCAGGGGGCATCGGCCATGACGTGGCCGAGTTCCTCGTGACCGGATCGGCAGAGGTCCACAGCGCTGACACATTCTGCGAGACATGGGGCGTAGACCCGGAATTCGCCGCGTCGGGCGCGCTGGTGGGCGATCCGCTGGCATCGACACCATCGCGGCGCAAGGTGGTCATGCTTCAGCGAAAAACCTCGAAACCGGGTGCCGGGCTTGGCGTTTCGACGGGTTGGATCCTGCGCAACGCGCTGCGCAAGCATGGGGTCGAGGCCATCGGCGGGGTGGTTTATGACCGCATCGACGACGCGGGGCTGCATATACTCGTGGACGGAAAGCCAGAGGTCATCGCCGCCGACACGATCGTGCTCTGTACCGGGCAGGAACCCGAACGCGCCCTGGCCGAGGCCCTCGCCGCGCGTGGCGTCCCCGTCACGATGATCGGCGGGGCAAAGGAGGCCGCCGAACTTGATGCCTTGCGCGCCATCGATGAAGGGGTACGTCTGGCGCAAGGTCTCTGACCCGACAGCGGCCGGGGACAGGCAAGGTCAGCAGGCGGTTGGTGATACCGCCTGCATGGAGAGCCGATCGGCGCGGGAAATCACGAGGGCAAGCGCCGCGTCCTCACCCGGCCACGCCGGTCCGCCCCACCATCGCCATCAGCGTCGCGGTCATCGTGGCGACGAGCTTTTCCTCCCCGCCCTTCACGGCATAGGCGCGCGCCTCGCAGATGGTCAGGGTTTTCCCCGGTTTCAGCACGTCGGCGACAAAGCGAAACCGCGCGCCATTCGCCGGGTTGACCAGGTTGATCTTGAATTCCGCCGTCAGCACCGCAGCCTCGGCGGGCATCAGCGAAAACCCGGCATAGCCACACGCACTGTCAAGCGCGGTCGCAACGACCCCAGCGTGCAGGAACCCGTGCTGCTGGGTCAGCGCGTCATCATGCGGCATTTCCAGAACGATATGACCGGGCGCAAGCTCGGCAATGGTGATCCCCATCGTGCGCATCACGTTCTGGCGGTTGAAACTGTCGCGCACACGCGTATCAAAATCGGGGTCTCGCGGCTCGAATTTCGGCATGGTCTGGTTTTGCTCCTCTCGTTATCCGTTGATGATATGTTTTACACGGGTCTTCAGCCGCTCATCTTGTAAGAAATGGCCAAGGGGTTGCCGCGCCGCCTGACCGCGAAGCGCCCCAGGGGACATGCCGGCAAAGGCCCGACAAGCGGATGACATATGCGGTTGGTCGTAAAATCCGACGTCCAGGGCGAGATCGCTCAACGGAAGGGTCTGGCAGGCAAGTTCGTCAACCAGACGGCGAAAACGCCGGATCGCGGCGAGCCGTCTTCGTGACATGCCGGTCTCTGCCCGGATTCTGCGGCGTTCGGTCCGGTCGCTGAACGCCTGCGGGATCGCCGCGAATGACAGGTCTTCGGCCAATCCATCGAGTGCGGTGACAAGTGCAGGCATCCCGTCATCGCCGACCCTGACCCGTCGCAGGATCGAAGCCAAAGAGTCGAAAGTCTCGGCCGGGGGCATGCGCTGCGGTCGCGACGACAGCCGAAGCCCGGCCACGATGCCGCAAAAAGACGCCCGGCGGGGAACGAAGCCGGGGCGGGGTGGCGCGAGCGACACATGCTGGCCGGTATCGCAGGCGCTGAGAACGCTCACCGACAGGTCGAACAGATCGGTTGCGAACAGCCCCCTTCCGCGACGGCTCAGCACGCCAGCGTCGCGGAAAACGTACAGAGTCTCGACCTGTGCTTCCACGCCCGCAGGCGGTGCGAACTCGAGATAAAACGGCGCCGCCGTCAGGTCACTGGACGAAGGCATCCCGATTCTCGGCGACAAAATCGCGCAAGCAGCGGGCCGGGCGCCCGAGCACGTCGCTCACCGTGGTCTCGATCCCCGCGAGATAGCCCTTGGGGGCGATCGAGGCGAGTTCAACCATGGCCGCGGCGACCTCTTCCTGCATCCCGGCGGCGATCATGGCTGCCTTGGAGTCCTCTGCCGACAGGGGCGCGACCTTGGCGGGATCGCTGGTGACGGCGCGCACGGCCGCCCCCTTGGCAAGAAGCGTATCGACAAGCGGCGAGCCGGTGTTGCCGGTGGCTCCGAAGACGGTGATCATGACTTTTCCTTTCGCAGGTCTGCAATGGGCTGCATGGTTTCGGGATTGCTGATCGAGGACAGGTCGCCCGGATCCTCGCCCAAAAAGGCCGCGCGGACGATCCGGCGCATCGTCTTCATGCTGCGGGTCTTGGGCAGCGCCTGGACGAAATGGATCTCGCGCGGGCGGAAGGGTTTCGAGACGACCTCGCCCACCCGGTCCTTGAGCCGGTCCACGAGGGCCGCGTCGGGCGTCACACCCGGTCCCGCGACACAGATGCAGACCACCGCCACGCCCTTGATATAGTCGGGCGCGGCGATGGCGGCGGCGTCCACCACCTCACCGGTGCCGGTCAGGGCCGCCTCGATCTCGGGCGGGCCGATGCGCTTGCCGGCGATGTTGAGCGTGTCGTCCGACCGGCCGAGGATATACCATGTGCCGTCCGGATCGCAGCGCACCCAGTCGCCGTGCCGCCAGACACCGGGGAAGGTGGACCAGTAGGTTTCGAGGTATCTTTGCCGGTCGCCCCAGATCGCCAGGGTCAGGCCCATGGGCGGCTGGCTCACGACCAGTTCGCCCACCTCGCCCGGTGCGGCCTCGCTGCCATCCTCGCGCAGCACTTTCGTGCCCACACCGAGGGCCTGGGCCGAAAACCCGCCGGGTTTGAGCTCGTGCAGGACGGTCGAGGTCAGGATCGCCCCGAAAAGCTCGGTCCCGCCGGAGATGTTCAGCGGCACGGCGCGGCGACGGCAGATATGGTCAAGCTGCCAAAGCCAGGCATCTTCTGTCCATGGCTCTCCGGTCGAGGCGACGATGCGCAAGGACGACAGGTCATAATCAGAGAGCGGCGCGGGATCCTGCGTCATGAATTGGCGCACAAGCGTGGGCGCAACGCCAAGATGGGTCACCTTCATCTCTGCGGCGATGCGCAGAAGCCGGAACGGATCGCCGGGCATCGACGGCGCGCCCTCGGCCAGAACCAGCGTAGCCCCCGAAAGCAGCACCGACAGAAGGGTGAGCGGCCCCATCACCCAGCCCATATCGGTCATCCACAGATGCCGGTCGTCGCGCTTCATGTCGAGGCACAGCAGGAAATCCGCCGTGGCCTTGGCCGGCACACCAAGATGGGTATGCACCACGCCCTTGGGCTTGCCGGTCGTGCCCGAGGTATAGGCGATCAGCAGCGGCGCGTCGGCCTCGACCGGATGGGCGGGGCGTGTCGGATCGGCCTTGCCGACACTCTCCTGCCAGTCCAGATCGCGCGCCGGATAGGCCACTACGCCCCCGAATCGCCGCAGGCTGATGACGGTGTGGACCGCGGGCACCTCGGTCAGCGCCTCGGCCAGCGCGGCCTCCATCCAGACGGGCTTGCCGCGCCGGGGCGTGGCATCCGCCGTCAGAACCGCCACCGCCACGGCATCCTGGAGGCGGCTGACGATGGCAGGCGGCGCGAAGCCCGAGAACAGCGGCACCGCCACGGCCCCCAGCCGGGCAATACCCAGAAGGGCCGCTTCGATTTCGGGTATCATCGGCATGTAGATGCCCACCCTTTCGCCCGGTTTCACCCCGCGCGCGGCAAGCGCTGATGCCACGCGCGCGGTCTCGGCGGCAAGCTCGGCATAGGTCCAACAGCGGCGGCTTGCATCCTCGCCGACCCAGTCGATCACCATTTTGTCCGCCAACCCCTCCTCGATGCGCGCATCAAGGCATGTCTCTGTCAGGTTCAGAGCGGCGCCAACGGCCCATCGGATCGATTCGGGTCCCTTGAAAATATCGCGAAGCTGTAAGTAGGGGCGGCTGAACCGGATGCCGGCATGGTCGATGATCCGGCGGCAGAACCAGTCCGGCTCGGCGTTGGCGCGGCGGGCGAGATCTTCATAGCTGTCCGCGGCAAAGTCAGCCAGAAAAGCGGCAAGGGTACTTGAACGCTGAATGTCAGGAGATGGCTGGAACATCCTTGACCTTTCTCTAAGCCAGACAAGGCCGCGCCTGTGGCACGGCCTTACGGCTGTGCCGTATCACATCGCATCGCGACGCGATCACCCGTGCATCGACAAGCCACCTGAAACCGAAATGACCTGGCCGGTAATGAACCCGGCGTCGTCGGAAGCCAGGAAGCAGATGATCCCCGGGTAATCGGTCGGTTGCGCCAGACGCTTCATCGGGATGGCTCGCTTGAGACCTTCGGCGATCTTTGCACCGGCCTCGCCTTGGGCGATCTGAGCAAAAAGCGGCGTATCGGTCGGGCCGGGGGCGACCGCGTTCAACTGAACGCCCTTGCGCGCCAGTTCCCGCGCAACGGTTTTGGTGAACGAGATGATGCCGCCCTTGCAAGCCGAATAAACAGCCTCGCCCGACGAGCCGACGCGACCGGCGTCCGAGGCGATGTTGACCACGCGACCGCCACCGTTCCTGACCATCCCCGGCAACACCGCGTGATGCATGTTCAGCGGGCCGTAAAGGTTGATGTCGATGACCTTCTTCCAAAGGGCCTCGTCCGTATCGAGGAAGGGCTTGATCTCATCCCATCCCGCATTGTTCACCAGCACGTCAATCGCGCCAACCGCCTCGAACTCGGCCACGGCCTTGTCGACCTGGGCGCGGTCACTGATGTCCACCTTGAAAGCTTGGGCCTTTCTGCCCGCGCTCTGGATCGAACTGGCCGTCTCCTGCGATCCGTTTTCGTTCATGTCAAAGATCGCAACCTCGGCACCTTCTTCTCCGAAACGTAGGCAAACCGCGCGTCCGATGCCGCTGCCGCCGCCGGTTACGATCACGCGTTTTCCTCTCAATCCTCTCATAGGGAGGTTCTCCTTTTCCGCTATCAACTTGGTAAAGAACTTGATTCGAAGTGTCCCTTCATTCATTCTAACAAGTGTTAGATTTATTGCAATGGACACTCTTGCGACAGACAAGTATCGACAGCCAATGGTACGATCATTTGATGCAATCAAGAATACGGAAGACGATCTGAGCAAATCGGAGCGGACCCGCGGGGAGATTCTTTCTGCGGCTGCGCACCTTTTCCGGCACGAAGGTTTCTATGCGACAACGATGCGCGACATCGCGCAGAAATCTGGAATAGAGGCTGGAAGCATATATTATCATTTTGACTCAAAAGATAAAATTCTGAGCGAAGTGCTGGATATCGGGGTTCGGGAACTCTACGAAAAGGTCCACAACATCGTCCGATTGGCAAAGATAAAGGACTTTCGCAAGACCTTCGCCATTCTCATCGAAACGCACCTCACCTTTCTCTTGACTGACAGCGACTTCACCTCGGCCAATATCCGGAACTATCCGATGCTGTCGGATGAAGCCCGCGCCCCACACCGTGAGTTGCGTGCCGCGTATGCAGAGGTATGGAGCAGTTTTCTGGAAGACGCGAAGCGTGCCGGCCACCTGAGAAGCGACATTTCCATAACCGCGATCCGCCAGTTCGTTTTGAGCGCAATGAACTGGACTGTTGAATGGTATGATGTGGAACGGTATCCCGTGAGTGTCCTCTCGGACCGCATGAGCAAACTGATACTCGACGGAATGTGTACACGCCATAGAGCCAACACAGAGGGGCAGAAGACAAGCGCCGCCATTCCCGTCCAAGCTGCTAAATCGATCAACAAGGCCGAAAATACCCGCGCGGAAATCCTGAGGGCGGCAGCATGTGTGCTCAGGGACAATGGCTACAAAGCCACAACGCTAAGACAGATCGCGACGGAAGCTGATATGAAGGCAGGCAGCGTATACTACCATTTCAAATCCAAAGAAGAGATCGTAAACGAGGTCCTGAACGCCGGATTGAGCGATTTGCTATTTGGTGTCGGTGCCGCAGTCGAAGAATTTCATGAGCCATATGACCATCACGCAAGGATCGCGACCGCAATCTGGACACATCTTCATTTTCTCTTCAAGGCAAGCGAATTCACTTCTGCTAACATCAGAAGCTACGGTATGCTGCCCAAACATTTCAGGGAGCGACACAGGAAAATTCGACATGAATACGGACGACTCTGGGACAGAATTCTTCGCGAAGCGCAAGAAGACGACGCCATTAGGTCCGATATCAAAATTATCCCCCTGCGTCAGGTTATGTTGGGCGCCCTGAATTGGACGGTGGAGTGGTTCGATCCCAACAAGGCAGAAAAGCAGGGATATCTTTCACTGCCCGAGTTTTCTGACATGCTCATCAGACTTCTTCTTGAAGGGATCTGCGACAGGGAGAACGCCAGTTGCGCCACACAAACAGGAATTTAATGATCGCAACTATAGCGATCAGACCAAAAGGAAGTGGTAAAGCCCTTCCGCGACTGGTTTTTCTTGGTCCGTCTGCCATGCCATCACCCTGACGCTCGCGATGCGCTTGCCTTTGCGCGCCACCGTAGCGCGGGCATAGAGCGGTCCTCTCACGCCCGGCCTGAGGTAATCGACGGTAAGATTGATCGGCTTGGCCGGGACATCCGCAAAATCCGGCTGAACAGCGATTGCAGAAATGGCTTCCATGAAGCTTGCGATTATGCCGCCGTGGTAATGCTCCATGACCGGGTTGCCGATATGGCGTTCTAAAAAGATCATCTCGGCTTCGGCATGGAGGCTGTCCATGCTCTGGACCTCGAAATTGAGAAATCGGAAGAACGGCACCCGGGCTAGATTTGCATTGACGGTTTGCAAGGTCATCACGGTCATTTTTCCCTTGTCTCGGCGTCAAACAGGCTGGTTTCACCTCGCGTCAAGGCAAACGAGGCGGATCCCCGAGCGATTTCCTCATCCTCATGGCCATCGAACCAGATATTGCCAGAATTGAAGGCGATATGACGAGTCTGACGATAGCAATTGGCACGTACGAAGATATCTGCTCGGGAATGTACAGGCCGCAGGTAATCGACCCTTAGGTCAAGCGTTGCCATCGTGCTGACACCCTGGATGGCAATAAAGTTTGCAAGTCCGAATACACTGTCGAGAAGGGCCGTCAGGATGCCGCCGTGAAGCAGGGTCTGATCTCTGTCAACGCAGAAATCCGGATTGAACGGCATCCTCACCCGAACGCCTTCGGTCGATACTTCTTCGATCTCGAGCGCCATATGGTTAATCAGACCCTTACCGCGCGCATTCCACATCTGTGCGATCTGGTCCATTTTCTCCCGTGTGATGTCAGGCATACATTATTCCCCTAGCGCCCCGTGAAGTTCGGTTTTCGTTTTTCGAGAAACGCCGCAACCGCCTCGTGGTGGTCTTCGGTCTGATGCATCAAGGCCTGATAGGCCGCCGCAGAATTCAGGAAATCCGGCAGATCCATCCGCTCGGCATTGCGCATCAGGCGCTTGGCGACACGCACCGCTCGAGGTGGCTTGGATGCGATGACGGCTGCGCGTTCGCCGACGCGGTCCATGAGTTTGTCATGGGCCACGACCTCCAGCACCATGCCAAGCTCCAGCGCCTCGGCGGCATCGACCATGCGTCCCGAAAAGGTCAGATCGGCGGCTTTCTGGTGGCCTAGACGGCGCAGCATGAACCAGCTACCCGCATCGCCTGGAATGATGCCGAGATTCAGGAACACTTCGCCGAACCGTGCCTTTTCCGAAGCGATGCGCATGTCGCACATCATGGTCAGGTCGCATCCAGCGCCAACCGCCGGGCCGTTGACCGCGGCTATGGTCGGAATGTCTAGATTGTAAAGCGCCAGGGGCAGGCGCTGCACCCCGTCGACATAGCTTTGCGCTGCCGCAAGCGGTTCCTTGCGAAAGACACTTTCGGGGTCGTTCATCTCCTTAATGTCGCCACCGGAGCAAAATGCCGGATCTGCGCCTGTCAGGATCATGACGCTAACATCGGGGTTTGCCTGCACCTGCGCGAATGTGTCCAGAAGGGCGGCGATCATGTCGTTTCCGGTAACCGGATTGCGGCGTTCCGGATCGTTCAGCGTGACCGTGGCGATCCTGTCGGAGATATTCAGAAGAACGGGGGGGTTACTCATTCTTGCCATCTCCTCGTTCGCGCTTCTCGAACATTTCAGGATTTATCATGTCACGGGCATCGTGACCCATGTGCAGGGTTTCCCCGCCACCTATATAGATGTCTTCGTCAGTAATGAAATCCCCCAATCTGGACGCGAGGAAGATGACCGTGCTGGCGATGTCCTCGGCCACGGCCATACGGTTCAGGACCGAGCGGTTGAGTTCCTTCCAACGTTCCGGTGGAATGGGGTAGCGGCCAAGCGCCTCGGTCTTGATTGTTCCCGGCGCGACGCAGTTCAGGCGGATACCGTATTCGCCCCATTCGGCAGCCAGCGTCTTCATCATGCCCGTCACACCGGCGCGGGCGGCGACGGTATGGGTTAAACCAGTGAGCGCGGTGCGCGCTGAAATGGCGGCCACAAAGACGATGGAGCCACCATTGCCACACATGAAATGATCGGCCACACAGCGGGTTATCTGCCACGATCCGATCGGATTATTGCGGATCACCGCTTCGAAGCCCTTGTTGGTGATGTCGCGCGCCGCCGCGATATACTGGCCGCCCGCGTTATTCACCAGGACGTCAAGCTGCCCATATTGGTCCTTTATACGCGCCATCGCGGCCTCTATACTATCTTCTTCGCGGGTGCCGCCGGGCACGACAACGGCCTCGCCACCCGCCGCGCGGACCATCCGGGCGGTCTCTTCCAGTGGCTCCTGACGGAGCGCAAACAGTGCCAGCCTAGCCCCGCAAGAAGCCATTTCCAGCGCCGTGGCCCGACCCATACCCGAACCGGAGCAGATAACTAGCGCGACTTGGCCGACAATGAGGTCTGGCGCAAAGCGCCGCGCTTTTTCTTCGCTCATGTCTTTACCTGCCGAACAGAGTGCCAATCGCGTCCACTGAAATCAAACACATGTTAGAAATTAGATCAAGCCAAGCTTTTTCCGACGTGACGTTGCACCCAAAGCGAAAGGAAGATGCGGGGAGGCTTTGGCAACACGACAACTGCCCGACCTCTGGCGCTCGAACTGAGACGAGAAGTTGGTAAGTGTCTACTTTGATCAAAAGACGGTCGAAATCAGCGGAAAGTGCGGCGACTCAGGCAGCGAGACAAGCCTGCGCATCGTTGATAGTACGCCGAATCAAAAATTAAAGAACGCAAAGCGCGACAAGGCTTAAGTGGGCCATGTCAGGATTGTTCCATGTCACAAGGCAGAAAAATTCGAAGGCTATATGGCTAGGATGTGATGGCACCTGCGGTCAGGGCAAACCAACTCAGCGCGAAAAACCTGGTTGCACTGTTTCGGCAGCAGGGCGCCTACGATGGCCCCATATGTCTTGACGACTCATCAGGACGTCGACAGGGCCAAGGCTATTTCAAAAACCGCCTATCAACGTGTCGAGATGGTTGACAGGGTAGTGCTGAAATGCCTAACATATGTTAGTTATGTAAATTACGGAAGAAAAGCCTTGCCGGATGCGACGATGAGCGAGACCAGCAAGACCCCGCGCATCGTTGTGGGCCGCGAGGGCGTGCTGAATGTTGCGGCGCGGCTTTTTCGTGATCACGGCTACGGGAGCGTATCTCTCCGAAAGATCGCCGAGGCTGCGGGGATCAAGGCGGGCAGCATCTATTACCATTTTGGCTCTAGGGATGAGATAGTCGTGGAGATACTCGACGCTGGCATCCGCACCGTTCACGAGAGCGTGCGACAGGCCATTGCCGCCATGCCCGAGGAGGCCGACGCCGAATCGATCCTCCGAGCCGCGATCGGGGCGCATCTGCGCGCGCTTCTCGATGCAAGCGATTATTCCTCGGCCAATGTGCGCATTTTCGGGCAGGTGCCGCAATCCGTCCGCGATGCCAATCTGCCCACCCGCCGCGCCTATGAGGGCGAATGGGACGCCCTGTTGTCGCGCCTGCAGAAAAACGGCGCCCTGAAAGCCGGCCTCGACATTCGCCGCCTGCGCCTAATGCTGATTGGCGCGTTGAATGCCACACTTGAATGGTTCGACCCAGATCGCGGCAGTGCAGATGCGTTGTCGCAGACCTATGCCGATGTGTTCCTCCACGGAATACTCGAAGAACAGGAGACCTGACACATGGCGCGCCTTGAAACAGCAGTGCTGACCGCATCGGAGATCTACGCCCGCAATCACGCAGCGCAGAGCGCGCGCATCGGAACCCTGCGCGCGCGGATTGCCGAGGCCACGTCGGGCGGCCGCCCCGACATGGTTGAGCGTCACCGCAAGCGCGGCAAGCTGCTGGTCCGCGAACGCATCGACCTGCTGGTCGATCCGGGCACGGCGTTTCTGGAGCTGTCGTCGCTCGCGACCTACGGGCAATACGGGGGCGAAGTTCCCGGCGCCGGGATCGTGACCGGTATCGGCATCGTCCACAGGCTGCCCTGCATGGTGATCGCCAATGATGCGACGGTGAAGGGTGGCTCTTTTTACCACGAGACCGTGCAGAAACACATCCGCGCCCAGGAAATCGCGGCGGACAACCGGATGCCCTGCCTGTATCTGGTGGATTGCGGCGGCGCCTATCTGCCGGAACAGGACCGGGTGTTTCCCGATGCCCGGCATTTCGGCAATTCCTTCTATCGCCAGACCAACATGTCGGCCAGCGGCTTGCCGCAGATCTCGGCGGTGTTCGGCGGCTGCACGGCGGGCGGCGCCTATATTCCCGCCCTGTCGGACGAGGTCATCATGGTGCGTGGCAACGCGCGTATCCATCTGGGCGGCCCCTCGATCGTCAAGGTGGCGATCAACGAAGAGGTCGATGGCGAAACACTTGGCGGTGCCGAAATGCACTCGCGCGTTTCGGGTGTGTCCGACCATCTTGCCGAGGACGAATACCATGCGCTGGCGCTGATGCGCGACATCGTGGCCGGGCTTGGCCAGCCGCGCGAAATGCGGCCCGACACGGCCCCCGAACCGCCCGCGCACGATCCCTCCGAATTGCCCGGCATCATCAGCGCCGACCGCAAACAGCCCTATGACATGCGCGAGGTTCTGTTGCGCATGATCGACGCGGGCGAATTCCGCGAATTCAAGCCCGGCTGGGGCGAGACGCTGGTCTGCGGCACGGCGCGCATCCATGGCTATCGCGTCGGCATCCTAGCCAATAACGGCGCGCTTCTGTCGGACAGTTCGCTCAAGGGGGCGCAGTTTGTTTCGATGTGCGACCAGCGCAATATCCCGCTTTTGTTCCTGCACAACATCTCGGGCTTCATGGTCGGGACAGAGGCCGAGCGCGGCGGCATCGCCAAGGACAGCGCCAAGCTGGTCTATGCCATGTCCGTGGCCAAGGTGCCGCGCATGTCGGTCCTGCTGGGCGGCTCTTATGGCGCGGGCAATTACGGCATGTGCGGGCGCGGCTTCGGGCCGGATTTCCTGTTCGCATGGCCCACGGCGGAACTGGCCACGATGTCGGCCGATATCGCCACCAACGTGATGCTGGAACTGCGCCGCCAGAAAGGCGGCGACCCTGACCGGATGCAGGCCGACATGGCCCGGATCGAGGCGCAGGTGCGCGCCCAATACGGCGAACAGTCCGATCCCTATTATGCCACGTCGCGGCTTTGGGATGACGGGCTGATCGAACCGGGCCAGACCCGCGACATCCTTGGCCTGTGCCTGGCCATCGTAACATCGGTGCCAGGGGCAGGGCGCCATACACCCGTATTCAGAATGTGAGGCAATAACATGACGACGACGTATGAAACCCTCCTGATCGGGACCGATGCGCGCGGTGTCGCCACCGTAACCCTGAACCGACCCGAGAAACACAATGCCCTGAACGGCACGCTGATCGCGGAACTCGATGACGCAGCCGGGCGGCTGGCATCCGACGACAATGTGCGCATCGTGGTACTGACCGGCAGCGGCAAGAGCTTTTGCGCCGGGGGAGATTTCAACTGGTTCGCCTCGAATATCGAAAAGACCCGCGCCGAGCGGGTCGAGCAAAGCGCCACGCTTGCGCAGCTTTTGCGCCGGCTCGACACAATGCCCAAGCCGCTGATCGGGCGGATCAACGGCCCGGCCTATGGCGGCGGGGTCGGCCTGATTTCGATCTGCGACTACACCATCGGCACCGAGGGGGCGCGGTTTGGCCTGACCGAGGTCAGGCTGGGCCTGCTGCCCGCCAATATCTCGCCCTACGTGGTCGCCCGCATCGGCAAGGTGCATTCACGCGAGACGATGCTTTCGGGTGCCCTGTTCGACAGCGCCCGCGCCGAACGGATCGGGCTTCTGAGCGAGGTCGTGGCCCCCGACGATCTGGACGGCGCCGTTGAACGGGTGGTGCACGATCACCTTCAGGCGGCGCCCGGTGCCGTGGCCGATACCAAGGCGCTGATCGCCTATGTCGCGGCACATGACCTGAAAACCAACATGATCTACACCGCCGACCGGCTGGCCGATGCCTGGGAAACCAGCGAAGGGATCGAGGGTATCAACAGCTTTCTTGACAAGAGCAGCCCGTCCTGGCGCGTGAAATGAGCTTTACCCGCGTCCTGATCGCCAACCGGGGCGAGATTGCCCGGCGCATCCAGCGCGGTTGCCGCAAGCTGGGGCTGGAAACGGTGGCCGTCTTTTCCGAGGCCGACCGCGATGCGCCCTTCGTGGCCGAGGCCGATCACGCCGTCTGCATCGGCCCCGCCGCCCCGTCCGCCAGCTATCTAAACGTCGCGGCAATTCTCGAGGCCGCGCGCGCCACCGGCGCGGGCGCGGTGCATCCCGGTTATGGCTTTCTGTCCGAAAACGCCGATTTCGCGGCGGCGGTCGAGGCGGCGGGCCTGGTCTTTGTCGGGCCGGAAGCGCGCGCCATCGCGAAAATGGGCTCCAAGATCGCGGCCAAGGCCGCCGCCGAGGCCGCCGGCGTGCCGGTGCTGCCCGGTTATCGCGGCGACGATCAGTCCGACGCGCGCCTGCTGCAAGAGGCTGGCGCGCTCGGGGTGCCGTTCCTGGTCAAGGCCAGTGCGGGCGGCGGCGGGCGCGGGATGCGCCTCGTCACCGACATGGCCGACGCGCCCGAGGCGATCGCCGCTGCCCGCGCCGAGGCGCAGGGCGCATTCGGCGACCCGGCGGTGTTCCTGGAACGCTATGCCCCCCGCGCCCGCCATGTCGAGGTGCAGGTGCTGGGCGACACCCACGGCACCGTGCTGCACCTGGGCGACCGCGACTGTTCGCTTCAGCGCAACCACCAGAAACTGATCGAAGAGGCCCCGGCCCCCGATCTGCCCGACGATCTGCGCGACGACATGCGCACAGCCGCCGTGCGGCTTGCGCAGGCGATCGGATACCGCTCTGCCGGGACGGTGGAATATCTTTATGACTCCGAGCACGCCGCGTATTACTTTCTCGAGATGAACACCCGCCTTCAGGTCGAACATCCCGTGACCGAGGCGATCACCGGGATCGACCTGGTGGAATGGCAATTGCGCATCGCGCGGGGCGAGGCGCTTGGCTTTGCGCAAACCGATCTGCGCTTCGACGGCCATGCCATCGAGGTGCGCATCGCCGCCGAAAACCCGGCTGAAAACTACCGCCCCGAAACCGGCACGATCACGCTTTGGGCACCGCCTTCGGGCGTTCGGCTCGATACCGGGGTCGGCGAAGGCTCGGTTGTCGGCCATCACTACGATTCCATGCTGGCCAAGCTGATCGTCCATGCCCCCGACCGGGCACAGGCGATCCGCGAAAGCGTGGCCGCGATCAATCGCTTCGCCGTGGGCGGGGTGGGGGTGAACCTTGCCTTTCAGCGCGCCTTGCTGATGCATCCCGATTTTGCCGCGCTCCGGCATCATACCGCCGGGCTGGCCGATCTGTTTCCGGGCGGATGGACGCCCCCGGAACCCGATGCGCAAAGCCGCGCGCTGGCGTCACTGGCCCTGCATCTGCATCTTGCGCCAAAGACCGGCAACACCCCGTGGCAAACGCTGGGGGCCTGGCGTCTGACCGCGCCCGCGGGTCGGACGGGGGCGGCATATTATTGGGCCTTGGGCGATGACGACCCTACCCGCGTTGCGGGCGATGCAACGCAACTGGCGATGATATTGCCCGACTGTGCCGATTTGACCGTTGAATTGCCGGACCTGGCCGCCAATCGCCTGACCGGGCGCATCGACGGTATCCCCCTTGTCCGCACCGCCCATCTGCGCCGCGCGAGGGATCACTGGCAGGTGCACCTGTCCACCCCCGACGGCATGGCCACCTTCGGGTTTGAAACGCTGGCAGACCGCCACCTGCAACGCGCCTCGAAACAGGCCGGGGGGGCAGACACCCTGCGCGCCCCGATGCCCGGCGCGGTGGTCGAGCTGCGCGTCGCGCGCGGCGACCGGGTGGCGGCGGGCGACACGCTGGTGGTGCTTGAGGCGATGAAACTGCTGCAAAGCCTGACCGCCCCCGTTTCGGGCACCGTGGCTGAAATCTACTGCGCGCCCGGCGATACGGTCGCCGGGCAGGCCCCCCTTGTAAAACTAGACCCGGAGGAAACCCCATGACCAGACAAGACCCCATCGATGCGGCCACAGGCCCGTTCAACGAAGACCTGGAGTTGATCCGCGCGCAGTTGCGCCGGTTCATCGAAACCGAAGTAACGGCCAAGGCCGACGCCTGGGAACAGGACGGCATGGTGCCGCGCGACGTGCTGCGCCGAATGGGCGATCTGGGCGTGCTGGGGATGCGCTATGATCCGCAATATGGTGGCGCGGGGCTGGATGTGATGTCGAGCGTCATGCTCGCCGAGGAGGTGGGGCGTTCCACCTTCGGAGGCTTTTCGGCCACGGTTCTGGTGCATACCGACATGGCCTCGCCGCATCTGGAAAACGCGGGCTCACCCGAACAGAAGGCGCGCTGGATGCCTTTGATCACCTCGGGCGAAAAGATCGCAGCCGTGGCCGTGACCGAACCGGGCGCCGGTTCCGATGTCGCGGGGATGCGCACGCGCGCGGTGCGCGACGGTTCGGACTGGGTGCTCAACGGCACCAAGATGTTCATCACCAACGGGGTGCATGGCGATCTGTATTTCGTTGGCGCGAAAACCGACCCCGACGCCAAGGGCTCGCGCGGGATCACCATATTCGCGGTTGAAAAGGGCACGCCCGGATTCTCGGTCGGCCGGGCCTTGAACAAGACCGGCTGGCTGTGCTCGGACACTGCCGAGCTGATCTTCGAGGATGTGCGCATCCCGGCCGAAAACGTGCTGGGCGAGGTCAACCGGGGCTTTTATTCGGTGATGAAGAACTTCCAGAACGAACGGATCGTGCTGGGCGCGATGGCCTGCTCCGAAGCGCAGACCGCGCTCGACATGACGGTGGATTACGTCAGGCAGCGCAAGGCCTTCGGCGGCGTGCTCTGGGACAAGCAGGCAGTGCGCCAGCGGCTGGCCGATTGCCAGACCCGGATCGAGGCCGGACGCCAGCTTACCTATCACGCGGCCAGGCTGGACGCGGCGGGCCGCGATTGCGTCAAGGAGGTCTCGATGGTCAAGGCCTATTGCGGCGAACTGGTGAACAGCGTGCTTTACGATTGCGTGCAGTTTCATGGCGGCATGGGCTACATGCGCGAAACGCCGGTGGAACGCATGTCGCGCGACGCCCGCGTTCAGGCCATAGGCGGGGGCGCCACCGAGGTCATGCTCGAAGAAGTCGCCAAACGGATGTGAGCCATCAACCCAGAAAATTCAACTGCCCTATTGGCGCTGATAGCGGACAGTTAATGGGAAGTTGTTCTTGTAGCTTTCCGTACACCCCACGAGTATATATATGCTGGTTCCAGGGCGTCTGTTACCGCACGAGTTACCGCAGAATTCACACCAGAGCGTCGCCGTCGTAGGGCTGCAAGGCTCGGATTTACGTCTAGCCTCCCTGCCTTGGCCCGCCGGATCATCTCGCGCATCAATCCGCCCGGATTGCGAACGGGATATGTGGGGTGATCTCGCCCCGCATCAACCAGAAGAAGGCAGAGCGCCAATCCGTGGTCGCCCAAGGTGCTCTGGCCTTCAAACCAGACTGACGGATGTATATCGAGCATGGGCAATAGCCGCCAGGCGGCCTCAATGATGTCGCGTTCCCTGAGCGGCGCGTTCTTTTGTTGGCGCGCGTCAAGCATCATGCGCAGCCCGTCACCTGCAATTGCGTAAAGGATCCCAGGCGTCAGAGTGGGAGGCGCGGGGCAGGGAAGTGATGGCGGCAATTCACTCTCTGCAACTTCTTCGCATCTTGCGGAGTTATCCACAGCAGAGGGCTCTTCTACATTTTGAATTTCTTCCTTGGTGTTCTGTGTAAAGGGCCGGAAGTTTTCCGCTGGTTCGCCGGAAGAAAGCCAATGTTTTTCAAACCAGTCATCGATACGGCTGCATAATTCGGAACTCGCCTGCAGATGGGCGGTAAGCCGGTCCAAACCAAGATGGCTCAACGCATCGCTGCGTGGCCAGCTTGCGAAACTGGCAAGAATATCTGTGACCTCCGGATCCTCAGTGGCCCAGGAGGGCAGGGCAGCGATGCACCGCTTCATTTGCCGCAGACGCAGTGATCGAAGATCCCTTAAAGCGCGCAAATGCTTCCGTTCCGCGCGGAGCCGGTCACGAAGGGCTATGAACTCCTCCAGGCGCGCGATCAGCGGCGTGAGGATCAAGCCGAGACCGGCGCGGCCATAGCGAGCCCCGTTCGCCGCGACGCGTTTGACGATCAGGCCGAGCCTTGCCAGCGCGGCCTCATCCGAGCGCAACTGGCGCGGCGTCTTGCCAAGTTCGACCGCTGCGAGGTCTTGCGCCCCAAAGAACACCGGTTCGCGGTGCGGGGAGATCCAGTCGGAGGCGCGGGTGCGCCCGATGATGTAGTTCAGCACCGCGAGGCGCGCCGGGCGCAGACCGATATGCGGGGCTATCTCCGAGAGAAGCGCCATTAAAGCGCCTTTGGTCCAGACGTCCGGCAAGGCCGGGTGGTTTCGAGTGGAGTTCATATCTTGTCCTTGTCAGTATGGGACAAGGCCGCAACAGGGCATTCGCATCCCGGCAAGAGATACGTTTTTTCTTTGCCTTGACCGTCGGGGCTGCTAGAACAGGGTCACAGTTTGAGTTGACCTATCGGAACGCCAATTCCGTTGCTCTTTGAGCCCCTCGCATGGTTGCCGCCTTGCGGGGGTTTCTCTTTTCTGGGGTGTCGAGTCCTTCTATGGGGTTTGGGATCAGTAATTGACCTGCTCAGAGCCGTAAGTGCCCTCGTGATCTTCCCAGTCGACAAAGACGGCACGGACCCGGATGCTCGGGCAGGTGGCCCCGAAACCTTCGTCGCCCTGGAAGGCTGGCGGTAGGTCGCCCGGGGAGGCGATCCGCCATCGAAACTGCCCCGTGCTGTCGTAAGAACCATGCCGGATCAGGTCCGTGCGTCGACAATGCTCACCTTCGCCAACCACCCCCTGGGACAAAGAAGCGTCAAACACATCAATGGAGCGGATGAAGGCAAAGGCGGACCCACTGACATCGATATCAGCACCATGTCCGACGGCCTGCGCGAGATGGAGCCCTTCCATCTGGGGGGCCGGGGAAACTGCTGGCCCGGGATTGACCCCCGCCAGCCTGTAAAGGCGCGCGACTGGGTCCGGCGTTTCAAGCGCCGCGCGCATCGGGCAGCGCCAGATCTGCAGTGGTGGCTCGACCGGCCAGGGTGTTATGCGGCGGATGAACTCCGCGCGCGCGCGGGCACAGGGAACCGACGCGGGCCAACCGCCTGCGAGGCACAACAGGATCGCACAGTCGATCTGGTAGCCTTGTGCGGCAACGGGTTTGGCAGCGAGCGGTGTGAGCCCGATCGCGATCATCGCGGCCGTTGACAGAAGCCGCCTCATGACAGAGCGCCGCCGCTAACCTGTTGTCGTATAATAAGACTTATGTTAA
>NZ_JBEPPX010000036.1:0-19677 GCF_040547535.1 Roseovarius sp. MBR-78
TTCGTCTCCATACAGTCCGCAACCCGCAATCGTTTCTCCGTCCCAGCCCGCCGTCGTTCCGCCCTCACCATCCGTTACCATCGGCTCGAAGCATTTGACGCGTGGAAATCCGCAGCGAGTGCCGCTTGATGTACCATCGGCAACACAACTTGCTGACTCTGCGCGAGTTAACGTGACAACACCGGTCTGGGCCTATCATCGTTTTGCGCTGAGCACGGCGGATGTCGAGGATCTGCTGGCCGAACGCGGCGTTATCGTCAGCCGCGAAGCCGTTCGCCTCTGGGTCAACCGGTTTGGCGCGCATTTTTCGGCCCTCGTTCCGCCGGGGCCGACCGCGTCTGAGCCACAAGTGGCACATGGACGAGGTCGTTGTGCCGATTAATGGCGTGAAGCACTGGCTGTGGCGGGTCGTCGATGGTGAGGAGGATCTGGATTTGATCCGGGGGATCAAATCCCCGACGAACGGTGATACGCTCGACATCCTGGTTCAGACACGCCGCAATGCCAAAGCTGCCAAGCGCTTCCTGACACGGCTGATCGCTCAATTCGGCCAACCGAGGGTGGTCATCACCGACAAGCTGCGTAGCTACACGAAGCCAATCGCGCGCTTGGCACCCGGGGCCGATCACCGGGCCCACAAAGGGCTCAACAGCCGGATCGAGGGCAGTCACAGACCGACGCGACGACGTGAGAAAATCATGGGACGGTTCAAGTCCCCCAGACAGGCACAGCGCTTCCTTGCCGCCCATGACCAGATCAACACGATCTTCAAACCCCGCCGCTATCGCCTCACAGCCACATCCTGTCGCCACGCCCGGGCCGACGCATTCGAGTTATGGGCAGATTACGTCCTCGCGATGAAACCATGACCCACCAAACGTCGAGCATTTCAGCCCCAGCCAAACAACTTGGCAATGCCGTTACGCCACCTTCGCCACCCTCTCGTGAATTATTCTGGCTAGGACCGCATGCGGAGGGGGTGGGGTGTTTCCCGATCCAACATCACAAATCCGTTTCAAAACCTTCACCTGATTGACAGCTTCGGACGGTATGGCAGCGCTGTGCCCGACAAGGGGCGAAAATTCACTCAACTGAGGTTGCATCCATGAAACCCACCCGCCGTTCCGCAATCAAGCTGGGCGCTGCTGCCTTGGCTGCGCCGATGATCCTTCGCGCCACTGATGCCCTTGCCTCGTCGGGCAGCGTCAAGGTCTTTGCCTGGCAGGATTATATCCAGCCCAATATCACCGAAAAGTTCGAGGCCGACACCGGCATCAAGCTGGAATTGACCACCTATGGGTCCAATGACGAGGCAGAATCGACCGTGCGCGCCAACGGCGGCAAAGGGTTTGACGTGGTGTTCCCGTCGATCACCAACTCGGCCGGGTATCTTGATGACAATGGCGAATCGTTCTTTGCCGCAGTTCCCGCCGATGTGAAAACTGAAAACGTGATCCCGTCCTTCCTGCGTGACAGCGCCACCTTGGGCGGCGTTCATAATGGCGATCAAATCCTGTTGCCGTTCAACTGGGGCACCGAAGGGCTGACCCTGAACCGCGCCAAGCTGAATATTTCCGACGCTGACCTGTCCTATGGCGATCTGTGGCGCCCCGAGGCGCAGGGTGCCGCGGCCTTCCGTCAGAAATCGGTCATCATGGGCACTGGCCTGTATCTGGATGCGATCGGCAAAGTGCCGTCAAACCGCATGCTGGACGTCTATAAATCCGAAGACGACGCCCGCCGTGTCTGGGGCGAGGTGGCCAAGTTCATCATCGAGCACAAGGCAAATTTCGGCGCCTTCTGGAACAACGCAACCGAAGCGACCACCGCGTTCAAGGAAGCGGGCTGTGTCATCGGCCAGACATGGGACACAACCGGTCTGCTGCTGAACCGTGAAAACGGCGATTTCGTTTACCGCGCCCCGAAAGAGGGGATCATCACCTGGCTTGACAGCTTTGGCATGTTGAAAGGCGCTGAAAACCCCGAACAGGCGGTGGCGTTCATGAACTTCATGCTGCAGCCTGAAATGGGCGGCATGATGTCCAACAACACCGGCTATAACTCGGCCGTTGCGGGGGCTGCTGAATTTGCATCCGACGAATTCAAGACTCAGTTCAACACCGTCTACACCAATGACGTTTTGAACAACATGTGGTGGTGGCAGGCGGATACGCCCTTCTTTGGCCCGGTCCGCAACGAGTTCGTGGAAATCATCACCAACGCTTAAGGCGGGCGATTTTGGAAACCACCAAGAGGGGCGCTTTTGTCCCTCTTGATTGCTGTATGGGGACAGCCTGACATGCGTGGCAAGGATGTGCGCCTTGAAGGCGTGGCGATCACCTATCCCAATGGCTTTACGGCGGTGCAACCGACCGATCTGACGATTGAGGCGGGCGAGTTTTTTTCCATCCTCGGGCCGTCTGGCTGTGGCAAAACCACGATCCTGCGCGCCGTGTCTGGCTTTGTCGATCCAAGCGCCGGGCAAATCCTGATCGGTGGCGAGGACATGCGCGGCAAGGGGCCGAATGCGCGCCCCACCGCCTTGATCTTTCAGAACCTCGCGCTGTTCCCGCTGATGCCGGTCTGGGAAAACGTCGCCTTCGGGCTTGAGGCGCGCGGGATGTCGCGCCGCGCGCGACGCGAAAAAGCGCTTGAATTGCTCGATCTTGTGGCCCTGCCCGAACAGGCCGACAAGAAACCCGGTGAATTGTCTGGTGGCCAGCGGCAACGCGTGGCGATTGCGCGCGCCTTGGCCGTTGAACCGGCGGTTTTGCTGCTTGATGAACCGCTGAGCGCGCTTGACCTCAAGCTGCGCCAGCATATGCGCGCCGAATTGCGCGCGATCCAGCGCAAGACCGGCGTGACCTTCATCTACATCACCCATGATCAGGGCGAGGCATTGACCATGTCGGATCGCGTGGCGGTGATGAACAACGGGGTGATCGAACAGGTGGGAAGCGCCGATGCGATCTATAGCGCGCCGCAATCGGCCTTTGTCGCCTCTTTCGTGGGCGAGGTGAACCCGTTTCACGGGCGCATCATTGGCACCGATGGCGCGATGGCACAGATAGAAACCCCGCATGGCCGATTGGTGGCGCGCAATCCAACAGCCTTGGCGAATGGCGCGACGGCGATCCTTTTCGTGCGCCCGGAACAGGTGGGGTTTGGTGCAGGCTACAGCAACCGGTTCGAGGCGCGCCTGATGCGGCGCGATCTGGAAGGCGCGTTCGTGACCTTTGAGGTGCAAACCCCAACCGGCGCGCAAATCAACCTGCATCAAAGCAATACCGGCGGCGCATCCGTGGCGGTTGACGATATCTGTCAGGTTGGTTTTGACGGCGAGGCGGCGGTGTTGCTGCCCGACGGGCCGATGGCGAAAACCGGTGCCGAAGTGGCCGCGCAATGAGCGATCTTATTCGCGGATATGGCCGGGGTCTGGTGGCGGTGTTTTTCGCCGCCGTGGCGCTCTGGGCGCTGATGCTGATCATCCTGCCGCAACTGACCATGCTGGAACGCGCGGTGACCGCCCCCAAGCGGCAATTGGACAGTTCCATCGCGGCGCAGCTGCGACGCGACGCGCAGACCTGTGCATCGGTTCTCAAAACCTATGAGGCGGCCCCGGATGCAACGGCGGGAACGGGCGGCATGGCGGTGCCTTCGGCGTCACAAATGGCGGTGCCTTCGGCCAGCACCATGACAACCGGCGGTGAAAGCGACGAGTCAACACGCCCCTATATCCTGCAATGCGACCGCGCCACGACCCATGTGGCGATGGTGCGCGGCCCTGATGCCGATCCGGTCTGGCTGGATGAGGAATTCGGCCTGCCCCTGTTGGCGGTCAGCGATGGCGACCCGATCCCCGATCAGATCGCCACCGCGAAAGACATCGCACAACGGGCAGACGCGCTGTTCACAGAGCTTCAATCCGCCGAGGCGAACGCCTTTCCCTATACGTTGGACAATTTCGACGCCTTGTTCGCGGCGCGTCAAATTCCTGTCTCGGCCGAGCAAAAGGCGATTGAGGACGCGACCCTGTCCAAGACCCTTTACCGCATGATCGGGCTTCGGTTTGATCGCGATGGCGCGGTCTATGAACGGATCGGGCTGATCACGTTGACCCGCACGCTGGTCTTCGCGGTGATGGCCACGGCGCTGGCCCTCGTGCTGTGTTATCCGATTGCCTATAAGGTGGCGCTGGCCACCCCGCCGGATCGCGCGGTCTGGCTGTTTCTGGGGCTGATCATTCCCTATGCCATTGTCGAATTGATGCGGGTCTATGCCTGGACCACGATCATCGACAACCAAGGGCTGTTGAACGGAATGATGCAATGGCTTGGCCTGATCAGCGAACCGATACAGTTCAAGCGCATGCCGGGCACGATCTTTGTGGTCATTGTCTATACCTATGTGCTGTTCATGGTGTTCCCGATCTACAACGTGATGAACACGCTGGATCGCAACCAGATCGAGGCGGCCAAGGATCTGGGCGCGGGGGCCATTCGGGTGCATCGCCGCATCATCATCCCGCATGCCAAGCCGGGCATCGCCGTAGGCTGTATCGCCACTTTCATGCTGGCGGCGGGGGCCTTTTCGGTGCCGCGCATCATCAGCCGCGGCTTGCAGGCGGAATGGTTCAGCCAGACGATCTATAACAAGTTCTTTGAATCCGAGAATTCGAACATCGGTGCCGCCTATTCCTTTACCTATACGCTGGTCTGTTTTGTGCTGGTGGGGCTGTTCATGTGGGCGATGCGCACGCGGCTCAAGGATTTTGCGAGGGTGCAATGAGATCGGATAAAGTGCTTTCGGCCTATACCTGGGCCTTTTTGATCTTCATGTTTGCGCCGCTGATCCTGATGGTGCTGACATCGTTCAACAACACCTCGCCGCCCTCGGTCACCGAGTGGCACGGGGTGACCGGCAAGTGGTATGCGTTTTTCTGGATGCCGCAAGAGGCGCTGCGCGCCGATGAGGTGCTGCGTTCGCTGGATCGCGACCGTTTCGTTGGCTGCTTTGGCAATTCGCTTTATGTGGCGGGGCTTGTTGTGCCGCTGTCGCTGTTGCTGGGGCTGGCGGGGGCGGTTTTGCTGACACGCTGGCGCAATCGGGCGAACGGGGTGTTGTGGTGGGTGCTGTTGTCGCCGATGCTGGCGCCTGGCATCGTTCTGGGCCTGAGCGCGCTGGTGTTCTGGGGGCGGCTGGGGGTGAATGCGGGGCTCTTCACCATCATCATGGCGCAGACCACCTTTGTGGCGGGCTATCCGATGCTGGTGCTGATGGCGCGGCTGCAACGCCAACCGGTCGAGCTGGAAGAGGCCGCCCTTGACCTTGGCGCAAGCCCGTTTCGCGTGTTCTGGCGCCTGACGCTGCCCTATCTGGCACCAGCCTTGATTTCTGCCGGGGTGATCGCTTTCATGGCGTCGATGGAAAATTACAACACCACCATGTTCGCCAAGGGCGGCTCTTGCACATTCGCCACCGAAATCGGCGCAATGGGGCGCAACCCCAATGGCCACCCGCCGGTGATCAACGCCGTGGGTACAATCATCATCGTGCTGACGGTTCTGGCGGCCACGGCGCATACGCTGTTGTCCCGGCGCGAGACACAGGCGTGATCCGCGCGCGCTGCCACCCCAAGCTGCGCGCGCTGTTGCCCGAACCGGTGCCAGCGGCGGGGGCCTTGCCCGATTGGCTGAAATCCATGCCCTCCGAGGTGGCCGCCCCCACATTGGGCGGCGCGGCGGTGCGCACGTTGAAACATTGCCCACCTGTGATTGACGCGCTGTCGCTTGGCGTGCTGATCCCGCTGGCCACCGATATCACCGTGGCAGATGGCGAGATGTCATGGCACTGGGACCCGCCGATCCTTGAGGATGCCTTGATCAGCCGCGCGCCCCTGGGCCTGCATGTGCCGGAACAGGCCAGCGGCGTGCCGCTGCGGCTGGCATGCAATGCCGTGGTCAAGTTCATGAATTTCTGGACATTGCAGGTGCCTGACGGTTTCTCGCTGCTTTTCACCCACCCCCTCAACCGCGAGGATCTGCCGTTCCGCACGCTGTCGGGGGTCGTGGATTGCGACCTCTTCGGCGACGGCTATGTACATTTTCCCGCGCTCTGGGTTGATCCGGGATTCGAGGGGGTCTTGCCGCGCGGCACACCGGTGGCGCAGGTCTTCGCCCTCCCGCGCGCGGCGCAGGGGCTTGAAATCGGCCAAATGACCGAGGCCGAGATCGCCCGCAACCGCGAGATGCAGCGTGATCTGGCCGAAAATCGTGGCGTCTATCGCCGCAAGTTCCGGCACTAACGCGCCGCGACAGCCCCCAATCCCCATCTCACAGATTAAGCGGAATCGCGCCCTTGGACACCCGCACCAGCGTGCGGATCACGGCGGCGCGGTCGGGATGGCGGGCGAGCAGTGCCCGGCGCATTTCGGGCGCGTCCGGGTCGCCCGTCTCACAGGCAACACGATACAGGGCAAGCGCTGCCTCACCATCCCCCGGCAACCCGGCCCATGCGGCGCGGGCGATGTCATAGCGCCCCAGCCGCAGCGCCACGCGGCCCAGATTGCGCCGCGCATCCCCATCCGACGGATCAAGCGTCAGGGCACGGTCGAACCCCTCCAGCGCTGTGGCCAGATCCCCGGTGTCAATCGCCGCCCGTCCCATCTCAAACCACGCCGCCGCATGGCCGGGGGCGGCTCTTACCGCTCGCTTCAGGCAGGCGATGGCCTCTGCGTGGCGGCCCAGTTCCATCAGCACCTTGCCGTGATTGTAAAGCAGCGAGGGATGCGCCTTGGCCGCTTTGGTCAGCGGCGCAAGAATGGCCTCGGCACCCTGCCAGTCGCCCCGTGCCAATGCGGCATTCAGATGTTCCAAGTCCATAGCCGCACCATATCGGGCTTTCGTGACGGTTCCGTCACAAATCCGTTGCCTGCTTCACTTAACGCGGATGCGACACCTGAACGGAGATCTTCCCATGCTATCGGCTTTCACCGCACCCGGCCAATTCTACCGTGGCAATCTGCACACCCATTCCACGCTGTCAGATGGCTGTCTTGCGCCCGAGGAAGTTTGCCGCCGCTACCGCGCCGAGGGCTATGATTTCCTTTCGCTGACCGATCATTTTGTCGGGCAGTATGGCTATCCGCTGGCCGACACACGCGCATTTCAAAGCGACGGGTTCACCACCCTTCCGGGGGCCGAGCTGCATTCGGGCAGAATGGAAAACGATCAGTTGTGGCATATTCTGGCGGTCGGTCTGCCGCATGATTTCACGCCGCCCCATGCACCGGGCTTTCTGCCGGTCGAGGGGCAGGAAACCGGCCCCGAACTGGCGCAGCGCGCGCGCGATGCTGGCGCTTTCGTCTCCATTGCACACCCGCATTGGTCTGGGCTGACGCTTGCCGATGCCCGCTCGATCACGGCAGCGCATTCGGTCGAGATCTACAATCACGGCTGCGCGGTTGGTTGTGACCGCGAGGGCGGCGGGCATGTACTTGATCTGCTGTTGTCCGAAGGGCGCGACCTGACGCTGATTGCCACCGATGACGCCCATTTCACCGAGCCCGATCATTTCGGCGGATGGGTCATGGTCAAGGCCGAGGCCAATGAGCCGG
Organism: Roseovarius sp. MBR-78; assembly: GCF_040547535.1. Taxonomy (NCBI): domain Bacteria; kingdom Pseudomonadati; phylum Pseudomonadota; class Alphaproteobacteria; order Rhodobacterales; family Roseobacteraceae; genus Roseovarius; species Roseovarius sp. MBR-78. The sequence goes on from NZ_JBEPPX010000036.1 coordinate 7,616, forward strand.
ACCTGTTGCTTGCAGCCCTGAAAAAAGGGGAATTCTACAGCTCGCAAGGGCCCGAGATCCGCGCGATCGAAATGGATGACGAGACCGTCACGGTGACCTCTACGGCGGTGTCGTCGATCATCCTTCAGGGCCATGGGCAGGCGGCAACGGCGATCCACGGACACTCGATGACTCGGGGAGTTATTTCGCTGGACAGGTTTCGTGCATCGGAGTGGCTGCGGGTCACGGTTGTGGACGCCGCCGGCAAACGCGCATGGACCAATCCTGTTATCTTCGGCTAAAGGTAGAAACCGGGCACCCGCCAATCCAAATGTCCGTTCCGTTCTGCACTCCCGCTGCTTACGCCCGCGTGGCTTTGCAGACGCAGCGAATATCAACCTCTGCACATCAGATGCACGAGTGCAACTTCACGCTGCATCTTGCGCGACCGTCCGACGATGCTGGCGAGCTGGCCAAACGCCCAATGCGTGGGCGCGACAGGCTCCTGCGCTTTCGGCAGCATAAGGTGCAACCGCTCGGGGTTGTCGCGCGCGGCCTCGACCCGGATATCCGCCGTCTGCACCACCCGGCTACGGCTGCGCTCGGAGCGACCCTTCACCGATGCCCAGAGATCATCGAGCGACAGATACCGCTCGTCATCCGGCCGGTTGAACCATTCGGACGACACCCGCCCGTTCCGCTCGCCCCGGCTTACATCCACTTTCCAGCCACCAGCACGCGTCGGTGCGACCGGATCCAGAATTTCCACAACGCCCATCGGCATTCCTCCGTGACAGGCACCGGGAGCCACTCTCCCAGCCCTCAACCCGTCACCGGGAAACCGGCACTCCTCTCACTCTCGGGGAACGTGTGAGCAAAGTCCCATGAAGGGCCTTACGGATCTCATTGGACGGACCACGCCAGCAGAACCGATCCAATTGCCCAGATGCCGAAACCAATCAGGATGATTGCCGACACCCGCGAGGTCCAGATGGCGAAAGCCGGCGGCAGGCGGTGCCTCACCAGTGCCACGCCACCTGAAAGCACCATCCACCACAGAATCGAACCAAAAACCACCCCGGCGATCACCGTCAAGGCCGCCGACACACCCGAGGGAGTGTCATGAACTTTGTGTATCTGGGCTGGCCCATGCGGGTTTCAGATACGGTCACGCGTTGAAGCGTTCGTCGATCATGATAGCGAATTGGTTGCGGGCCGCAAACCATTCCCGGACATTCCTGCCGCCTTTTTCGAAGTTTCGGATCGCCAGATAGATCAGCTTGGTCGCGGCCTCCTCGGTCGGAAATGAGCCGCGCGTCTTGATCGATTTTCGGAATGAGGAGGGTCAGAAAACGATCCGGGGGATCGTTTTCCCGACGAATGCGGTTCAGACTTTCTATGGCATTCGTCGTGTAGATGATCTTGCGAATGGCTGGATCGAAGGCGAAGAACGGGATCACCTCGGCCCAGGCCCGCCGCCAGGCCGGGGCTATCGAGGCGTATTTTCCGGCCCATTTCTCTTCAAAGGCGTCCAGTTTGGCGGCGGCCTGATCGGCGGTCGGAGCGCCGTAAATCAGGCGCAGATCAGCGGCGACGGCCTTACGGTCCTTCCAGGCGCAGAAGTTCAGCGAATGGCGCACCAGATGCACGATGCATGTCTGGACGGTGGCCTCCGGGAAGGCGGCGGTGATGGCGTCGGGGAAGCCTTTGAGGCCGTCGACGACGGCGATCAGCACGTCCTGAACCCCGCGGTTTTTCAGCTCATTCATCACCGATAACCAGAATTTGGCCCCTTCGTTATCGGCGATCCACAGCCCCAAAACCTCGCGAACCCCCTCACGGGTGACGCCCAAGGCCACGTAAACCGCCTTGTTTTTCACCATCCGGCTATCGGCATCGCGGATTTTGACCCGGAGCGCGTCGAAGATCACGATCGGATACATCCGGTCCAGCGCCCGGCTCTGCCAATCGCGGACCTCATCCAGCACAGCATCGTTCGGCGGGAAAACGATCCCCCGGATCGTTTTCTGATCCGCCTCACCCCGGCTGATCAGGTCGGGCGAGACCTGCAGGCCATAGACATCCTCGAGATGGGCGCGGATGTCACGCACCGTCAGACCGGCGGCGTAAAGACCGATGATCTTGTCGTCGATCCCGTCAATCCGGGTCTGGCCTTTCTTCACCAGCTCGGGCTCGAAACTGCCGTCCCGGTCGCGCGGCACGGCGATCGGCACCTCGCCGTCCTGCCCCTTCAGCCGCTTGGAGGACGTCCCGTTGCGACGGTTGGCCTGTCCCGCGGGCGCGTCCTTGCCTTCCTCATAGCCAAGATGCGCCGTCAGTTCAGCGCCCAGCATCCGCTCCATGAGCCTGATCTTCAGCTCTTTCATCAGCCCGGCATCGCCAAGCAAATCCTCAGGCCGCTCGCAGCCCTTCAGCAACTCGTCCAGTAGTTCCTTGGAAATTGTCATCGTCCTTGCTCCTCTCAAGAAGCATGGACCAAATCCCAGTTACACAGAAGATCGGACACTCTCCATCAGTTGATCAAAAGCCGCTTTGCCGCGCGCTTGTCTCGCTTGGATTGCAGGATTTTTTCAAGAACGGCACCGTGTTGGTCGACAGCCCGCCATAGCCAGTATGACCGGCCCGCGATCTTCACGACGACCTCGTCCAGATGCCAGACATCGCCGGGGCGCGGCTGCCGTCGCCGCAGAACGTGGGCGATCAGGGGGCCAAACTTGACGGTCCAGCGCCGGATCGTCTCATATGAGCCGTCCACGCCGCGTTCCAGCATCAGCTCCTCGACCTCGCGCAGGCTCAAATTGAACCGGACGTAGAGCCACACAACATGAGCAATGATCTGAGGCGGAAACCGGTGGCGCTTGTAGGTGATTTTCAATGGCTGCATCGACACCGCCTACGCCCGGATCAATGAACCAGCAACCTCAAGTCCGTTAACGTGACAACACCATTTAACCACTTGCCCGAACGCTCAGTTCGACACGGCACGGTGGGCCACGATGACCGCGCTGCCGGTCCTGTCCTGCAGAACCTCGCTGTCGATGCGGTAGGCACGGTTCAGGCACGGTGCTTGCAGCACGTCTGCGGTAGGTCCGGCCATGACCAGCCCCCCGTTTTCGAGAAAGACGATATGGTCGGCATAGCGCGCCGCAAGGGTCAGGTCATGCAGGGCGGCAAGGATCAGCCGCGTAGAAGACAGGGTGCGCAGGTGGTCCAGCACCTCGAGTTGGTGGTGCAGGTCCAGCGCGCTTGTCGGCTCGTCCAATATCAATACGCGCGGGTCGCGGATCAGGCGTTGTGCCAGCAGGACGCGTTGTTGCTGCCCGCCGGACAAGCGATCCATGCGGCGATCAGACAACGTGCCAAGGTTCAGCGCCGCCAATGCGCGGGCGACCTCGGCACGGTCTTGGGCGGTGATGCGCCAGCCCAGTCGCTCGCGTCGTCCAAGCAACACGCAATCGGCCACGCTCATCGCTGCCGAAACAGCGAAATCCTGTGGCATGAACCCGATGCGTTCGGGCGCAGGCCATGCTCCGTCCAGACTGCATGTGCCTCCATGTGCGATCACCCCGGCCAGCGCCTTGAGCAGCGTTGATTTGCCCGCGCCGTTCGGGCCGATCACAACGATCAGCCCGGTCGACGGCAGGCGCAACGCATTGATCCGCAACAGCCGATTTCGGCCCGCATCGACAGTGAACGCTTCTAGGATCAGGCTCATCTTCGTCCTTTCAGCAAAATGATCGCCAGCAACATCGGGATGCCGGCTATGGCGGTGATGATGCCCACCGGGATCACGGCACCGGGCGAGATTGCCTTGCCGATAACCGAGGCTGCGACCAGAACGACCGCGCCCATGATGCCCGCCATAGGCAGGCCAAATCGGTGATCCTCGCCCACCAGCGACCGCCCGACATGCGGCGCGATCAGGCCGACGAACCCGATCGTGCCGGTAAAACTGACCGCGCCCGCCGTCAGTAGGGCCACAAGGACAAGCACGCGGCGGCGCAGGGATTCGACATTCAGCCCAAGGCTGGCGGCATTGCCATCGCCAAGGCGCAGCGCGGTCAGGTTCCAGACCTCGCGCAGGATAAAGGGCAAGGTCACCACAAGGATGACGCAGAGCACCTTGACGCTGGTCCAACTGGCCTTGAGCAGGCTGCCAAAAAGCCAGAACACGATCTGTTGCAGCACCTCGGGCGCGGCCATGAATTGCAGCAGCGATTGCAGCGATTGGAACAGGAACAAGACGGCGATACCCGCCAGCACCAACATCTCGGGCGAAGCGCCGCGATAGCGCGCGACAAGATAGACCAGTGCGGCGGCGGTCAGCGTGGCGGCAAAGGCCGCCAGCGGCACGCCGATCCACATGGCCACCGGCAAGGCCGAGCCGAACAGGATGACCAAGGCCGCGCCAAATCCGGCCGCTGCGGAAAACCCCAGCGTATAGGGGCTGGCCAGCGGGTTGTTCAGGATGGTCTGCATCATCAGTCCCGCAATCCCCAAGGTGCAGCCGACCAGTGCCGCCATGATCGTCTGCGGCATCCTCAGGTGCCACAGAATGACGGCAAGGCGGCGATCCTCTCCCGCCGGGCCATCCGCCAGCCCGCGCAAAACATCGCCCAAGGGCAATCCCGCCGGACCGGTGACAAGATCGGCCACCATCAGGCAGGCCAACAGGCCGAGGGCGGCACAAACCGCCCCCACCTGTCCCAGACCAAAGCGCCGGGCGGCGCTCTGGTCACTGGTTAAAGCGCTCATTCCGCTTGCATCATGAAGATGCCAGCGGGCGCGATCGGCAACCAGTCGGCGTAGAACTGAGACAGTTCGGCCTCGGGATCGACGTTGGCAAAAGCCTCGGGATGCAGCGCCTTTCCGAGAAACCGGAAATAGGCAAAATCTGACAACGTACGCGTGCCGCCATGGTAGATGCCGTAGACCTTGCCGTTCTGAACCGCAGGCAGATCAGCCCACCCTGCGCGGCCCTTATAGGCGTCGATCCGCTGCTGCGCCAAACCCTTGTCGGCACCGAACCCCATCGGGACGGCGGCGGGACGGTTCAGCCATTCCGACCCCGACAGGAGGATGACCTCGGGCGCTTCGGCCAGCACGTATTCCGGCGACAGGGGACCCCAGTTTTCGATCTGGCCATTGGCGATATTCTGCCCCTTGAGCCGGTCGATGATCCCACCCCACATGCCCCCGGCATAGGAATTGCCGACCTCATCAGGGCCCTTCTGGGCCAGTTCGACATAGACCTTGGGCCGCGCATCCGACCGGGCCACGCGGGCTTCGGTGTCGGCGGTCATCTCGGCATAGAGCGTGGCCAAAGCCTCGGCCCGGTCAGCGGTGCCCATGGCCAGACCCAACGCTCGGGTCGAGGCAAGATGCGCCTCCAGCGTCTGCGCATTGTAGTCAAGCACCAGGACCGGGATACCCGCGGCGTCGAACTGCGCCGCTGTTTCGCCCAGAGCGTCATATTGCCAACCGGCAAGGATCACGAGGTCCGGATCGGTTGCAATGGCGCTTTCGATCGAAAAGGTGGACGACTCGGTATCGCCCACATCCGGCAGATCGGCCAGTTGCGGGAAGGTCTGGGTATAAGCCTGCCACTGCTTGGGTCGCCACTCGGCCCAAGGGCCGCGCGACAGGCCGACGATCTTGTCGGCAGCGCCCTCGCCCGCGACGGCAAGGTAATCCTCATAGTAAAAGCCCAGCATCACCCGTTCTGCGGGTGCCTCAAGCGTCACGGTGCGGTCCCGCAGGTCTGTGATGGTGATCTCTGCCATGGCGGAGGTGCCCAGCAGTGCGGCGATGCAGGTTGTCAAAACCAGTTTCATTCTGTGTCCTTTCAAGGTGTCAATGTTTCAGGCAGCGCGGCGCGCAGGCGCCGTGCCGGTCATGGCGTTCAGGGCGCAGGCATCCAGCACCCGAATGCGTGTCGGTAAGGGCAAGGCGATGACCCCGGCCTTTTCCAGTGCGCGCATCTGGCGCGAGACCGTTTCCAGCGTCAGGCCGGTCAACTGGCCCAGTTCGCAACGGCTGAGCGGCAGATGCTTCTCGTCCGGCGCGCCCTGACGGTCGAGAAACCACGCCAGCATGGCGGCCACGCGTTCCGGCGCTGCCATACGTCCCAGCAAAACCTGCCAACGCTGCGCCTCGGCCAGTTGGTCTTGGACAAGCCTCAGCAGGTTCAGCCGCAGGCGTGGGATGGTCGCGGCCAGCCGGTCAAAGTCATCGCGCCCGCAAGTCAGAACCTCGGTCGGCCCCATGGCCGACAACTGCCTCTGCGTCCGGCGCGGCAACAGCGGCGACAGGGTTTCGCCCGCAAAGGTCAGCGCGAGAAGGTGCCTCTGACCGTCGCGCGTGCGCAGGTCTTCACGCAGCACGCCGGCGCGGACCAGCCCGACAAAAGGCGCATCCGAGGGATCGTGCGGCAGCGTATCGCCATCGACAAAGGTTTCCAGCGCAAAACTTCGCTGCACAAGGCGCATTTGGTGGTGGGATAGCCCCGGAAACAGGGCGGGTCGTATGGCCCCGGACCGCGCAGGCGCTGGTTCGGGCCATGGGTGAAGCAACGCAGTCATGCGGTTCATCCTTGTCTCATGGGTTGGACAAGGGGGCGCAGTGCCCCCGGCTGACGGATCAGGCTAGACGGGGAGGCGCGCGGGCGCGGTTGTGCGACGGGACGCGTTGGCGGGTCGGAGCCCCCCGGTCGTGACCGCCCAGATCGGCGGGGCGCAGGTCCAGACCCAAGGCGACAGGCTGCGGCGGCGTCAGGTCGACGCTGCCGATGGACACCTGCACGCAATGGGGCTGATCATGGTCGGTATCGTGGTCTTCGACCGGAATGGTCCGGCCATCGTCGGTCAGCCAGGCCTCTTGCGGACCATCCGTTGTGCAAAGGACAAGCCGCATCCCGTCGGCCCCACCCGCACGCATCATCCCCTCGGGCACCGAGCCGGTGCCGAGAAGCGCCAAAAGCAGCAGCGCGCGCGTTATGAGACCGACCAGATTCACCCGTCAGTGACCGGAATGGTCCATGGTCGAATGGCCCACGCCATCGGCGGGATCGACCATGAATTCCACCGCCACTTCACCCGCGTGGCGAAAGATCAGCGTCGCGGGGATCATGTCACCCTCGGCGACCATGCCGGTCAGGCCCATGAACATCACATGCATCCCGCCGGGTTCCAGATTGACAGCCTCGCCCGGCGCGATGGGCACGCCGATCACCGGGCGCATCTTGGCGATACCATCCTCGAAAATCGTCGTGTGCAGGGTCGTCGAGGCGGCAAAGGTGCTGCGCGCCCCGACCAATTCTTCGGGCGTGTCGCCTTCGTTGGAGATGGTCACATAGCCCGCGGCGGATTTGGCCATACCGGCGGGCACCGGGATCGACGGGTGGATGATATGCAAATTGCCGGCCATCTGGTCATGGGCCATGGCGGGCGTGGCCAGCAACATCAGGGCAAAAAGCGCGCGTTTCATGTCTGTCCTTTCTTCATGGGGTCTTTATAGGTCGGCCCGGTTGATCCGGGCGGGGTGATCGTCGAGCCATGGGGCGGCAAGGCGGGGCTGGTCAGGAAGGTCTCGTCGGTCAGGCTGTGCAGAAAGGCGATGATGTCGTGGTTTCCCGCCTCGGACGCCTGAAAGCCGACGATCATGCCATCCTGATTGGCGTGGCCCTTCGCGTCCGCCGCGCGCGTAATGCGCCAGCACGCCGCGCAGATCGGGGATCGGCCCGTCATGCATATAGGGGGCCGTCACCGCGACATTGCGCAGGCTTGGTGTGCGAAACAGCCCGGCGTCACCGGGAACACCTGTGATCTCGATCCGGCCCGGTGCGCTGGCGGGATACTCGGTATAAAGGCCGGCATTGTGAAACCCGATCTCGACCCAAGGGCTGCCCTCGCGCTGGAAATTATCGGTGAACAGCACCCCCTGATGACAGTGATAGCATTCAAAGCGGTGGTCAAAGAACAGCTGCTCGCCCCGCTTGGCGGCCTCTGACAGCGCGTCCAGATCGCCACCGTATTTGAACCGGTCATAGGGGCTGTCAAAGGACATAAGGCTGCGCTGAAACGCCGCCAAGGCCCGCGTCACGGTGAACAAATCAGGGTCGCGCCGGTCGGGAAAGGCAGCGGCGAAAGCCTTGCCATAATACGGGTCCGCCGCGAGGGTGGCGAAAATGCGCGCCTCCTGCCCGGTTGCACCCATCTCGTCCGGGGCTTCGCCGAACAGCGGCACCAGTGCCTGAAACTCAAGAGAGGTCATATGCGGATTGGCCCACGCGTTCACCGGAAGATAGGCCACATTGGCAAGGCTGGGCGCATTGAGGTTGCCCACGGTGCCATGAATGCCAACCGCCCGGTCGCGCCCGTCGGTAAAGGCGCGCGCGGGGTCGTGGCAGGATGCACAGGCCACGGTGCCATCCCCCGACAGGCGTGCGTCATAGAACAGGTGCCTGCCAAGGTCGACCTTGGCGGCGCTCATCGGGTTGTCCTCGGGCACGGGCGGACGCGGCATCCAGTCCGGCAAGGGCCAGTCAAAACCCTCTTGGGCCTGTGCCGGGGCCATCACAGCCCTGGTCAAAAGCGCCAGTACCACGCCAAGCGCGGCGCGTCGCATGGCTCAGCGCGCTCGGATGAGGGCTTGATCGGCGGCAGGCTCGTCGCCATAGCCCAACCCCAGCTTTGCCATCACCGCCATGCAATCCGCATCGCCATGAAAGGACATGCAGCCGGGGGATGTCTCCGGCGCATTGACGCGCAGATCGGCACCCACCACCACATCTGCCGGGTCGATCACGACGGTCTGCGTCGCCGCGACGAACCCGTCCAGCGTAATCTCCATCAGGTTGGGGTTCTTGCACGGAGCCTTGGGGGCATCGGTCTTACCTTCGGATGCGCACATGGTGGACCCAAGGTGCAGGAACCAGCCCTTTGGCCCGTCTTCGCGGCGGTCGGTCGGCACCATGTCGATCCGCACGAATTTATAGCCGCCACGCCAGTTCCAGAACATCGAAGTCAGGTTCAGCGGCGACGGGGCCGTGGTCGGGTCGCCATGGTTCATCTCGAAAGGCACACCGGCCTTAAAGGCGACACCGGTGTAATCGCCCGCCGCCACGGTGTCCCGCAGCGCGGTGTTCATCGGCGCAGTGCCATTGGCGCAGGCGGCGCGGCCATCCTCGAAATCCAGCAGCGCCGTGCCTGCATGTTGCCAATCGCTTTTTGCCAATCGCTTTCGTCCAGCGTCGCAGGCACGCGGCTGCCATCGGCGGCGATCATCGCCACATCGCTGACATAGAGGCGGAAATCGGTGCCACGCACGACGGCACCGGTGCTGCCAAGGTCCGCATATGTGGCATCGCAGGCAAACGGCTGCCCGCCGATCTCGGCGGCGAAATTGATGCTTACGGGTTGAACGGCAAAGGTCGGGGTCGTGGCAAGCGCAGCAAGAATTGCGAATTTCTTCATTGTGGTGTCCAACTGTCTGATCCCGGCAACAGGCCAAGCGCGTTTTTCGAAAGGATCGGAAAACTCAGACGATCGGAGGGGCCCTTGCTGGCCGGGCCGCTTCGGCAGTCGGCGCGTACAGGACGGGCGGGGCCGGTGTCCAGTCGGCGGGACCAAGCGAAAGCTGGATCACAATCTCGGAAATTGCCGGGACAGGCAGGGACATGCCCGCATGCAGACGGCAGGCTTCGCAATCAGACGCGGCTCCGTCGCCATCGACATCGCCACAAATCGCCCCCGCATCCAGACCAAAAGCCTGCATATAGGCTGTTGCAGCTAGATCATCAGGGGTGGCGAAACGATGCGCGAACCCTGAACTCGCCAGGGCAAGAATCAGCAGCGTTACCACGACGTGCAAAGGCCATATGCGAATAAGCCGTTCCATGATGAAAGTACGATAGCACAAGTTCACCATTGCACAAGCTCAAGCCGGGTCTCGTAACGATTCAGCCATTCGGTCAAGACGCCACGTCAAAATGCCCGCCGCTTTTGCCATCTGGCACCGCAGCAATCCTGGCGGCATTGCCCTTTGGAATGCTCTTCAAGATGCCGGCTTCAAGAGCATCAACGCGAAGGGCCACCCTTTCGATGCCCCAAAATCGGAATGGCGAAAATTTCTGCAGGAGCCGGGCGATGGGGGCGGGCCAGGAGAGACGGATGCGCGGACGCAAGAGCTCCAGTTCTTCCAGGCTCTCCAGCAGCGCGGGGCCAGCATATTCTCCGCGAAAGGTCTTCAATTGTGCGAGGTCAGACAGGAAATCGCGTGCGCGCCGGTATCTCCCAACTGTGATCCTTACCTTGTAGTCCATTGGTTCTTCGCCGAACCGCTTGGGAAGCGGTCAGGACAAACGTTTTGACCAGCATCATTCCGGCAAATCTCCATCGGCGAAAAGGTTGGGGAAAAGCCGTTCGCGGTAGTCCGACGGAAACGCCAGTCTTACCGGAGTCTTCGGAGACGCGGAGGTCAGATACCCGGCAGAGGTCAATTTGCTAAGCGTGTTCCGCGCGGTGCGTTTGGAGGTCTTGAGCACAATCTGCGCATCGCCACGCTCAAGCGCGCCATGCCGAAGCACGGCCGAGATCAGATCGGGCGCGCGTTTGTCGTCAATGGTGTCTTCAACGAGGCGCCGGTACCGTTTTTCCAACCCGCCGAGGTCAAACAGCTTTGCGGAAAACGTGATCTGGTCGAGCGAGACCTTCAGGAACCATTCGCAGAATGTCTTCAGCGCGGCCTCGGACAGGTTGCCGCGCCCGTCGCGGTCGCCACGTCGCGGGCTGTCCGCGAGATCCATCATGCGTTTGTACTCACCACGATCCGCCAACCCGCGGGCAATGCCCGAGACCGCCAAACGCGATGCCGCCGTCGAAACTTTCTTCGCCGCAACCAATGCCGATATCCGCCATGGTGGCAATCAAGCCTTCTATGCGGTCGATGCTGACTACGTGCAGATGCCGCCCTTCGAGACCTTTGAAGCCCCTGAGGCGTATTATTCAACTCTCGGCCACGAGACCCATTGGGCTCGCCATCCCGAGCGTCTCGATCGTAGCTTCGGCCGCAAACGCTGGGGCGACGAGGGCTATGCCCAGGAAGAACTGGTTGCCGAGCTTGGCGCCGCATTTCTGGCAGCTGATTTGGGTCTGTCGCCGGAACCGCGTGATGAGCACGCGTCCTATATCGCGCATTGGCTCGAAGGTCTCCGCAACGACAGGCGGTTCATTTTTCAGGCTGCTGCTCACGCGCAGCGCGCCGTCGATTACCTGCATGGATTGCAGCCAAGTACAGACGAGGCCGCCGTATAGGCGGCCTCGAACTATTGTCATGTATAGTCAAACTTTGATTGCGTAATTCGATTTCATGGTGCCTTGCCCCGGACTTTCGGGCGGGTCGGAATCCTTTGTTACTTCATCCCGAGTTGCAGGCGCAGGGTTTCAGCCAGATCGTCGATCGTCGGCTTGACCTCGGCGCCTTCGGTCAGTTCGACGAGGGCGGCGGCGATCAAATCGGTGACGGCAACGCCTTCGGCGCCGGGGTAGGCATACCAGGGACCGGCATGGGCGGCGACCTGCGCGTGGCCGACCTTGGCATTCGGGTTCGTCTCGTAATAGGCGCCAAGATAGCTTTCATCATCCAGCACGATCTTGTTCGCCGGCGCATAACCGGTGTTTTCCACGATAATCTTCTGACCCACGGGGCCCGTGACGAAGGCAATATAGTCCCAGGCGGCCTGCTGCTTTTCCGCGTCGTCGGTCAGCATCACGATGCCCGAGCCACCAGTGGGAAAATAGACGTTCTCCTTAGCAACCACCGGGGTGCCCAAGACCCTGAGTTCGAAATTTCCTTTCGAGCCCTCCTCGAAGCGTTTCAGCAGCGAGGAGCTTTCGAGGTGTTGTCACGTTAACTCGCGCAGTCAGCAAGTTGTGTTGCCGATGGTACATCAAGCGGCACTCGCTGCGGATTTCCACGCTTCGAATGCTTCGAGCCGATGGTAACGGATGGTGAGGGCGGAACGACGGCGGGCTGGGACGGAGAAACGATTGCGGGTTGCGGAC
>NZ_JBEPPX010000037.1:0-17953 GCF_040547535.1 Roseovarius sp. MBR-78
CTGCCATCAAAGCCTCCATCATTTGAAGACAGTGATTCAGATTTTTCTGCAGAAGGGAATCCTCTGCGAGTCAAACAATCAGGCCGTTGGTATAACCGTGCAGTTGTTTAGCCTAACGCTGAACACGCCGGATATGCGATCAATAGGCCGCTTCGTAGATCTTAAGCGCATCAGCTTCGGTCAGTGGTCTGGGATTGTTCACCAGAAGGCGCTGCTGATTCATCGCATCACTGGCCAGACGCGGCAGGGTCGCGCGATCGATCCCCATCTCGCGCAGCCGTTGCGGCAGGCCACAGGCCGCTGACAGGCCGGCCAGACGATCACAGAAGGCTGATGCGCGTGCCTGACCTTCGAGCGTGGCCAAATCCGGGAAAAGATGCGGGGCTAGTTCGGTATAGGGATGCGGCGCAGTGACCGCATTGAATCTCAGCACATGCGGCAAAACCAAAGCGTTTGAAAGCCCGTGTGGTATGTGGAAATGCCCACCCAGCGGATAAGCGAGTGCATGCACCGCCGCGACCGGCGAATTGGCAAAGGCCTGTCCAGCGAGCATCGACCCCAGCAGCATGTCGGCCCGTGCGCTCAGGCTACTGCCATCGGTGACAGCGCGCAGCAAGGCCTGGCCCATGAGGTTCAAGGCTTGCACAGCCAGCATGCGCGACAGGGGATTGTTGTTGGCACTGGCTGACGCATAGGCCTCGATCGCATGAACCATCGCGTCAATCCCAGTGGCGGCCGTCACATGCGCCGGCAGGCCCAGTGTCAATTCGGGATCAAGCAGGGCAAGGTCTGGCAACAGGACTGGAGAGACCACGCCCATCTTCTCTTGTGCACCAGTGGTGACGATGGAAATCGGCGTTACCTCTGATCCGGTTCCGGCAGTGGTCGGGATCAGAGCCAGAGGCAGGCGCGATCCGGTGACATTGCCCACGCCGTACATCTGGGAAAGTGTCTGATGTCCCGGCACCAATGCCGCCACCAGCTTGGCCACATCAAGAGACGACCCCCCTCCAAGACCGAGCACAATACTAGCCTCAGAGGCCTTTGCGGCGTCGCTGGCGGCCAGGATGACAGCCTCGGGTGGATCGGCTTCGACATCGGAAAAGATGATGACGGATCGTCCGGCATCTTTGAGCACCCGCTCGGCGCGGTCGATTATCCCTGTCGCGCGCAAGCCGGGATCGGTGACCAGAAAAACAGGTCCCGTTGCCAGCGATGCCAGCAAAGTTGACAGGTCGTCAAGCTTACCCGGTCCGAAGACGACGCTCTTGGTCGTATTGAAGGTAAAGGGTGGGACCGGTTTGTCCATCTGAGCATCATGCATTTCCAAAACTCCAGACCAAGAGTGTGATCAGCCCCGCCGCGATCAGTGCCGCGACAACAAGACCTCGAAGACGTTCCTGCTCCACAAGATTCTGTTGCGGTCGCAAAACGGGTGGTGGCTCATAGACCGGAACCGCCTGTCGCAGCGGGGCCGCCATCCCGAGGCGATAAGCCAGAAACCACACCAGGCCCAGACCCGACATCCAGCTCAGGATGCCCCAGATCCAAAGCGACGGAAGACCAAGAAGCCATGCCCCACTGCTATCCACAAAGGCACCATTGCCGAGGACGAGGCCTGGTCCCACCGCCAGAAAAGCCCATGCCAACAGCGCCGCCCAGCCAAGGGCGCGCATCCCGCGACCTGCCTGCACTGCGAAATTATCGGCGAGAAATCCACGAATGTCTTTGGTCGCGGCCGCTCTGGGCTGCCTGAAGGTCGCCGCCGCAACCAGCAGTGCCGCCACCACATTGAAGAAAAGGCCCCAGCCCGCTGAATGAATTGTCCATGGCCAGCGTCCCCATGGTAGATCCAGCCCGAGCCACGCCACAAACTGGAGGCCCGCACTCTCCGTCAGAAAGGCCGCAAGCAATCCCGCTCCGACACCAACCAGTACCGCCGACCGGCTGAGCCAGCCGAGCCAACAAAGGCCCAGCATCGGAACAATCAGTTGGGCCGACGCCGGAAGGGCAAACCCCCCGAGCGCCGACAAGGTGAGCGGTGTCAAAAAGGCCATTCCTCCGGTGATCACGGCCAGCACCACCACTGTGATCCGCGTCAGGGTCACGGTATCGCGACGCGACAGGCGACTGTGAAAAAGTGGCTTGTAAACATGCCGCACAAGGCTCTCGGCTGCCACTAGAAGCGACAGGCCCGCGATCACCTGCATTCCCGCGATCAGCCCGAAGAGCAGCCATGCGACCAGCCATGGCGCAGCTTCGGAAAATCGGATCAGCAAGGCAGGGACCTGTTGGTCCGGCGCGATCAACGCGCCGATCCCCAGAACCGCAACGCCCAACACCACAAGCGCCCCAAGCCCGGCCGCGCCGAACCAGACATGCCCGGCGGCAACCCCGGCCACATTGCGGGTGGACAGGACAAGCTTGATCGCCAAAGGTCCGGCCCCGAAGCCAAGGATCGCAAGTGCCATCGACAAAGCCATGGAAGCGGTATTGACCTCGATCGGGGTCATGTCGCGCCCAAGACCGCCAACAAAACGAATGACACCCTGCACCTCGAAAGCGCGGGTTTCAGCGACAGTATGCAAGCCAGCGGTCAGCGCAGCGATTCCACCGGTTTCGAGCATCAGTAGACCGCCCAGACCGAGTATCGAGGCGATAAGTGCAAGTGTCTGCAAAACCCCGATGAAGCCGATAGCGCGCATCCCGCCGATGACCACATATCCCAACAGCAGCATAGTAAGGAGCGAGGCCGCGACCGGCGCGGAAATTTCTCCTCCCGACAGCCCGGCCAGTAGATCCGAGAGCGCCCGCAATTGCAGCCCGCTGAAACCGACAGCGAAGAGCAGTGCGACCAAAGCCGAGATCACGGCAAGAAATTCGCTCTGATAATATGTCCGGAACAATTCGACCTGTGACGACAGGCGCAAGCGTTGACCGATGAACCAGACCCGCTTGTGCAACAGCACTCCGGATAACGCAAGCAATACCCCTGCCTGAAGTGCTGCGGCATGGGCGAGACCATCACGCGCAATCAGGTCAATCGTTCCTAGCGTGAACCACGCAGATAGCCCCGCTCCCGAGAGGGTGACAGCGCTGACCCATGGCGGCAGGGAATGACCGGCTGAAAAATACGCCTGCGTGTCGCCATTCGCGACCGCACTCAGCCGGGCCCAGTAAAGCGTAAGCACCAGATAGGCGACCCCAAAGAGCGCAATCCAGAAGATGGCGGATCCGCCGGTCATTCGCGGATCCCGTCTGCGCTGTGCCGTTTTCTCGGATGAAATCGTGAAAAGGCACCACGTAATCCATGCCGTGTCATGAGGTAGGTGACAAAGGCGATCACAACCGTACCAAGCAACGTTAAACCGGCCAGAAAATTCATCCGGCTCAAACCGCCGAACAGTGTGGCCGTTATAAAGAGCAAGACAATCACGCCGAACACCCCCAGTCCGAGGGCTGTTTCCCCCGGAGTGAAGCCGGTGTCGAAAATGGCGTTGATGATAACATGACCGCCAAAAGCCGTCAGCAGTACGCCCGTGCCAACGAGAGCGATCAAATAGGAATCGCTGCGCATGCCGACAAGATAAAGAACGAGTGCCAACAATCCGAGCACGCTCCACAGGGCGAAGATCAGCAGGCTGCGTTCCATGTCTCGTTCAGTCATTCCATCCCCCTGGTCCAGGTGTCATCGCCATTAGGATCAATTCTTCGGCGTCTGGGGCTTTCGCGCGGGCTTATCACTGGCCGAGGTGGGATCGGTATAGACGATCTTAGACAGATCCTGCAGCGTTTCCGTTCGGTGGATACTACCGCTTGTCAAACCAATCTCTCCCAGAAGTTGATCGACGAAAGGCGCTTGCGAGCGATAGCGCAGCGCTGAGTTCACGACCTGATCCGCCAGGTTTCCATGTTCGGGCGCACCTCCGTCCGGGGCGGTCCCTGATCCATTGCCACCGGAACCGCCGGATTGCCCGGAAAATCCGGGAAGCCCCTCCACATGAACGATTTTGATACCGTCGATCTTTTCCATCGGCTTGACGCTCTCGCGAATGATCGCCGGAAGGTTATCAACCAAGTTCTTGTGCAGCGCACTCCGACGGCTGGCATCCGAGCGCATGTTTTCCGCTTCGTTGAGCTTGGTCTTGCCTTCGGCTTCGACGCGATACTTTTCCTGCTGTGCCGCGGCTTCGGTCCGGACCGCATCGGCCTTGTCCTCAGCTGCGCGCTTTTCGGCCTCGGCCATGATCGTAAGGCGGGTGGCCTCGCGCTCGGCTTCCTTGGCGGCTTCTATCAGCTCTACCACCTTGTGCCGGTTGGCAATCTCCGTGTCGCGGATCGTCAAAACCCGTTCGGTCGCCTCGATCATGGCGGCGCGTGCCTTCTGCGCAAGCGCTTCTGCGTCGGATTTCTCTCTGGATTTCTTGAAGATCGAGATTTCTCGCTCCTGTTCTTCCAGCTCAAGAGCCTCTCGGCGCTTGACCTCCAGTGTTTCGATCTGGCGTTCGATTTCGATGCGGGTTCGCTCAACCTTTTCGCGCTCGCGCAGCTTGATCTCTTCGATTTCGCGTTCGCGTGCCGCGTTTTCATTGGCGATTTCAGCCTTGCGGGTGGCGCGCTGCACGGCCACTTCCGCATCATGCGCCAGCTTTGCGTATTCACTATCGCGCTTTATCTGAAGAGAGCGTTGCTCGGCGTCAAGATTCTTGAGCCGCAATGCCACCTCTGTATCCTGCTCGATGTCGTTGCGTTTCTTGCGGCGCGCCTGAATCTGCTCGGTCAGCGCTGTCAGGCCCTCGGCATCAAAAGTATTCGAGGGGTTGAACAGCGAGATGTCTGTTTGATCGAGCGATGTGAGCGAAACGGATTCAAGCTCCAGCCCGTCCATTCTTAGGCTTTCGGCCACCTCTTCGCGGACGAGCTTGACGAATTTCTGCCGTGCCTCGTGGATCTCCTCCAGCTTCATCAGGGCCGCCGCGGCCCCCATGGCATCGACGAAACGTCCTTCGATAAGGTCTTCCAACTCTTGCGGCCGCATCGTGCGATTGCCCAAAGACCGGGCCGCTGTCGAAATAGCCTCTTCGTTGGGGCTGACGCGAACATAGAATTCCACGGTCAGTTCCACGCGCATCCTGTCCAGCGTGATCAGAGATTTCTCTCGCGCGCGTGATACTTCGAGGCGCAGCATGTTCATGTTCACTTCGGTGATGTCATGCAGGATCGGCAGTACAAGCGCTCCGCCGCCCAGGACCACCTTCTCACCTCCGAATCCCGTGCGCACAAAGGAGATGTCCTTGGTCGAACGCCTATAAAGCCAATGAAGAAGATAGGCTCCGATCGCGATGACGATCGCCGCAAGGATGATGATAGCAATGATGTCTGCGCCATTCATGATGTGACCCTCCCGGCCGTGGGTGATTGCGTGCCGCGCTGGATATCAAGCATGGTCCACCTCCTTTGACTGTTTATCGGCCAGCATAGCAGTTGCAAGAACCGCCACTCCGAAGGCCATGCGATTCAGAAAATCCGCGATGTTATAAGCAATGCTTAGCCCACCTGTATCGACATATCCGTTGAAACTGGTGATGAAATTGCCGAGTGGATAGATCGCCCAACCCACTGTCACGATCAGCCGCAACCAGAAATATCCTCGAATGACCGGTTTTACCGAAGAGTCGCGCACGACCGTATCCATGGAACCGAAAAACAATTCTCCAAGGATGTAGAGCCAGAACACCAGACCGATCAGAAAGGCCAGTGTTGCATTCATGAATCCTGCCTCACCCAGATAGCGCACGAACACCATGAGAACCGAAACCACCACCAGCCGCCAGAAAAGACCGGGCCTGACGCGGCCGACGGACCCGACGAAGAAGAAAAGTGCAAGTATTTGCAATGGCATAGACACAACCCAACCGACATAATGGTAGACAACCGGAACGGCCCCGCTTTGCCAGGCGCCACGCGCCTCGAACATGGCCGCAGCCCCTACGATACAGGCACAGGCGCACATGGTGACGACCAGCTTCCACTGGCGCTCCACCCATGCACTTCCCATGAGCAGCAGCACGCTGGTCGCCAGCAATCCGAACAATGCAGCCGAAAAGCTGGCTGCGGTCAGATCGGTCGTTTCAAAAACCATTTGTTTCGTCCCCCCTCGAGGTGAGATCCGTCTCCCACGTCATATTTGTGTCCTGATGTGTGGCGATCTTGCATAGAGAGCTACCATCGGCAGGATGAGCAGTCCGAAAATCACCTGTTGCCACTGAAAGTTGAGTCCGATGCCTACCAGAAACGAGCTGAGCACCTGAAGGACCAGAACGCCGATTACGGTAAAGCCATATCCCCCCTGACCGCCCAGCAACGACGTGCCGCCCACCACCACGGCGGCGAGGGTCAGAAAAAGATATTGATCCCCAACCCCGATGAAGCCGCCACCCGACCAGCCGAGCAAAAGCGCACCTGTGAGAGCGGCGAAGAACCCCGAAAGCGCATAGGCCAGCACCCAGTAACGCAACTCCGAGATGCGCACCCGCGAGGCCGACACGCGGTTCACACCAAGCGCATAGAGATGGCGTCCATAGACAGTATGGCGCAGGCCGACAATTAGGATCAGGGCCACAACCGCCCAGATCGCAATCACCGGCGTAAAGGGCAGGCCAAATGTGCGTCCGTTCATCGCCGCGAGATTCGTCAGCCATTGCGGCACGGTCGCGAAAACGTTGCCACCATAGGCCGTGCCAATCGAGGTAATGATCTGCACCCCTCCTGAAATGGCAAATCCCGTGCCCAGCGTGATGATCAATGCCTGTCCCTGTAGCTTGAAGCTGAGCAGACCGTTGATCACACCCAATCCCGCGCCGATCACAAGCACGATGATCGCCGCAAGCCAAGGTGGCACACCCAGCGATATAAGATAGAGAAGCCCCACATTCGATGCACCAATCACAAATGGAATGGAGAGATCAAGCCCGCCCAACAGCGCCACCAATGTCTGACCAACCGCCGCAAGACCAAGGAACGCCGCAAAGAGCAGCATGGATTTGACATTCACAGCCGAGGCGAAGCCATCAATCGTCATTGCCCCGACCAGAAAGAGACCAAGGAGCACCATCAAACCGATGAAAGCGGAACGATTGGTCTCGAAGAAGGGACCGATGGTTCTGGTCGCGATGATGATCACCAGCAAGATCAGAAGTGACAGGACCGACCAGATGCTGAAGAAACCCTCCACGCTGGCCGCAATGATGGCATAGCCAAGAAGAATGATTCCCAAACCGATCAGGCTGGCGCGGAACCTTTGCCAGATCAACCAGAATGGCGAGGGCGCAGTATCATCCTGTGATGCCGTACGTGGGACGATGAGTTGTGACAGGATGAACCGCCATGCCCAGAAGAACAGGGCGAAGGTCGCGATCGCATAGAGAATGATGCCTTGAACAGGGGCACCCTGAAGAAAGCCGAAAATGATCCCAAGACTGGTCAATACTGCGGCGAGGGCAAGACCGATCAGGCGTGCGGTCAGGCTGAGCGTTGGCTGCGTCTCTGGAGCGGTTGAAGTGCCGTCGGTCATCCTGCGGCCTCGCTGCGGTCGGCTGGAACGGTTGGGCTTTCTCGGTTCTCCTGCAAGATGTTATAGGCCACAAGCAGCATCAACGCCGCGACAACCAGATAAACGACCGGACCAATATGGTCGCGTACGCGCGACTGGGTGAAGGCGACACGCGTCAGAATGGCGAGGGCGGCAAGAATGACAGTGCCGGTAATATAAGGGAAAGCCGCCGCCCTTAGAGCCTCAGTATTCTGTGTGGTTTGTGCAATCTCGAACGTGCCAGAGAAGGCAGTCGTGATATCCAGTGGCCCCGGTGCCGCCTGTTCCACAGCTGTCGGCGGGAGGGTGGTCTCAGGGTAATCATGCGTTGCATGCAGGATCACCCCCAGAACCAGCGCGCCGAGGACCACGAAATAAAGCAGCGGAGAAAAGTCTCGAAGATAGCGCTGGATCACCGGCAAAATAAGTGTCAGCAAAAGCGAGCCTACCAAGATCGAGCCATAGACCAGATCCGTGACAAAGCTCTGTACGGCGCCGAAGCTGAATGTCGCCAGCACGAAAGTGATAAGGTAGAGGTTGATCGCTCCAAGAGCGGATCCGAAGACACTGGCGCGCCCGCCTCCAAGCGAGGCCCCCCCCAGCACCAGCGCCGTCACTGCGATTAACGTATAGGTCGTTCCCTGCGAGGGATCCCCCGACGAGATCAGTGCCGTAAAGGCGATCGCGGCGAGACCGGCAAACACGCCTGACAACAGATGCGCTCCGATTCGTACCGCCGTGATCGGCACTCCGGCCGTATAGGCCGCCCGCTCATCCGATCCCATCAGCCGCAGATGCGTGTAGAATGCCGTGCGGGTGAAAAGCAGCCAGCCCAGGGTCGCTAGAACCAGCATCAGCAGCACCGGGGAATAGACTGTTGTGCCTGCGCCCCAATTCGCCATCCATTCAGGGGCCAAACCTCCAGGACGAGGCAGAATTACCAGGTTCAGCCCCGATAGCGCCAGATATCCGCTCAGCGAAACGATGATCGGTTGGACACGCACATAGATCACCACCAAGGCGAAAAGAAATTGATACGCAGCGCCAGCCAGCATGGCGTAGCCGAATACCGCGAAGGGGTTTGAGATGATTTCCATCCCGTTCAGTTGAACGAGCGTGACGTTGATAAAACCG
Organism: Roseovarius sp. MBR-78; assembly: GCF_040547535.1. Lineage (NCBI taxonomy): Bacteria > Pseudomonadati > Pseudomonadota > Alphaproteobacteria > Rhodobacterales > Roseobacteraceae > Roseovarius > Roseovarius sp. MBR-78. Next base: position 8,726 of record NZ_JBEPPX010000037.1, read on the forward strand.
ATCAATGGCCCGACCGACAGGTCGATGGTGCCGCGTCCGGCGATCACAGACGCCATGAGCGCATAGGTCGCAAGGATAAGCGGGGTCGCCACGATCACGGCCGATCCGATGCCCGATGCGGTCACTAGCGACGGAGACCGAAGTACGGCAAGTGTCAGAAGTGCAAAGAAAAGGGTGATCGGGACAATCAGGAAGGGGTTCGAGGGTCCGCCGCCGGACCGCGTCGCCTTTTCTGTCTGGGGCGGCGTTTTGCTGGTCTCAGTCGGTGTCCGGATATGCTCTGCCACGCTCATGATGAGCGATCCTTGCGGCGGGACCGTCCGAAATCGACGATCCGAATGCGGGCGGGATCGAAACTCCGGCTCAATTCGCGCGGTGTTTCAACGATCTTGATCGGATGTTCAAGCGGTATGTCAGGATAACTCACATGAATGCCGCGGGACCCGCTGGAGGTGGTGCAATCTGTTTCCGAGGTCAAAGACGGCAGCAGACCATGATGTGCCGTGAGCCCCCGCCCATCGGTCTGTCCAAACATCGCGGTCAGAACCTGCCCTGTGTCCAGATCGCGCCCGTCGAAAGCATCAAATGGCGCATCATCTCGAAACACAAGAACACGCGTTGCGAAACCCGGAAATTCCTCGATCTCGGAGGAAAGATAGATCACGGATTTGCCGCTTTCGGCAAAGCTGCGCAGATGTTTGTAAAGCTCGCTCTTGGCGCCGACATCGATGCCACGCGCGGGGTCATTCAACACGATGATGTCAGGGCGAAGTGCAAAGCCACGTCCGATCAAGACCTTTTGCTGATTGCCGCCCGATAACGACGTGATCCGGTCATCGGGCGTGCCGAATTTGATCAGCAAGTTCTCTGCCTCACGGGCAAAGATCGCGCGCAGGGTCGCCCAGTCGATGAATCCGAGAAGGCCGCCGTGTTTCTTGCTCTCGTAAAGCGGCATGGCCATGTTTTCGAAAATCGACATCTTGTCGAAGATGCCCTCGCGCTTGCGGTCACCCGAGACATAGGCGATCCGCCCGGCCATGGCATCGACAAGATTTCGGACCGGCTGAAAAACCCCAGCGCGATCTCGCACACGAACCTGACCCTGTAGGGCCGGGGCCACCCCTGCCAATGCCCGGACAAAGGCGTCCTGACCTTGCCCGTCAAGACCGACAACTCCGACGACCTCGCCTCGGCGCAACTCGAAGTCGAATGGCTGCGCGCCCGGAGCAAGGCTCAGACCGTGCGCCCGCATGACAAGTTCGTCGCTCTCTGGCTGGGGGGCTGCGGCGTGACTGACCGTCTCGGACTGGCTTTCACCGGTCATCAGTTCCAGCAGGTTGCGTTCCGTCACCTCCTTCCCGGCCAGCACCCCGACATCGCGCCCGTCACGAAGAACCGTGGCGCGATCCGAGATTCTGACCAGTTCGGCGATCCTGTGGGTCACGATCAGGATAGTTGTGCCCCGATCTCGTAACGTGCGGATCTTGTCGAACAGACGTTCTGTGCTGTCGAAATCCAGTGCGGCAGAGCTTTCGTCAAGGATGAGGACCCGCGGTTCACTCAGCAATCCGCGTGCGATGGTGATCCATTGTTTTATCCCCAGCGGCAGATTTCCGACCAGCCCGTGCGGATCAATCTTTTCTCCTGTCAGGTCCAACATCAGGGTCGCAGCACGTTCCGCACGATCCTCTTGATCCGCTGATCTGGCAAACAGGCTGTCCGCGCCAAGGAAAATATTGTCGACGACGCTGCTGTCATCGGCGACCATGACCTCCTGGTAAACGGTCGAGATACCCAAAGCGCGGCTTTCTCCTGGCGTATTGGGTGCCTCACCAAGAACGGAGACAGAGCCACTGTCTACTGGTAAAATGCCGGAGATCACCTTGGCCAAAGTACTCTTGCCACAGCCATTGCCGCCGACGATTGCGTGCACCTCACCCGCGCTGGCAGAAAAGCTTACTCCATCCAGCGCGCGGGTCGGCCCGAAATACTTGCGGACATTTCGGATCGCGATCGTCTCGCGCGCTCGGGGAACCGGTGCGGCCGGTGCATGCAGATCGGATGTCGACATGTTCATTGCGGGTTGCCTGGCTTCTGGAGTGCGCAGAGGACGATCGGACAACCGACCGCCCTCGCCCTCGTCATTGTGCCTTGTATGCCTTGGGATCGGCAGGGCGCAGAAAGAACTGGTCCAGATAGGCCGGATCAGCCCCCCAGCTTGCCGCTCCCACAGAGAGCCATTCCGTACTTTGCTCGTTACAATCCTCGTCGAGGATCTTCGCAATGTCGTCAAAGGTAAGCCGGATCGGATCAACCAGGATCGATTGAATCTTCGGGCCTTGGCCCTGAAGTGTCCGCATCATGATGTTCCAAATCAGTTGCACCTCATCTTGCGGCGGCCAGACCTGATACGCCGCGGAGATATAGTCGGGATTCTTGCGCCAGTAGCAAAGCGCGCCCAATTCGCCGCCGATGGCCACGGGAATATTTTCGCGCCCTGATTGTTGCACGGCTCGAAGAACACCCATTTCAGCTGCAGATTGCACGACGATACCATCCAATTGACCCGGGTTGGTCGCGAGCCAGCGCTGCACCTCGCCTTGTGCGACCTGATCAGTCCACATGCCGGCAACAGATCCGACGATCTTGATGTCTTCACTGGTGGCCAGCCCTGCGCGCACGCCGCGATCCTGACTGTCAGAGCCGGAGGTGCCGGGGATGCCTTCGACGACGAGGACGTTACCCGATCCACCCAACTCATCTACCATCCACTTGCCAATTTCGAAACCGGCAAGCTGATAGTTCACAGACGAGTTAACCGAGTAGGGTGAGGTCAGGTAGCCCGTGAAGGAAAACACCGGGACGCCCTTGTCATAGGCATATTTGACGGACTGGTTCAGGGCCGTCGGGTTGGAACAGCAGACAAAAATCGCATCGACACCTTGATCGACAAGCTGGCGGATCTGCTGGATTTGCGTGCTGTCATTCAGGTTCGATTGCGTTATGATCACCTCTTCCAGAAGGCCTAGTTCCTTCCATTCGGGGATGATGACATTTTGCAATTCATCCATCGCGTTGGCACGCCAGGTATTGCCGGCATAAGAGCTGGCATAGCCGATTTTCCATGGCGGCGGGTTGGCGGCGACGAAATCGCGATAGGCGCTCGGGCCGATCGGCTGATCGGGATCAAGCATGTCCGAATTGTAAAGACGGTCAACCAGTTCCGGGCCAAGCTCCTCAACCCCTTGTGCGGCGACGCTCGACACGGACAGGGCCGTGGCGACGATAAGTGAAAAGAAACGATTCATTCTGTGGTTCTCCTCCGTTGGTGGTGCTCTCGGTCAGGCGCTTCTGTTGGCAAGCGCGCACATGGGGACCGGGAACTGTCTATTTATCAGGTGTAAAAAGTTGTTGGCGACTTCCTCCATTTTTCCCAATCCGCAGGATCATGCCCCGTTACAACTTGGGCGCCCGTACGTTCGGCTATGCGGTGCAATTTGTGCACGGAATTTGCGGCATCAGCCGATGAAACCACCAGCCCCGGCAAGGCCTTGTTGTTCCAGTGATCAAGGGTGTAGGCGGCATCTATGGTGAGCAGAATCGGCCCGCTGTTTGGAAGCGTAATCAGGAAAGACATGTGCCCAGTCGAATGACCAGGGGTGAAGATCATCCGTATCACATCGTCACCAAACAGATCAAAATTGTCGGTGGTCTCTCCGCCTAGAAATTTCCATTTCAGGCCGGGCCGGTCGAAATCGGCGCGAATATAGGCCGGCGCGGCGAACCAGTGAGGATCGAACGCATAATCGTATTCCGCGCGTTGCACGATATGTTGCGCCTTTGGAAACCGACCGATTGCGCCGGTATGATCCAGATGCAGATGTGATTGCAGCACGAACCGCACGTCGTGCGGCTCCACGCCCACGGACCGGCACTGTTCGACGCAATTGTCATGAACCGACATGATCGGATCATAGGCATCCACGACGGCCCCCCAATGGGCGCGTTTGTCGATCGCTGCCTCGACTGCGTTTCCACCGTCGATAACAACATTTCCCATGGGATGCTTCAACAGGAACCAAGGCACGGGGATCTCGAAATCCTCTTCACCCTGATTCATCGAGATAAACTTCTTTTTTGTCCTCAGAACGCCGGTTTGGAACATATGCAATTCAAGCCCGGCACTGGCCGTTACCTTGGGTCGCGCAGACACCCTGCCAGGCCTTTCGGCCAAGTAGCTGGTGGATGGCCCGTCGAGCAGGGATTTCGCATCATGCTCGACCCTCTGACCACGCCCGTCATATTCGACAATCTTCATCACATCCCCCGGTTTCAGGTGCGTTCGTCAATAAGTCGCAGCGCTTCCTTGAGGTATTTGCGGAACAGCGGATAATTTTCCGACATCGGAAAATGACCGATATCCTCCATCTCGATATAGACCCCACCGGGGATCTGGCTTGCGGTTTTTTCGGTCGCCTCGGGCGGAGTCAGGTAGTCATAGGTGCCGGTCATCATGATTACGGGGCAGCGATTGGTGTCGATATCGCGCAATTGCTCACGCATGTCGTGATCCACCGAATAGAAGTAGAGATCGCCTTTGAATGCTTCGGACCCTTGGGTGTAGTAGTGCCAGGTCAGCCATCGATCCTTCTCCGGGCTTTGCGGCGCCATCAGATCCCACGTGCCACTGGCACAGACCTGTGCCGCATTCGCATGCGGGTGGTGCCACCAGTCCAGAAAGAATCCCGGTGCGTAATCCGCAGCCTCCACCGGCACCACCGCCCGAAAACGATCCGGGTAGTGCCGCGCAAGTTGCAGAGCGATGTTACCACCGAACGACGATCCCATGAAGATCGGGTCGCGCAGCTCCAGCGCGTCACATAATGTGACGATGAACTTCATGTAGTGATCGGCGGTCAGGCGATATTCTTCCTTCCACCACTCCTTGTTGAGTGGCGGATCGGATTTGCCGTGCCGGGCGAGATCATAGGCAATCACATCATATTTCTGGGTCAACTCCGCGTCTTCCAGAAGATCGCGCCACTGATGGTTGTGGCACCCGGCGGTATGCTGACAAACCAGAGGAATTCCATGACCGTTGCGCAGGTAGAACACCTTGTATTCGCAGCCATCCACTTCGATCGTCACATAGCGTCCGATAACAGGTGAGTGTTTCGCCATCTATTTCTCCCTTTGGCCGCGCCGACGATGCCGACGCAACGATTGGCGCAATCATTATGTCAGACAGGCACGCCAACCTTGCGCAACAATTCGAACTGCACGGTGAAATTCCGCAGGTTCTGCATCAACTTGAGATGGTCGCCTTCAATCTTCAGATCTCGACGGAAGCTTGCCGACCATATGCCGTGATACATCGGCTTGGGAACGGGCCGCGCGAATTCACGCCATGTCGCGGCCGAAGCCCGCAGCGCAAAATCCCAAGGGTCCATGGGGCCAGGATCTATGTTCATTCGATAGACCTTGCCGTCGATCATCTCGACGATGACCTTCACTTTTTCCATGTCCCAAAGATAACGACAGGTAAAATACCGCGCCATCGCAGCGATGGTCTCATCACTGTCCGACGCATCGCTGAACTTCACAGCCCAGTCCCGTACATTCAATGCCATGCTGATCTCGTCGTCAGGGCAAAGAGGCGGCTTCGAGTCATGTCACCAAACACGTGTTCCCCCCAGAAGTTTGCAAAGGATCAAATACATTGACTTTGTTCGGCATTTTGAACAAAGTTCGCTTGTTGGAACAGTAGTCGCGAGTCAAAGCGCATGTCAAGAATTGCTTTTTGTTGTCCACCGTTAAAGAGGATGGGGTCGAATTCAAGCTGGGAGGCCCCCAGAAATTGACCGAGAACCGCTATAAAGTTCCCGCACTTGAACGGGGTAAGATTATCCTTGATCTGGTCGCCCAAACGCGCCAGGCCATGACTGCCTCCGAGTTGAGCCGCAAAACCGGAATAGCCAAAAGCACCCTCCACGGAATTTGCCAGACCCTCGTGGATCTCGAGCTTTTGGTGCGGCGGCGAGATCAGACGTTCCAGATCGGTCCGCATGTGATGCGATGGGCCAATGCCTTTTCATCTAAATCGGATGTGACCGCCGAATTCTCGGCGATCTGGGATACGGAAACGACGCTACCCGGCGCAACCATCACTCTTTCCGTCATGGAAGGCCAGGATGTGGTGTATATCGCGGCCAGAAACTCCGAAGTAAATACGTCGCTTTTCCGCTTTGGTATCGGCGCGCGTTTGCCTGCGGCCTTTACCGCCACCGGCAAAGCCTTCCTGAGCTATATGACAAATTTCGAAGTGATGCGCCTCTATGCTGGCTCATTTCCGGCGCCGCGGACGCCCCACAGCGTAAGATCAGTCGAAGCGCTCCTTAAGGAACTCGAGACCATACGCCACGAAGGTTACTCGATCGACGATCAGCAGGTTGCCGAAGGCATGGTTTGCATCGGGTCAGCCGTTCTCGATGCCAGCAACAGGCCACTTGCCGGAGTGGCCGTAAGCCTGCCCGCTGAGGATCTGTCTATGTCAAAGCGTGAAAATCTGGTCGAAGATATCACTCGGCTATCGCGCAGTATATCCCACCGCATGGGGGCGGAACTTCCCCGGCAAACCTGACAGTCAGATCGGCTTTTTGGAGGTGCAAGCGCCGACACGCTCAAGGGTGGCGGTGGCGCGGATCGTCTCGATGGGGGCGCTGGTGCGGATTTCCTCAAGGGTGGCACGGGCCGTGACATGCTCAAAAGGGGGCGGGCAATGACCGCCTGTTCGGCAATCGCGAGGCCTACAGGATCAATGTTGGAGCCGGAAGTGACCTGTTGAACGGTGGCGACGGACGCGATCATCTGAATGGCGGAACGGGCGATGACACCTTTTTGCATGGGTCGCAGAGATCGGCGAAGAAGCGAGCCCTGATATGCTCAAGGTAGCTCCCAATGCCGCATATATTCAACGCTGATCGGCGCGACAAGTTTTCCAAGGCGACATACGCGGTGACCAATTGGGCGGATTACAACGAGGCTCTGCGTCGTCGCGGTGACGGGACGATCCGGCTTGAGGATGGGGTGATCGAGAAATGGTCTGCGCCGACGCGAAAGGGGCGCGGTGGTCAGCCGAAATATTCGGACTTCGCGATTGAGACCTGTCTGACGCTGGGGCTGATCTTCCACCAGTCGTTGCGTCAAACCCAAGGGTTCGTCCGGTCGCTCCTTGGGCTGATGGGCGTGGCGTTGCCGGTTCCGGACTTCTCGACCCTATCGCGGCGAGCAAATGGCCTGTCGGTCGTGGATGACAGGACGCAATCCAGTGGCCCCGTCACGCTGATCGTGGATAGCACGGGCCTGAATATCCATCGTGGGTCCGGCTGGCAGGAGGAAAGGCATGGCACGGGAAAGACCCGTAAATCCTGGCGCAAACTCCATATTGGCTACGATCCGGACAGCGGCGAGATCGGCACTTCGCTGCTGACCACCGATCAAGTTGGCGATGAGACCGCTTTACCCGACCTCATCGCCGGGATCGAAACTCCGGTGGCCCGCGTCGTTGCAGACGGAGCTTATGACGGCACCGGAGCTGCCAGCTGTTTGATTGAGGCCTTCGGAACGGACGTCGAGATCACCATTCCGCCGCCGATCAGCGCGGTCCTCGGCCTAAGCGATGGGCGCGACGCTCACATAGAGCATATCGCCGAGCATGGCCGAATGGCGTGGCAGTGAGCGACGGGGTACAATAGCAGAGCCCACGTCGAAGCCCAGATCGGACGCCGCAAAGTTGTCATCGGCCCAGGGCTGAACTCCAGAAACATGGATCGGCAAATCACAGAAAATCAGATCGCCACAGAATCACTCAACCGCATGACGCGCCTCGGTCGCGCGGTCTTCAAACGTGTCGCATAGTCACTGAGGGACAGGGGCAACTGCCCCCAAATGCTGACCCATGCAACAAGCTACTCGCGCTCGACGAACGCCTCGCTCCGGCGGAAGCCGACGACGTGGCCGACGACTACAAGGTGGCGCATGCCTTTCATCACCGCGTCTCCAGCGTGATGGCCGAAGTCGAGCGATCCCTTGTCAAGAAGCTGGGAGAAACAACGATCTTCGAGATCCGCGAAACGGCCCAATGACCATCACCGGTGAGCGGCACGAGAAGTTGCTTCAATGAGTGATCATGCCCTCATGCGAACGATCCACTCGTTTGGTTCACTCGATCAGCGGCGCGCCGCCCGCGCCTGCTCCCGCATCACGGCGTAGTCGCTCAGCATCTCAACGATAGCCGAGCCCTCCGGCAGCAGGTCCGCCTCCTCTGCCGCTTGAGCTTCGTACTCCCTGCTGTACTCGACGACCGGCGGGCACGGCCCTGGCCCGCTAACGTCAGAATCGCCCGTCGCGCAGCGCCAGATGCTCTCAGGCTCGTCGCGCCAGTTGCGTTGGAAAGTCGTGGTCATGGGGGTTGACCTGCCACAGGATTTTTCCTCCAGAAGCGATTAGATTCCGGTCCAACCAGAGGACGGGAAATGAAGCGAACAAGATTCACGGGCCAACAAATCATCGGCATTCTGGCCGAGCAGATGCTGGATCTGGCTGCGATGAAGGAACTGGTTGCAAAAAAGTGGTAGGGCCCGCCGTCAAGCGTGAAGCCGTCGCATATCATCGGGCCGAGCATGGCCTGTCGGAGCGGCGGGCCTGCCATATCGTCGACGCAGATCGAACGGTGATCCGCTATCGATCCCAGCGTGCCCCTGACACGGTTCTGCGCGGTCGGTTGCGGGATCTGGCCAACGAGCGCCGGCGGTTCCATCAGAAGCGTCACGCACTGTGAGATTCCGCAGTAGGTTTCAGGGGCGCGCGGCCAGCCCGGCGTCATTCAACTGTTCAGGGTCTGGCAGGTCGCGCAAGCTTTCCAGCCCGAAAGCCGCGAGGAACGCGTCTGTGGTCACAAAGGTATAGGGGGCACCACGACGCGGCGCGCGCGGACCGGTTCCGATCAGGCCGCGCGCATGCAACCGGCCGATCAGGTCGCGGCTGATCTCCTTGCCGAAGATATCCTTGAGCCCGTCGCGGGTGATCGCGTCACTGTACCCTAATTTGTCAATGTGCATTCGAAAGTGACCCGGTGTGATCATCCAAAAATGACCCACCCCCGAGGTGGCAAAGCCCACAGGCGAGCGGCCACTAAATAGCGAGCTCGTCTTTTGGGCTTTGCTTGCG